>NZ_OY782038.1:1925000-2287500 GCF_963677575.1 uncultured Draconibacterium sp.
AAGTATATGTTCCGTATCCAGCGTTAAAACATCGCTCATCAGGTCGGAACTAAAAGCTCTCAGCAAATTGTGGTCTTCTTCGGCATCTCCGGCAACCACTTTTGCGTTGGTCAAATCAATAATCTCAGATAATTTCACTTGGTCAGTTTAAAACTTGGCACAAAGATAATTCTACCACTACTTTTTTTTACTGCTGCAAGTCAAGTTATTCCGAATTTATAATGAATAAAAACAAGCCCTATTTGTCTCTATTTCTGTCGGATCGATTTTCAGAAATCTGTTTTAAAACAATTCCTCAAAATATAAAGCGCCTGTGGTTTTATATGCCTCGTAAATTGTGTATTTTTCAGATACAAAAAATGAAAGACCAAACTATGATTTACGATAAAGAATCGTTTCTAAACAATAATATCGATGATCCTGCCATCCATCAGAAAATTATTGATGCGCTGCCCATACCTATTTTTTACCGCGACACAGAAGGAATTTACCGGATGTGTAATGCCGCGCACGAAAAATTTACCGGCAAAACAAAGGAACAAATTTTGGGCAAACCGTTACACGAGGTTCATGTAAAAGAAATGGCAGATAAATACCTGGCACAAGACAAAGAATTAATTGCCAATCCTGATGTTCAGGTGTACAACACACAAGTGCGCCATGGCGACGGGACCTCGCACCATGTTATTTTGAATAAAGCTGTTATTCGCGATAACGAAAATAAAATTGTTGGAATTGTTGGTTCCATCAACGACATTACCGAATTAAAGAAAACCGAAAAACGCCTGGAAAAAGCGCAGGAAACCATGCAGGTTTCT
Source organism: uncultured Draconibacterium sp. (assembly GCF_963677575.1). NCBI lineage: Bacteria > Pseudomonadati > Bacteroidota > Bacteroidia > Marinilabiliales > Prolixibacteraceae > Draconibacterium > uncultured Draconibacterium sp. The sequence goes on from NZ_OY782038.1 coordinate 1,925,819, forward strand.
TCGCAAATGATACATAAAATTTCTACCGGTATTGTAATGGTCGACAGTAATTTTAAAATTGTAGACTCCAACGAATATTTTGCCAAACTAATGGGCGAAGACACGGAAGAATTGTACGAAACCATTCCCGGGCTTACCGGTGCCGATGTAAAAGGATTGGTGCCCGACATTATTTACAAAATGATATCGAGCGTTCTTACTTCAGGCGATGAATTGGCCGAACGGGATTTAAAATTTCACAATAAACTCATGCATGTTTCGGTACGTACACTTTATAAGAACAAGGTAGTTGGTGTGGTATTCCGCGATATGTCGGCACCAATGCTTGTGCAGGATGAGATTATTAATCGTGCACGAAAAATCAATAAACAAAATATTGAGACGGTGCAAAAAATCGCCTTTTTAATGGGCGAAAACGCTGCTGAAACAGAAGAACTGTTAAATTCCATAATTGAAACCTATCGCTATGGTGACGACGACAAATCCTGATTACCACGTTGAAATTGAGTTTCAGCAAAAACGCCCCAAAGGCGAAATTGCCTGTGGCGACGTATTTCAGTCAAGTATTATTCGTGAGGAAGGACGCACCATTTTAGTATTGAGCGACGGCATTGGCCATGGCATTAAAGCGAGTGTTTTGGCAACGCTAACTTCAACAATGGCATTAAAATATTCGCTACTACACACCAAACCAGAAGTAGCCGCGCGCATAATTATGGAAACGTTGCCCAAAAGCAGCGACGGAAAAGAAAGTTATGCCACATTCACCATTATTGAACTGGACGATGAGGGACATGTGCGAATTGTGAATTACGACAACCCGGGAATTTTGGTACTCAGAAACGAAGTTGCCATACAAGGTAAAGAATATAACCTGACCATCAGAGGTGAAGAAAACCTGGGCAAAGTACTGCATTGCAAAGAGTTTACTGCCCGTAAAGAAGACCGCATAATTTTTATGTCGGACGGCGTTGAACAATCAGGATTGGGAAACCAACGTTATCCGCTTGGTTGGGGAATAGAAAACATCGAAGATTTTGCGCTGAACCAAATAAAACGAATGCCCGACATTTCGGCCACAAAGCTGGCACGTAAAATTGTTAACCAGGCAGTTATGAACGACCAGTTTTCGGTTAAAGACGACACCAGCTGCGGCGTAATGTATTTTCGCGAGCCGCGTAAATTTATGCTCATTACCGGTCCACCTTTCTACAAAATAAAGGACTTTGATTTTGTTGGCCGAATTCAGAATTTTGATGGTAAAAAAATTATTTGCGGAGGAACCACTGCAGAGATTATTGCCCGCGAACTTGACCTCACTGTAGAAATTCAACACGGTAATAAAAATCTGGAAAAGTTACCACCAACTGCAAAAATGCAGGGTTTTGAAATGGTTACTGAAGGAATTCTTACCTTGGGGAAAGTTGAAGAAATACTAGAGAATTACGACAGCGATACCCGGCTTACAGACAGTACGCCCGAAGAAATTGTGAAGCTCTTGCTGCAGCACGATTGTATTGATATTATTGTTGGAACCCGGATTAACTGGGCACACCAGGATCCGGAACAACCACTGGAACTTGAACTTCGCAAATTTGTAGTAAAACGTATTGTTAAACTGCTGATACACAAATTCTTTAAAAAGGTAAAGATCGAATACGTATAATATTCCGGAAAACAAGAACAGGAATTGGTTGAACAAAGCTGCCCGAATTTCGTACTACTACTGAGGGTCTTCCCCATGATTTGAATAGTTATTCTTTCAAAATAAAAACAAGACCGGATATGAAACGAGCTTATAAAATATTACATCGTAGTAGATTATTAAAAAAAGTGCGAGTTCCATACTATACCGAAAAAAAATAAACAATTATAATAGTATGAAAACAATATTTACCATCTTATTCTCGCTTCTGTTTCTCACTTCGTTTGGGCAAATCAAACGTTTTTTAATCCAGGGACAGGTTGTCGATCAGAATGACAATCCGGTCAGCGATGTTTATATTGTAAATCTCGACAACCACGAGAAAGATATCAGCCAAAAAAATGGTGTATTTTCCGTTTGGGTTTCACCAAGCGATTCGCTGGTACTTTCACATATTTCGTATTTCAGAAAAATAGTTTCGGTGCACTCGTTGCTTGTTAATCCAAAGATGGAACTTGTTTCCGAAAATGTAGACATTCCTGAAATAGTCGTGTCGCCCGAACAGGTTTCAGAAATGGACAAGGCCAAAGAAAACCTCGCCTTTATGAAAGAATATAGTACGCCAATTAAATTTCGCATGGCGGAAGAAGAAAGTGACCCGGTTACAACGATAATGACTGAAAATAACGACTTGATGCGCTCGGAAGCCTCATCGATAAGCATTGCCCGTTTTTCTCCATCCGAAAATATTGGCAAACTATTCACCCGCTGGAAAAAGAATAATCAATCGGATGACTATTTTTCTACACGTAAAACCCGCGAGGAATTGGAAAAAAAGAATAATAAGTAACAAGCACTCAGCCCAGATATTTTCCTGGTTATTTCAACCAGTTTACTCATAATTTACAATGTGTCACAAACTTTTGAATACTCCGACTGTTCTTTAGTTGTACATAAATTGTAAAATATGAAAAAACTAATTCTTATAAACGTATTACTACTGGCTGTAATTACAGCTTTCGGGCAAAGTTCGCTGCACGATTTTACCGTGAAAGACATTGAAGGAAATGATTTCGACCTTTCCACATTGAAAGGAAAAAAAGTGTTGGTTGTAAACACTGCATCAAAATGTGGCTTAACACCGCAGTTTGAACAATTACAAAGCGTGTTTGAGCAATATGGAGGCGATGATTTTGTTATTATTGGATTTCCGGCAAATAATTTTGCTAACCAGGAACCCAAAAGCAATGCCGAAATTGTTGAATTTTGCGAGATGAATTACGGAGTTACATTCCCGATGATGTCAAAAATTTCGGTGAAAGGCGATGATATGCACCCAGTATACCAGTGGCTGACTCAGAAAAGTAAAAATGGTAAACAAGACTCAGAAGTTAGCTGGAACTTTCAGAAATACCTGATCGATGAAAACGGAATGTTAGTTGATGTAATTGAGCCAAAAGTTAAACCCGATGATGCTAAGATCATTAGCTGGGTAACGAATTAATTCCAGAAATGCATGTATTATAAATACGAAAAAAGGCCGACATTTGTCGACCTCTTTTGTGGGGAGTACTGGATTCGAACCAGTGACCCTCCCGATGCAAATCGGGATGCTCTGAACCAATAAGCTAAAACCCCTCTATCAATTTCAGAATTGCACTTCTACTTTTCCAGTTTTTAAGTTGCATTTCACGTTTAATTGCATCACTTTTTTCTCCAAAAGTTTCATAATATTTTAACTCCCATGGTTTCCCGGTTGACGTAAATCCTTTGTTAGATGAGTTATGACGCTGCAAGCGTCCTTCAACATCACTTGTAGAACCAATATAGAATTTATTTAGTTTCTCTGAATACAAAATATAACAGTAATACATGATATTAAAATACGAAAAAAGGCCGACATTTGTCGACCTTTTTTGTGGGGAGTACTGGATTCGAACCAGTGACCCTCCCGATACAAATCGGGATGATCTGAACCAACTAAGCTAAAACTCCTCTATCAATTTCAGAATTGCACTTCTGCTTTTCCATTTTTTAAGTTGCGCTTCGCGTTTTATTGCTTCACTTTTTTCCTCAAAAGCTTCATAATATTCTAACTTCCACGGTTTTCCAGTTGATGTAAATCCTCTATTTGAATTATTATGTCGTTGTAAACGACCTTTCACGTCTCCCGTAAAACCAATATAGAATTTATCTAGTTTCTCTGAATACAGAATGTAACAGTAATACTTGACATTAAAATACAAAAAAAGGCCGACTTTTGTCGACCTTCTTTGTGGGGAGTACTGGATTCGAACCAGTGACCCTCCCGATACAAATCGGGATGATCTGAACCAACTAAGCTAAAACTCCTCTATCAATTTCAGAATTGCACTTCTGCTTTTCCATTTTTTAAGTTGCGCTTCGCGTTTTATTGCTTCACTTTTTTCCTCAAAAGCTTCATAATATTCTAACTTCCACGGTTTTCCAGTTGATGTAAATTCTCTATTGAATTATTATGTCGTTGTAAACGACCTTTCACGTCTCCCCTAGAATCAATATAGAATTTATCTAGTTTCTCTGAATACAGAATGTAACAGTAATACATGACATTAAAATACAAAAAAAGGCCGACTTTTGTCGACCTTCTTTGTGGGGAGTACTGGATTCGAACCAGTGACCCCCTGGGTGTAAACCAGGTGCTCTGAACCAACTGAGCTAACCCCCCAATATTTAAAAAATCATTAACAGTAATGAAGCACATTAAAAAAGAGGTCAATCAAAATTAACCTCTTTCGTGGGGAGTACTGGATTCGAACCAGTGACCCCCTGGGTGTAAACCAGGTGCTCTGAACCAACTGAGCTAACCCCCCAATATGCTATTTCTGTTTCTGAACGCACCCCCTTTTCAGTAAGGCGCTGCAAATATAAAACCTATTTTCAGTTCTGCAAAAATTTTTTCAAGATTTTTCTCAAAGCACTTCTGCTACCACAAACGTGCTGCCTCCTACAAATATCATATCCGTTTTATCTGCAACAAGTTGAGCTTTCACGTAAGCCTCGTTTACTGACGAATACACCTCCCCTATCAAACCAAACTCTTTGGCCCTTTTGGCCAACTCGTCTGCATCCATAGCTCTTGCAATGTCAGCTTTTACAAAATAGTACTTCGCCTGTTTGGGTAAAAGTGCCAAAACTTTCCCCGGATCTTTATCGCCAACAGTGCCAAAAATAAAATGCAACTGCTTGTAAGCCGTATTTTTCAGTTGCTGAACAATCGATTTAATTCCATCTTCATTGTGCCCTGTATCGCAAACCGTTAACGGATTATTGCCAATCACCTGCCATCGCCCCAATAACCCGGTATTTGTTACTACATTTTTCAGTCCTTCTCGCAAATTATCTTCTGTAATTTTATAATCCTTTTTATTTAAAAGATCAACGGCTTTTAGTACGGCCGGAATATTTTTATGCTGATATTGCCCCAATAAATCCAAGACCAATTCAGTATAAACGTCCTCCCCCTCCTTTTGCACATTGAGTTGTTGTTTGCCATCCATGCTCAACATTGAATACGCAACATTGTATTCCTGATCAGAGAAATAAATTGAAGTATCTACTTCTTGCACTTTTTCATTGAAAACCGGAGTTGTTTCTTTTTGTGTTGTTCCAATAACCACCGGAACGTCCTTTTTGATGATTCCGGCTTTTTCTCCTGCGATTTTCTCCAAGGTATCTCCAAGAAGGTTGGTATGATCCAAACCAATATTGGTAATAATACTCACATCGGGCGTAATAACATTGGTAGAATCAAGTCGCCCGCCGAGCCCAACTTCCATTACTGCCACATCAATTTCCTTATCGGCAAAATAATCGAATGCCATAGCAACCGTCAGTTCGAAAAATGAAGACTGGATTTTCCACAAATTATTGTTAATTATAAAATTACTCACCCAGTCAACCACCTCCGATTCCGGAATCATTTCGCCATCAATTTTTATCCGCTCACGAAAATCTTTCATGTGTGGAGACGTATACAATCCCGTTTTATATCCCGCCGCCTGAAGTACCGATGCCAGCATATGCGAAACCGATCCTTTCCCATTCGTTCCGGCAACGTGGATTGTTCGGTATTTCTGATGCGGATGACCATAATATTCATCCAGTTTCAAAGTATTTTCCAGGGTGTTTTTGTAGGCAGCCGGCCCAGTTCGCTGAAACATAGGCAACTGACTAAACAGGTAGTATAAAGTAGCTTTGTAATCCAATGAATTCAATATTTATTAACTATTGCAAGTTTATTAATTTTTGGCTCATCAGACCCTATTTCTGACGAATTTATCTACATTTAGAACAAATCATTTATATATGCTGAGTAAAACCAAAAAGAGTAAAATTTTCGTTCTTGACACGAACGTAATTTTACACGATCACACATGTATTTACCAGTTCCAGGATAACGACATTATCCTTCCGATTACAGTACTCGAGGAGCTGGACAAATTTAAACGAGGAAACGACCTTATCAACTTTCAGGCACGCGAATTTACCCGGGTGCTTGATGAAATTGTTGGAGATGACATTTTTAACGGCGGGAAATCGCTTGGTGTAGGAAAAGGCCGCATACGAATTGAAACGGGCAAACCATTCTCGGATGAGTTAAAAGCTTCGTTTCGTGAGGATATCCCCGATCATAGAATCCTGGCGATCGCAGATTTTACCGCAAAAGCTTATCCGCGTCGAAAAACAGTTCTGATCAGTAAAGACATTAACCTTCGGATGAAGGCCAAGTCGCTGGGCATTCAGGCTGAAGATTACAAAACCGACCAGGTAACCGACGAGAATGTACTGGATAAAACCATTACAACTTTCGATAATTTTGACGATATGGTTATCGATCAACTTTATCAACAAGGTTCGTTTGCAAAAGCCGATGTTAAAGATTTTACACCCGATGCGAACGAGTGTTTTATTTTCAGAGGCAACCAATCGAGTGCACTGGCGCGATACGACAACAAATCGGAGCGCGTTTACCGTGTAGAGAAAAAATCGGCTTACGGCATTAAACCACGAAATGCCGAACAGACTTTTAGTTTGAATATGCTGATGGATCCGGAAGTACGACTAATGGCGCTTACCGGAAAAGCAGGAACCGGAAAAACATTGTTGGCACTGGCTGCCGCAATAGAGCAACACCGCCAGTACGAACAGATACTTTTAGCCCGCCCAATTGTAGCATTAAGTAACCGAGACATTGGTTATTTGCCCGGTGATGCGAACGAAAAGATCAATCCATACATGCAGCCGCTTTTCGATAACCTGGCTGTAATTAAGCATACTTTCAACCCACGAAGTAACGAGTACCAGCTTATTGAAGAGATGGTAAAAGATGAAAAACTGAACATCACACCTCTGGCATACATTCGTGGACGAAGTTTATCGAATGCATTCTTCATTATAGATGAAGCGCAAAACCTTACTCCGCACGAAATAAAGACCATTATTACACGTGCCGGCGAAGGAACAAAAATGGTATTCACCGGCGATTTGTGGCAGATCGACTCGCCTTACCTCGATATGAAATCGAACGGGCTGGCGTACATGGTAGACCGCATGCGCAACCAGGAATTGTTTGCACACATTAATTTGGTGAAAGGCGAACGAAGTTACCTGGCCGAACTGGCTAGTAACTTATTGTAACTGGTCATTCCGTCCATCAAGCTGACGGATTCGGAATCTGCAACCATGATAGATGCTGAAATAAATTCAGCTTAACGTAACATAGAATAATTGATTCAAAAAGAAGTATTTGCAATAAGCAGCTTTTTTCTACCTTTGCAGCCTATTTAGAATTAGTCAAGATAGCAAGATGGATTACAAGGGGAAGAAAGCTGCTTTTTACACATTAGGCTGTAAACTTAATTTTTCAGAAACGTCGACCATTGCCGGTTCCTTTAAAGAAGTTGGTTTTGACCGTGTTGAGTTTGATGAAAAAGCCGATGTGTACGTGATTAACACCTGTTCGGTTACCAACCAGGGAGATAAGGCCAGTCGTAATATTGTGCGCAAGGCCGTAAAACAAAATCCTGATGCTATGGTAATTGTGGTAGGTTGCTACTCGCAGCTAAAACCAGACGAAGTAGGACACATTGAAGGTGTTGATATGGTACTCGGTACTCAGGAAAAGTTTCATATTCCGCACTACCTTGGCGATCTGCAAAAACGCGAAACTACCGAGATTAAAACAACGCGTTTAGCCAATATAAAAAATTACCATAAAGCATTTTCGTGGGGCGACCGCACACGCAGTTTCCTCAAAGTGCAGGACGGTTGCGATTATTACTGTTCGTTTTGTACCATTCCGTATGCACGAGGACGAAGCAGAAACGACAACATCGTTAATACGGTTAAAGAAGCACAAAAATCCGTTCAGAAAGGATACAAAGAAATTATACTTACCGGCGTAAATATTGGCGACTTCGGTAAATCAACCGGCGAGAATTTTCTTGATTTATTGAAAGCCCTGGAACAGGTCGATGGCTTGGAACGACTGCGTTTAGGATCGATTGAACCCAACTTGCTAAAAAATGAAATTATCGAGCTGGTATCCAGCTCGAAAGTCATTATGCCGCATTTCCACTTGCCTTTGCAATCGGGCTCCGATGAAATCCTGTCGTTGATGAAACGAAAATATTCCACCGATTTGTACCGAAAAAGAGTGGAGCGTATTCGCGAAATCGTACCCCATGCTTTTATTGGTGTTGATGTAATAGCAGGTACAAACGGCGAAACCGAAAAATATTTCCAGGAATCGTTCGACTTCCTTAACAGCCTCGAAATCTCGCAATTACATGCTTTTACCTACTCTGAAAGAAGTGGAACGCAGGCGCTGAAGATTCCGTGGAAAGTAGATGTGGAAGAACGCAAAAACCGTACACAGAAATACATCAATCTATCGGAGAAAAAGCTGCGCGCTTTTTACGAGAAACATATAGAATCAGAACAAACAGCACTTTTTGAGGCGCAGAAAAGCCAGGATAATATGCATGGTTTTACTGAAAACTACATAAAAGTTGAGGTTCCTTATCAGAAAGAGCTGGTAAATAAGCTGGGCAGCGTAAAATTAAAGTCAATTCTGCCAAACGGTAGCGTTTCTGTAGATTTTATCGCCTGATTTTTCAATACTTTTGTACCAAACAACAGCAATATGGATTACAAAGAACTTTGTTTTCAGGTTCAAAATATAGCACACCGCACAGGTAATTTTATTCGTGGCGAGCAAAAAAAGATTTCTGAGAAAAATATAGAAATTAAAAGTGTTGCCAGCCTGGTAACCTACGTTGATAAAACGGCAGAAAAACAAATTGTCGATGCTTTGAAAGAGCTGCTTCCGGAAGCCGGTTTTGTTGCCGAAGAAGGAACTGCCGAATCGAATAACGAAAAATATACCTGGTTTGTCGATCCACTGGATGGCACGACAAACTACCTGCACGGTTTAGCGCCGCATTCGGTTAGTATCGCTCTGGCCGAAGGCAACGAATTAGTGTTGGGCGTGGTTTATGAAGTAGGCGCCGACGAAATGTTTTATTCATGGAAAGGCGGCCCCGCTTACTGCAACGAAGAGATTATTCAAACAGCAAAACGTTCAAAATCGGAAGATACACTGATTGCAACCGGATTCCCTTATTACGCTTTCGACAAAGTAGACGAGTACATTGGCGCCATGAAGGAGCTGATGCAATCAACCCGTGGAATTCGCCGTTTTGGTTCGGCAGCCATTGATTTGTGTTACGTTGCAGCCGGACGTTTCGATGCTTTTTACGAACACGCCCTACATGCCTGGGATGTAGCAGCCGGCGTATTTATCTTACAGCAAGCCGGCGGAAAAACTACTGATTTTAATGGTGGCGACAACTGGTTATTTGGTGGCGAACTGGTATCAGCCAGCAACGCTTATTTCCCCAAATTCTTTGAAATAGTAAACAAGTACCTCGGCGAGAAATAGTACCTCTTGTCATTTCTACGAGTAAACAAGGAGAAATCTTTTATTACAGAACTATTCTTAAACAGATTTCTCACTTGGTTAGAAACGTCAGCCATGATTTTTTGTAAATTGCAACAAACAAATCACCATGGCAGAGAAACAAATTGCAATTCTTCGGGAACAACTGTCGAAATTGGACGAAAAAAAGTTCGATCTTGACGCCTGGAAAACACACACCCTCATTTTTCTGGAACGAATTTTCGGGAAAGACAATTCGAAACTTAAGCTCATTCAGGATCTTCATTACGATTACTCAAGTTGGAGCCTACGCGACACTGCAGCTGCCGGAAAAACAAAAGACAAAGACCCGGTAAAAATGCGAGCCAGCGAAATTCTGGAAGCCACCATTGCAGAACTGGAAACACTCGGGCTTCCTGATGAAGAAAAAGAACAACAAAAAGTATGGGAATTGCTTCAGGATGAATTAACAGGAAAACAGGTGAAGGAAATTGATGCTTTAGTAAAATCAGACAACAAAGAGAAAGCCAAAAAAATCAGTGAAGTTCTTGAAAATCTTGAAAAAGAAAACCTTTCTTTGCTGATCGCAAAACTACTTTTGAGCTGATTTATGAGCAAAGACAAAAAGATTGCCATTGTAATTCTAAACTGGAACGGGGTAAAACTTTTCCCCGATTATCTCCCATCTGTAATAGAACATTCCAAAGGCGAAAACATTGAGGTAATTGTTGCCGACAACGGATCAACCGACAATTCGCTGGAGTTTTTGAAAGCCAATTTTCCTGAGGTTACTTTGCTCGACCTCAAAGAAAATTATGGTTTTGCCAAAGGCTACAATGTTGCTTTAAACCAGATTGAGGCTGATTATTTTGTGCTGCTAAATTCGGATGTTAAAGTTGAACCAAACTGGATCCAACCGTGCATCAACCAATTTGTACAGGATGATAAAGTTGTTGCCGTTCAGCCCAAAGTTTTAAGTTTTAACGAACCCGAACTTTTTGAATATGCAGGAGCAGCAGGAGGTTTTATCGATAAATTTGGTTACCCGTTTTGCCGTGGCAGAATTCTCGATCATGTGGAGAAAGATGAAAATCAGTACGACCAGTCGAGTGAAATTTTCTGGGCAACCGGAGCGTGTATGTTTGTAAAGGCCAAAGCTTTTAAAAAGGCTGGAGGTTTGGATGCCAGTTTTTGGGCACACATGGAAGAAATTGATTTATGCTGGCGCTGGAAAAACCAGGGCTACAAAATTGTATACGAACCCGGTAGTGTAGTTTATCATTTAGGTGGCGGAAGTCTCGAGTACGGAAATCCCAAAAAGGTTTACCTCAACTTCCGCAACAATCTTTACATGCTTTATAAAAACCTGCCGAAGAAGAAATTCCTGCCCATTTTATTAACCCGAATGATTCTGGATGGCGTTGCTGCTGCCAAGTTTTTAGTGGGAAGAGAATTTAAAGCTTTTAGTGCCGTGGCAAAAGCACATCGCGATTTCTACAAGAACATTTCGGCACTGCGCAAAAAAAGAAAGGATTTGTTAAAGTTGGCAAGTGTTAACAATCACAAACAGATTTACCCGAAAAGCATCATGTGGAAGTTCTTTGTACAGAAAAGATATAAATTTGCCGAACTGAATTTCAATCCGGAATAACCATGCAAAAATTAAAATTTCAAGAACCTGTTTATACTTATCACATTGATTTTGTTGGACATGTAAACAATATCATTTACGTTCAATGGCTGGAAAATGCCCGTGTTAAACTGATTGAAGCAATGGGTTTATCTATCTCGCAAATTTCAATTGACGACGATATTTTACCCATCATCACAGAAACGAACATTCAATACAAAAAGCCGTTTTTTCTGAACAACGAAGTGCATGTTGAAGTCTGGGTTTCAGAGATTTTTAATGTTTCGGCAAACTTTAAATTCCGCTTCCGGAACGAAAAAGGCGAAATCTGTTCTACTGCTCAACAAAAAGTTTTGTTTATCGACCGTGCAACTCAGCGTCCTTCGCGTAAGTTTGTGAAATACAGGGAGAATTTCGAAAAATATTTATTACGCGAATAAGTGCATAAAAGAAATGACCTTCAAAACCAGACTTAAACCAATAATTGAAGATAATACTAACAAGGCTGGGAAATGGTTTGATCTTATCATTCAATTTTTTATTATTCTATCATTGCTCTCTTTTTCTATTGAAACTTTACCCAACGTAGATGATAGATTAAGAGAATTTTTACATGAATTCGAATTATTTTCAATAATTGTTTTTACGATTGAGTACCTTTTGAGATTATGGGTCTCTGATAAAAAACTTAAATTCATATTTAGCTTTTATGGATTAATCGACCTTTTTGCAATTCTACCATTTTATCTCTCTTTTGGTATTGATTTACGAAGCATTAGAGTTTTTCGACTCATTAGATTATTCAGATTATTTAAGATACTTCGCTTCAACGATGCAATTCAAAATTTCATTAGGGCACTAAAATCAATTAAGGAAGAGTTAATACTCTATTTTATCGTTTCTTTATTTCTAATCTTTTTATCCGCTGTTGGGATATATTATTTTGAAAATCCTGTCCAACCAGAAGTTTTCAAATCAATTTTTCACAGCGCTTGGTGGGCTGTTGCAACCTTAACAACAGTTGGTTACGGCGACATTTACCCAATTACAGCAGGAGGTAAGATTTTCACATCGCTAATTTTATTAATTGGATTAGGAGTAGTAGCAGTTCCAACAGGATTAATTGCCTCAGCATTCTCAAAAATAAAAGATGACAAAGACAAATAGGTCTTCTTTGTGATTCTCTTTTTGTCAATTCAAAAATCCGTTATAACTTTGTCCCGATATTTACGCAATGGGGTGTCCCGATAAAGCATCGGGACTGAGATTATACTCAAAGAACCTGATCCGGTTAGCACCGGCGTAGGGAGAGCGAAAAGGATTTGTTCCTACCTCATTGGTTAGTTTATTAACCAATTTTTCAAAAGAAATGAGAAGACTTAGTTTAATGCTGCTGTTGCAATTGATGGCAGTAATTGCTTTCGGGCAAATTAATTTAACAGGCGTTGTTAAAGGAGATGGAGAAGCTTTGGCCGGTGCCAGCGTGGTAATCGAAAAATCGTTTTATGGCGTATCGACCAAAGCCAACGGAGGTTTTGAATTTAAAAACCTGAAACCGGGCGATTACACTTTGCTGGTTTCGTTTATCGGTTTCGAACCACAAAAGATCGAGCTTCAACTTTCTGCAAGTAAAAACATTGAAGTAAACCTGAAGCCCAACGTAATTATGACCGATGAAGTGTTGATTTCGGCAACACGCGCCGGTAATAAAACACCGGTTGCCTACAACAATGTTTCAAAAGAACAGCTAAAAAGCCAGAACCTGGGACAAGACATCCCGTACCTGCTACAACTAACACCTTCGTTTGTGGCAACTTCTGATGCGGGTGCAGGTGTGGGGTACACCAATTTCCGTATCCGTGGAACAGATTTGAACCGTATCAATGTTAGCATAGACGGTATCCCTATTTCAGAATCAGAATCGCACGGAACCTGGTTTGTTGACATTCCGGATTTGGCATCATCGCTTGAGAATGTACAGGTTCAGCGTGGTGTTGGAACATCAGCTAACGGAGCAGCTGCTTTCGGTGGCTCTATCGACCTGCAAACCAACACCCTGAATAAAGAACCTTCTGCCGAATACCGCATGTCGGTTGGTTCTTTTAACACCTTAAAAAACACTGTTTCGGCAGGAACCGGACTGATTGACGGGAAATTTACATTCGATGTTCGTTTAAGTAAAGTAAAATCAGACGGCTATGTCGACCGTGCTTACTCTGATTTGAAATCATTCTTTGTTTCGGGAGGCTACTATTCAAAAAAATCGGTCTTAAAAATTAATATTTTCTCTGGTTTGGAAGAAACTTACCAGTCGTGGTGGGGTGTTCCGTCGGTGCGTTTAAACAACGATATGGAAGGAATGCAGCGCTACGAAGACCACTGGCTGTACTCGCACGAAGAAACCCAGCACATGATAAATTCTGATAGTCGCACCTACAATTATTATACTTACGACAACCAGATTGACCACTACCAACAAGATTATTACCACCTGCATTTTTCGCATCAGTTTAACGAGTACCTGCACCTGAACACAGGATTGCATTACCGTCGCGGTCGTGGTTATTACGAGAACTACAAGAGTGATGAAGATTTTGAAGATTACCAATTGCCCTACCCGGTAGTGGGAAATGACACTGTTTTTTCAACCGACCTGGTAAATCGCAAATGGCTTGATAATGACTTTTACGGGATTGTTTTTGCCTTGAACTATAAAAAAGACAGGGCCGACTTTACTTTAGGCGGCGGTTGGAATACTTACGACGGTGATCATTTCGGAAATATTATTTGGGCTGAATATTTGGGCAATACAGCTACAAACTACGAATGGTACCGCGGAAACGGCTTAAAGAAGGATCTTAATTTTTACGGAAAGTTCAGCTACCAACTGGCAAAGAAATTAAATGTTTATGCCGATTTACAATACCGCAACATCAACTATAAAATTACAGGGATCAATGACGATTTGAGAAACATTGCACAGGAACACAACTACAATTTCTTTAACCCGAAACTGGGTGTATTCTACCAGCCAACGGATAACCAGAAAGTGTATCTTTCGTTTGCTGTAGCTAACCGCGAACCGAACCGCGACAACTTTGTAGATGCCGATCCGAACGGAAAACAACCGGTACACGAAACCTTACACGACTGGGAAATGGGGTACAACTTTCAATCTTCAAATTTTACAGCAGGAGCCAATTTGTATTTTATGAATTACAAAGACCAACTGGTTTTAACCGGCGAAATAAACGATGTGGGTAGCGTAATTTTGCTAAATGTTGACAAAAGTTACCGAGCCGGATTGGAGCTTCAGACTGGTTGGCAGATTTCGCCGACACTGCAATGGAATGCAAATGCTACTATTAGTCAAAATAAAATAAACGATTTTGTTGAATATGTAGATGATTGGGATACCGGCGGACAGCAAGTATTTGAACTGGGAACTACCGATTTAGCCTTCTCCCCCAACTTTATCGGAAACAGCCAGATACTGTTTACTCCATCTAAGAACTTTTCAATTAGTTTGATTTCGAGTTATGTTGGTAAACAATACATCGACAATACATCAAACAACGACAGAGTGATTGATGCCTATTTTGTAAACAATATGAAAGTTGATTATAGCATTAAAACCGGTTTCTTCGATGAAATTGTTTTGCACTGTATGGTAAATAACCTGTTTAACGAAGAATATGAATCGAACGCCTGGGTGTATTCCTACTTTCTCGGTGGAGAACGCTACAAACAAGACGGTTATTTTACACAGGCAGGAGTACACTTTATGTTTGGAGTAGACTTCTCTTTTTAAAAAATTGAGGATTGGAGATTGAAGATTAACGATTGCAGAATTATGATTTAACGTTCAAATCTGCAATCGTTAATCAATATTCATCATTCTAAAATCACTTTCCCTTCAATTTCAACCAACAGATCATCGCGGCATACATCGGCCAAAATATAAACTACCGGTAAATCTCCGTAAACCTTCTTCACTACATTTCGAATTTTAGTGTAATCTTTCCTGTTTTTAACGTAAACCCTGGCGTGACCGAATTTTGGATTAGCAACATCGTCGGGTAAAGCAGCCAGAACCTTATCGGAATACAAACGTTGCATATTCTGAATCGTTATTTCAGTTTGTTTTGCCGCATCGCCTACACCAACCGTTTTTTCGCCAATAATGGATGCCGTTCCGGAAATAAAAATCAACTTTTTGTTTCGATATTTTAAGTAACGTGCCCGTTCAAACTTTGGTGTTGTTTTTAGATTACACTCTTCGCCAACCAAAACTTTTTCGGTGTATTGATGTGCCGAAATCTGATCAGGATTATCAACAGGTTGCGTGTACATCTCTTTCGATTTTACAGCAACATATTCGATAAGCACACCACCGTGCGTCATTCCAATTCCTGTTGCAGCCGGATATCCCGTTTGCTCAAACACTTTTCCATAGGCATCCGAGCGCACATTATTAAACTCCTGGTAACGCTGTTCTTCACCGTCGAATCCCAAAATATCTTCCAGGTAATTCCACTGGCGAACAATCGAATTCAGCGGGAATTGTGCTTCCTCAAAAGTTTCAACAAGCTCATCAAAAGCCTTCTCTGCATTCAATTTACAATCGCTGTTATGATTGGCATGAACAGTTCCCAACAAAATTTCGGTGGTACCATTCAGAAACAAAGCCGTACCATTTTCGCCTTCCGAAAGCATCTGGCAATCCCAGTTCTCAGGATCGTAATAATACGCCTCAACAATAACTTTGCAACTTAGCGGTGCCTGGGAAATAAAACTTATCAGAATTTCGCTTCCAATCAGTTCTTTCACCTGAGAGCGAACATCTTTCAGCAGTTTATCGTACTCTGAATTTGAATTGGTATCGACAAAGAAATTTAGTTTGAAGATCCGTTTTCCTGAATTGATTTTCTCCAATTGCTCCAGGCAATTTTGAAGTTGCAAACTTAAGCCTTTACAACCGTTTTCAGGTTTTATATATGTTCTGTCTCCGTTTAGAAAATACATCCTATTCTCCCCTCACTCAAAAGAAATGAAGCACAAATATGCGTGTTTTTTACTTCAAAAAAATGATTTCGGTCAAATTTCTTGTCATAAGTACAAAGAGCTATAATTACACTTCGTAATAACATTCATGATTCCCGGAAATCACTAACAGGAATGAAAGCTAAACAATATTCAACAAACTCTCCCTCACTCCCTCTCTTCGCGAAGAGAGGGACGATTGTGTCGTAGGCACAATCATGGTGAGTCAATAAATTTTGAAGCATATTTTGCTATTAATTTTCACTTGACTTTCATAAAAGAAGTTAAGCGACTAATAATCATCTGATGCTGTGGCTCCGTTTAGCACCGCTTCAGTTGAACCAATCCCCAAACGATCGGCTCCCATATCAAGAAAAGCCACTGCTGTTTCCCAGTCGCGGATGCCCCCCGACGGTTTTACCTGCATTTTATCGCCAACGGTTTTTACCATCACCTCGATGTATTCAGGTTTGGCACCACCCGGTCCGAATCCGGTTGATGTTTTTACAAAATCGGCACCTGCCTCGTACGACAATTCGCAGGCTTTAGCAATTTGCTCAAGCGTTAAATGACCACTTTCCTGGATAACCTTTACCAGCACATTGTGTTGGTGAGCCACCTCAACTACGGCTTTAATATCGTCGCGAACATAATCGTATTCGCCCGACAAAAAGCGGCCGATATTCATTACCATATCAATTTCGTCGGTTCCGTCTTCAATGGCCTGTTTTGCCTGAAATGCTTTGGTCGGTGTTGCATCAGCTCCGTGCGGAAAACTAAGCACACACGACACTTTTACGCCACTGTCTTTCAACAATTCTTTAGCCGGTTTTATATCACAAGGTTTCACACACATACTGAAAACCTTATTCTTAATGCACATTTCGGCATTCGCTTTCAAATCGGCCAGCGTTTGTTCCGGTTTCAAAACCGCGTGGTCGATCGTTTGTGCTACTTGTTCTTTTGTATACATATTTTATTCTTCTGTAATTGCTTTTAAAATTTCCTGAGCTTTTGGCAAATCACTTTCACTCACAAAAATATCGATGGCAGACGGAACGCCGCCTCCAAAACCGGCAGCAATACCCTGTTGAAATCCATCTTTTATAAGAGGATTGATACCGGCAGTTTCCAGCTCCTGTTTCAGCCGGCTAATCATTATATGTTCTCCGGTAAAAAGTTTTACTAGTTTACTTTGTTTATCCATTGAATTTGATTTAGCAATTAATCTTCCATTTCTTTTAAAATCTGCTCCACCTGCTCGTTGGTTTTGGTCAGTTTGTCTTTGCAGGTTTTTAGCAACACCGAAACACGTTTTACTTTTTCGGCCAGTTCATCAACATCCAGCTCCTCATTTTCTATCTTTTCAAGAATTTCTTCTATCTCAGCCATCGCCTCGCTGTATGAAATCTTTTTAGCTGCCATCCTATTTATTTTTTGTGATTTTACTCGTTACTTTTCCATCGGCAAAACGTGTTTCCAGTTCTTCTCCAACTGCCACATCTTTGCTCGATTTAATAATTTCTCCGTCTTTCAAAGTTAATGTAAATCCTCTTTTCAATACATTTTCAGGATTTAATAAACGTACTGAATTTTCGTTAATCAGAATGCGGTCGTGCTCTTTTGCCAGCATATTTCGCACACGTCCCGACAACATATCCTGCTGATGATTCAATTTTGCATCCGCTTTAAATACAGCCTCTCCAACAAGCCGCCTCATTATACGTTGCGTTTTGCCGATATTATTTTTTGCCTCTACAAACCACACCGAAAGTCCGGAATCAATATTATGTTTCAGTTCGCTCAACTCGTTGTGCTTCTTAAACGAAAACAGACTTACATTTTGCTGTAATTCGTTGCCACGCTTGTTTAACTTCCTTTGTCTGTCGTTAATAAATTCGGCTACTGAATATTTTAAACCTTCGGCTACTCGCTCCAGCTTTTCTTGTTGTGCATCCAGCGTTTCGCGGGTTAATTGAACGATACCATTTTCCAGTTCTAACAATCGCTCGTAGTAGCGTTCAACGCCACTGATAAAAAAACCAGCTACTGCTGTTGGTGTTTTCATCCGAGTGTGTGCCACCAAATCAATTATGGTATCATCTTTTTCGTGGCCAATTCCGGTAATTACCGGCAATGAAAACTGGGTAATGTTCATGGCCAGATCATAGTCATCAAAACTGCTCAAATCGGCGGTTGCACCTCCTCCACGAATAATTGCTACTGCATCAAAAAAATCGTCGTGAGCAAAAATCTGCTCCAAAGCATGAATAATGGAAGGCACAGTTTCCGCGCCCTGCATATACGCTTCAAACAGTTTGGTGTAGAATTTAAAACCATATTCGTTGTTTTCCAGCTGGTTCATAAAATCCTGGTAACCGGCAGCAGTTGCCGACGAAATTACCGCGATTTTTTGCGGTACCAGCGGCAGCACCAATTCCTTGTTCATGTCAAAAACACCTTCGGCTTTCAAACGATTTATGATTTCTTTTCGCTGCATGGCCATGTCGCCAACCGTGTAAGTCGGGTCGATGTCTTTAATATTCAAACTCAAACCATAAGCCTGATGATATTCAACTGTTGCCTGCACCAACACTTTTATGCCTTCTGAAAAAAGCTGCCCTGTGCTGGTTTCGAAATACGGTTTTAGCATTCGGTAAGTGTACGACCAAATTGTTGCCCGCGAACGCGCCGTAATGGTGTTGCCCTCTTTTTCAACCAACTCCAGGTAACAATGGCCACTTCGGTTATGCTTTAACTCACTCACCTCGGCAACTACCCACACCATTCCCGGAAATGCATCTAAAAGGGCATCCTTTATTTTGGCGTTTAGTTGCGAAAGTGTAAGTTGCTCGTTCATTGCTTACCTGATTTTATTGATCTTAAAGGTTTCAACACCGTTTTTTGTTTTTACCAGAAACAGAAAAATTCCCGACTCCGTTGTTTCTAAATCATTCAAAACAATTGATGGACTGGCTGGAAGTTGCCAGCTTTTTACCACCCGGCCATCCAAGGCATAAAGTTTTATATCGAGATTACCCGACTGCAGGTTTGTTACCGACTGCAGCACAATCCGGTCTTTTACAGGATTTGGAAAAACAGTCCATGTTTTATTTTGTGGTGTTATTTCTGCCGATGCCGGGTTAAGTAACGAACACGCCACTTGCATATTCGGAACTCCATAGCCTTGCAACGAATCGGGCAAATTATAAAGGTGTCCGCTTTTCTCCAGGGCATCTTTTATTTCTACAGCTGTTTTTTCAGGATAAGCTTGCCACAGCGAGGCCGCCATTCCCGCCAATACTGGTGAGGAAAAAGAAGTTCCGTTCCCTAGTCCTACTGTTCCGTCGGTTCGCTGAATTGCCGTTTGGTAGCCCATTGCCGAAACATTGGGTTTTAACGAACCATCAGCAGCGGGGCCGGCAGATGAAAAATACGCAGGATTAAAACTCATATCCACGGCACCAACTCCAATTACATTTTTTCCATCGGATGGCGCAACAATGCGAAACCAGGAATTATTTCGTTCATTTCCGGCACTTGAAAACACCAGGATTCCGCGCGAAGCTGCAATATTTGCCCCCTGCGTAACACGTGTGGTATTTCCATCCATATCGGCATAAACATGGTTTGTTGCCGTGTCCTGAAACTCTGTATATCCCAGCGAAGAATTTATAACATCTGCTCCTACACTGTCGGCATATTCGGCGGCTATCACCCAATTATCTTCTTCAATAATATATTCGGAGTTGGCATCTTCCGAGCGCAACAACCAATAAGAAGCTTTTGGCGCAGTACCGATCAACTCTCCGGGAATATTTCCACCCATACACGACAACACATTCATTCCGTGCGAATAGGTTGAAAAGAAATCATCGTTTGGATTCACAAAATCTTTTGTTCCCAAAATCTGGTTGTTGGCCCATAGGCTGTCGAACGCCGGCAATTCATCAACTTTGTAAAATCCGGCATCGAGCACGGCAATTTGAATCCCCTCTCCACGAAAGTTTTCATTGTACAACAACTGTCCTTCCATCATCCCAATCTGATGAACGGAAGCTCCATAAGCAGAAGTATCCAGGGGGGATAAATCTGTTATTTGCTCGTTAGCGAATTTGTTATGGAAGCTTTTTGTGGTGATATCGGGTTTCGACAGTTGTACCTCCCGAATAAAACTCCAATACCCAAGTCTGTCGGCTAAAGTTGCCGAATCGCAGCGGACCGTAATACCGTTCAACCATTTTGAGGCATGCAACAATTCCACATCGAGCGTGAGTATCGAGTCGATATAATTCTGATTTACCGGAAGATCTAATGAATCGATGGAAATATTTTGATTAATGCGGCGCTGAATAGCTCGCTCTGAAAGATACATTTCAGGATGATCAAGCGAGTACTCCGAATTATTTTTATCGGTAAAACCGATCCAAAAATAATTCTGGGCATTGATTTGTTGCAAACCCAACAACAGCGTGCCAAGGAGTAAAATTAAATACCTCATTCTTATAAAACGTTCAATACCTTTCAATCGTCCAAGTTAATGAATAAATAGCTTTTTACCTTGAATGCAAACAGTTTTATCGCTGCCTTTGATCGCGCATCATATATTCCGACGGATCTTGCAAAAACTTTTCAGGATCGAGGATAGAGCCTCTATTTTTTTCCAGCTCTTGCATTTTTAGATTATCAACACTGTCGCGAACATTGGGATTCAGAATTTGCCCGTTATCGTAAAAAAGCGTGTACTCAAGATTGCCTTCTTTATCAAAATATTTCCACTCGCCATGGCGCAGGTTATTCCGGTATTCGGCAACCATTTGCTGACGGCCGTTTTCGTAATTCACCAAAAACAAACCATGCCGCATCCCCACCTTCATTTTGCACTGCATGTAAGGTTCGCCGCTTTTATAAAAAATCTGGTAATCGCCGTCTTCCTGATTATTAACCCACTCCTTTTCTTCCATTACTTCGCCGGTATCGTAGTACTGGTGCGATTTACCATTTTTCAAACCGTGTTTATATTCTTCATCGGCGGTAAGCTGGTTATTCTTGTAAATTTTCCAAACACCTTCTTTTTGCTGATTTACATAGTTTCCTTCAGCCAGTTTTTTGCGCCAAACATCAAATAATTGCGTATAAGCCGTGTCGCCTTTATACTGGATAATTGCTTTAACCTGTCCCCCGGGATGGTAGCGTTTCCACTCTCCTACCGGTTTATCGTCTTTAAAATATCCTTCGTACAACAAACGCCCGTTAGCTTGTTTTTTCTGCCAAAGTCCCTGACGCAAACCATTGGCATCGGTTTGGTTTGTTTGTGCAAAAACCAACGTCGGAAGAAAGATAAATAAAGCAAGCAAATATCTCATAACACACTATTTTAGGTAGAACGCGAAATTAGAGAAATATTTTGTCTGACATAAAAATCGAGATTAATAATCCCCGGTTAAATTGTTAACTTCACCAGCATAAACCAACTAATTCTTGCAAATGAAAAAACTTAAACTTACACTAAAGATTTTTCTGGGTCTTTTTATCATAGCATGCATTTTGCTTTTGGGTTTCAGAAGCTATTTGTTTTCTGACGATGTAAAGCTGACAAAGTCAATAACACAGCAATTACAATCGAAAAAAGTAATGCTTGTTTTTGCCCACCCTGACGACGAATCGTACACCACAGAATTGCTTCTGGATGCCGAAAAAGAAGGCATCGAAACAGCACTGTTAACTTTCACTCCGGGTGATGCCGGAACACAAATGCCGCAGGTTTGCCAGCAACAGTTTTTAGGCGATGTGCGTAAAGCCGAAGTGTACAAAAGTGGTTATGCTCTGGGAGTTGACTACCAAAAAGTTTTTGAATACGGCGACGGTACCTTAAAAGACCAAAACCTGCAACAGTTAGTTGATGATATAGAAAATGAGTTAGTGAGATTTAAACCTGATCTGGTTGTTACTTTTTGGCCCGAAAGCGGAATGACCATGCACCCCGACCACATGACGATTGGGAAAGCAACACAGCTGGCTTTTATCAATTACAACAAAAGCAAAAATGCAAAACTGGCTTACACGATTATGCCATCAAAAGTGGTTTCGATGTTGGGCGGTGGCGAAATGCTGAAATTACAGCCTGAAGCCAATATTTCGATAAAAGCCAATGCCGCTGTTAAGGTTCGACTTTGGGATATTCATGCCTCGCAAAACCAATTTGTGAAAGATTATACTGGAATGCCCTCTTGGTTGATTTATCGTTTAATAAACCGCGAGTACTATTTTGTGGAAAAATAAGAAGATTATTATCCCGATAGAATCGTCATTCTGAACTCGATTCAGAATCTGTTTCTACTAAAATATAGCCACTGAATCCATTGGCTGACGGACAGGATGACGCAACTAATTTATCTAAAAATCAATAAATTTCTTTGGTCATGCGCTCCGTGGCAGTCATGTAGTAGCGCGCAAAGTTATCGTCTTTCATAAAAACGGTAAGTTGTTCGCGCCAGCCTTCTGCTTCTTCCGATAATTCTGCAATACGACGACCTGCTTCTTGATCATTTGGATCTGCACGAAATGCTTTAATCACCGGAATAAATTCATCCATCCAGTCTTCGTAACGATCCATTAATTTTTGCTGATCGCCTTCCAACGGGAATTCAGCTTTATCGTTCAATACTTTAGCTGAAAGTTTTTCTCCCGCCACAACTCCGGCTCCAAGCGTTAATCCCAATTTTGTTAGAAAACTTCTTCTGGTTTCTTCGTACTCGTTGCTCATTTCTGCATTTTTTAATTCACTTTTTACAAACGCAGTTTAACAGATAAAGTTTAAGCTAAAATTAAAAAGTCTTTCCACATGGAGATTTTTGCAAACTAATTCACAACAAACTTGCTATATGCAAATTTGTCGTTGTAATGAACCCGAATAAAATATAGTCCGGCATTAAACGAGGCAGTTTCTATTTTCATTTTTCTCTTTATACCAAGTTGTTCAGAAAACATAAGCTCTCCCTCTACATTAAAAACCTGAAGCATAGCATCTTTTCCTCCAATTTCTGAAAGTTCAACATTCAGTACCGATTTTGTGGGATTTGGATAAACTTTTAGCTTTTGAGTGCTCAGTGTTTTATAACTAACCGCAGTAATATTTTCGATATTAATTGAATAATCTTCAACTTCTCCAAAAGCTGAATTACAAGGTATTATATTATTATCGTAAACAACTCGTACACGCATCCGAGTATTTCCCATTGTGGCATCTTCTGGTACAGAAAAATTCGCCTGATAAACATGTTCACTACTATTAAAAACTGGCAGATCGATATATTCGTTGGCATCAAATTCAGCATTTTGGTTATAATCTATCCAGGCACCACATTTATCCAAATCAAAATGATAATTTAAAGTTACCGATATCGCATATTCCCGACCTACCTGCAAATCTGTTGACAGATTGCTAAAATCGGAGTAACCAGTCTGCTCTGAAGTATTATCTATAGTATTTAATTTAACATTACTGATCCAATCAGCCCCAGTTCCGTCTGTGCCTACTGCATTGCAATATTGAAGTATATTTTTCTCTATTAAAACAGAATAATCTTCAACTTCTCCTTTAATGTCATTTCCACATGGAGAAGGTTCCTCAACCTCATTTTGTAATCGCAGGCGCATGGTGTAGAAACCGGGAGTTACATCCTCAGGTACTGAAAAAGTTACTGAAGCATTGTGCCCTTCATCAAAATCGCCAAATACTAACAATTCGTTTGTTTCAAATTCTTTGTTATTGTTACTATCAATCCAGGCAAAACATTTATCGTTTGTGTTGTGCTCGTTAAGCGTAACCTGCAGTGTATATTCGCCCCCTATCCTGAGTTTGGCATAAACACTTGTAAAGTCAGAATAAGTCTCGTTACCTGAGCTCTGGTCAATTGTTTCCAGTTTGAAATTCTTAATCCAATCAGACGTTTGATTGCTACCTGCCGCAGTACAATAAGCAGGTGCATTTTTTGTCGAATTCTTCCAGATTCCACGACCTAAACTTGCAGCAAAAATCTGATCGGAGGAATAATGTATCTTCAGATCATTTACTCCTACCGATGGAAAACCTTCCGAATAAAGCTCCCAGTCATTCATTGTATTATCGATATAATAAATACCAATATCCATTCCCAGGTACAAAGCATCTGTTTCTGTAGCATCAAACACCAAGCACCTTGCTTCAATATTTGGCAATTGTTTTGAATAGTTTTCCCAGGTTACACCGCCATCTTTCGACAAATAAACTTTTTCGCCGTTATTAAAAGCACCTAAAGAAACTGCAACTTTTAACGGATCTGACGGATGCACTGCAATTCGGGTAATCCATTGATTGGGCAAACCAGTGGTTATCTCGGTCCAACCAGCACCATCATCAGAGGTACGCCACAACCTTGCTCCTTTCGAAGCATAAATATAGTTCGGGTCAGATTCTCCGATAGCCAGGTTAGTAACATTTCCGATACCGAAAGTGCCAATTGCAGTCCAACTCTGCATGCCATCAGTAGTTTTATATACCTTATTATTACCGAAATATATGATCGAAGGATTAGTAGGATGCATAACTAATGGAGACACCCAGTCTCCTTCTCCGGGTTGTGTAACAGAATGTCCGGTAGAGTGTAGTTCTCCATTTTGAATAGAAAAATATTTGGTGTTAGGATTGTCATAGTCTATAAGGCACTCCATTCCATCGGCACCATAAATGCCATCCCAAAGCCGACCATCCCAAAGATAAATTCCGTTATCCTGTGAACCATTCATGTGCAAATTTGAGTTTGTTTTACACACTGTTAAACGGTACGGCTCAAGAGCTACCATCGTATTAAACAGATTTACCCAACTATTGCCTTCGTCAGTGGTGTATGATACTCCTCCGTCTGTGCATACGTACAGTTTGTTTCCTGCATAAACAAAATCATGAATATCGCAATGGATATAATGATTGTTAGGATATGTCCAGTCTGATGTTTTTACCCATGAATAACCGCCATCCATAGATTTATGAGTTTCGAATTCTCCGGTATGAATAAGCTTTTCGTTGTCAGGACTTACAATAAAGGTTCCGTGGTGCCACATTTCTCCTTTCGTATATTCATGATCACCGATATAAGTAAAATTTTGCCCCCTATTAGTTGACTTATAAATACCTTTTCTACCGGTCATAAGGTAAACCACATTGGGAGCAGCTGCTGTTAAACCTATAAAAACCCGTCCCCCTAGTTCAAGGTTAATTTTTACAAAAGAATCTCCTCCGTTTGTTGAACGGTAAAACCCGCCAACCTGGCTGGCATACACAATTTGTGGCTCATCGGGTTTATAAAACATATCATCAAAATCACCCGCCTGCTTTAAAATCCAGTTCGTTCCGCCATCAACAGATTTATAAATACCTTTTGAGCAGGAAAAAAGCAATGTCTTATTATCGTCGGGGTGCATGATTAACTTTCGGCCTTTTACTCCTTCGGTATATGCAAAACTTAATCCCGATATATTCCAGTTCTCTCCTCCATCGTTTGAGATGAAAATACCCGTGCAATTAGTTGTATTATTGTCACCATCGCCGGTAGCCCAATAAACGTTATCCGTATTAACCGGATCGATAACAATACTACAAACGCCCCTGCTGCCTACATTATCGGTCTTTGAAACCCAATTTTGCCCACCATCCACCGATTTCCAAACCCCGTTTGTAGGGCCACCAATATAAAGTGTATTTTCATTTTTGGGGTCAACTGCAATTCGGTCTATTCTGCCCAACCCGGGAGAATAGTGACCATTATTTGTATTTATATTATCAGGGCCAAGGCTTCTCCAAACATTTATATTTGCGCTCTTTGTATTAGTACTGGTTTTAAACCTGTCGAATTCTTTTTTTGCAATATCAACTCCCTGAAAATTAATATTCCCATAAGGATAGCCTTTACTCCAAATTTCATATTCCCATCGTTTATATTGTTTATAACCAGTACCTTTCCCGGTGCCAACCTTCGAAAAATATTCATTTGCTGCTTTCCGGATTTCAAACATATTGGCCTCCGGGTCATTCATCATTTTAAGATACTGTTGCCCTTTTACCTGATAAAAAAAGAAAACAACACTTATTACTGATAATACGATAAAACGAATATTCATGAATTTAATTAAATGATTATAAAAAGAATCCTGGGTTTGAATATAATTGGTATTTCATCAAACCCAGGATTTGTATTGTTAAAGGCAGAATTTAGGCATGAAGCTTTATTTTCCTCAATACCTGCCATTTAACCAATTAATACTCAAATTTTACTTACGGCATATATACTCCATCAAATGGAGTCTGGTCGCCATCAGGCCAAATACCATCAACCATTGCATCGTTACTAATAATTTCGCTAAACGGTATTTGGTAAACAAATCTCCAGGAATGAACAGGGAAGGTTGTATTGCCACCATAATTAATATGGTTGCCGGTACGTAAAAGAGGTTTTTGGTTACGAATTAATTCAAACCAATCGAAACCTTCGCCATAAAGTTCTTTTCTCCTTTCTACCAACAGTGCTTCAATCAGATCGTTTCCTGTTTCTTCTGATTTTTTTGCACCACGCATTTCCTGAAGTTCCCATAACAAAGTTTTTCCTTCATTTTCTCTATCCATCCGCATTAGTGCTTCTGCCTCAATAAATAACATTTCGTCGGCACGCATAAATACAATATTTCCCAATAAATCATCCGTATCTCTAAACTTCAGAGAGGTATATATCTGATCCCAAACATAACCAAACTGCGAAGCCCTTATATCCTCAGGATCGAACATCTCCACAAAGTCTGTTGCAAGGAAAAAGCACTGAAACGTAAATCCATCTCGCGTCCAGTTTGCCCACATTGCAAAAGGAGAATAATCTCCCATATTTTGATCTTTGGTTGGAGCCACTCCCCACATCCATGAAGCCGTGTTTACATCATTAAAACCAGCAAGATAGTCATCGTTTGAAGTAAGAGGGAGACCAGTGCGTGCTTTTCCTGCATATTCTGCTGCTTTTTCCCAATTATTCATTGTTAAATATACTTCGGCCAAAAAGCCTTGACAAACATTAACATTTATCCTGTTTTTCCTGCTGCCACGGTCGTAGCCATCAAGCAACGTTTCTGCCATAGTTAAATCATCTAAGATTTGCTGATACGTTTGCTCAACAGTTCCTCTTGGTTTTCCTTCGGTTTTGTCAGAAGTAGGCTCTGTATAAATAGGTACTCCTGGCATATCCTGAGCAATAATATAGGTATGCTGAAATAACCTGATTAACTGAAAGTAAGCCCAACCACGCAATGCATACGCCTGCCCCATTACATGATTTTTTTCGGTTTCGCTCCCGGTACTTTCAGGAGTATAAGCAATCACACTGTTGGTGTTGTTAATTAATTGGTAATAAAAATTCCATAAAGCTCCCGTTTTAAATATGTCTCCACGGGTATGTCCCCACATGTTGTAATCATATGAATACCAACCGCCCCATACAATCATATCTTCTCCACATACGCTTTGAAACATTTGATGGCTTGGATAACCCCAGTCATCTGATCTCCCTGAACCTCCATTTCCTGTTTCCATTTGATAGTAACAACCGTTTAATGCAGCTTGTGCCCCTTGCACAGTATTAAAAACCGATATATCAGAAACAGAAGAAGATGGATTTGTCTCTAAATAGTCTTCGCACGAGGTAGTTCCGAATACTATTAATGCTGCTATAGTTACTATTTTTATATAGTTTTTCATCTTATTAAAATTGTTTGTTATTATATGGTATAAGATGTAACTCGCATGATTTTAATTATTCGCGTTTGTGTGAGAATCTTTCTCATGCTCGTTTCATCGTCATAACATTTAAAAATTTCTAATTCTATAAACTTAATTGTAACCCAAATGAAACTGTTTTTACAGTTGGGAACCTGTTGCCTGTTGTTCCGCTAAGACTCTGTTCCGGGTCTGTTCCCCGTTTTTTTGCTTTCCCCCAGGTTACCAGGTTGTCTCCTTTTACAAATAACCGTAATGAGTTGATATTAATTTTATTCACGATACTGTTTGGCAGTGTATATCCCAATGTTATATTCCGAAGGCGGACAAAGCTGTTATTGTAAACATATTTTGAAGAATAGCTTGACATTGAATTTGAGAATCCTTGAGAAAAACGTGCAATTGTACTGGTATTATTTTCCGGAGTCCAGGCATCTAAAACATCCTCGTGGAAAGAATACCCTGTTCTGTATCCCATCATTTGAGCATAGTCTGAATCATACAATTTCCCTCCAAAACTGTAATAAAACATCACAGATAAATCAAGACCTTTATATTTAAAATTGTTTGTGTAGCCACCAAAAACATCGGGCAAAGCGTCGCCCAAATATTTCTTTTGCTTGTCGCTGCTAACATCTGTTTGATCTTCTGTCAATACCCTGTCGGTTATTACTTCTTCTCCATCAACAGTTTCGTAAATGTTCATCCACCACTGGTCATTTCCATTTTCGGGATTAATACCTGCATATTCCGCTCCCCAAAAATTATAACGTGATTCTCCTTCACGCCATTTAAAAACACCTGCATTCATTTCATCCTGTGGCAATTTTGTTATTTCATTTTTATAATGAGTAGCATTTATATCCATTGACCATGAGAAATCGTTTTGTTCCATTATTTTCCACGACAAATCGAACTCAACACCTTTGTTCTCTACATCGCCAATATTCTTATCAATTCCGCTAAACCCTGTTGAAGGAGCCATTGGATCAGTAAAAAGCAAATCTTTTGATTGACGCTTAAAGTATTCTACCGATCCGGTTAAACGATTCAGTACAGTAAATTCAAGTCCAACGTTAAACTGAAGGTTGGTTTCCCATTTTAGACCTTCATTTGGTAATCTGGTAATTAACAAGCCTGGAGAGCCATAATCATTGTACCCCGTTCCATATAAACCCTGATAAGCATACATTGTGGATAAATTATCGTTACCTACAGCGCCATAACTTGCTTTTACTTTCAGGTTATCCAACCAGCTATATTGTTTAAAAAAATCTTCTTCAGAGGCTCTCCACGATGCACCTACTGACCAAAATGTTCCAAATCGTGAAGCATCGCTAAATCGTGAAGTTCCATCACGACGCAAACTCCCTGAGAAATAATATTTACTTTTATAATCGTACTCAACCCTTGAAAACCAACTCAGTAACCGGTAATTGTCTTCGTACGAATTTGATCCGGTCATTGTAGCTGCCGATGCCAATTCATATAAACCTCCAAAAGGCAAATCTTCCCTGGTTGCCTCTAAATTATTTCTCTTAAATTTATAAGCTTCCTGCCCTAATAAAACATTAACCGAGTGGTCTGATATTTTTTTATTGTATGTAAGCAAGTTGGTAACTGTACTAGTGGTTGCCCTTGTAGTTGACTTAGAAACCTGTCCTCTTCCAATCATGTACCCATAATCCGGGGTAGTATAACCATGGTAAGAAGTTAAGTAATAATCCAAACTAAAAGTCGACCTGAATTTTAGTTCAGGAGTAAAGGTAATTTCGGCATAATTCCTGGTAGAAATATTATCCACCAATGTTTCGTATTTGTTATAGGCTGCATCTGCCAGAGGGTTCCAACCAATCCATGACTGGCGGGTATCTCCATAGTCATATATTTTATTCCCGTTATCGTCAGTTCTATATGCATTGGTATCATAATCATATTCATACACCGGATAAATAGAAGGAACAGTACGCAAAAGCCAAACAACATCTGAGCCAACATCTGAGCCGGCCGGACTCTCAGATAAACTATGCGAGAACGACGTATTCGTTCCCATTTCAAGCCAGTTTTTTACTTTTGCTGAGACATTTGAACGAGCCGAAATCCGGTTAAACTTTTGTGTTGTAAAAATACCTTTATCGTCGAGGTAAGAAGCAGATAAATAATAATTGGTTTTATTTGTTTTACCGCTAAAATCGATCGTATATTCCTGAGTTGGTCTTGACTTTAACAGTTCATCGTCCCAGTCTCCCTCGAAAAGGAGATTCGCATTCGGATCAAGTTTTCCATCAATTCCTACCGGCTTGTCAATACTAAACGGATTAATTTTTAGTTCATTCCCCAGGTTATCGGTCGCATAAAGTGCAGCCTCTGCTTCACTTGAACCATTATCTATTGCCCCAAAATACATCGCTTCCCATGTTGTTTCAACAAATTCCTGGGGCGATAATCTGCGTGGTAAATCAACAGCTAATTTCGAAAAACTAAATGTTGAACTTACATTGATTTTCCCTTCATCTGATTTTCCCTTTTTAGTAGTAATGATAATTACACCATTTGCAGCCCGTGAACCGTAAAGAGCACTTGCCGAAGCATCTTTCAGTACAGTAATCGACTCAATATCTGATTGAGAAATGGCATTTATATAACCTCCGTAAGGAACTCCATCAACAACATAAAGTGGCGCAGTAGATGCATTCATAGACCCAATACCACGGATAACAACAGTAGGATTTGATCCTGGCTGCCCACTGTTATTGATTACCTGTACACCACTACTCATACCCTGCAAAGCTTGTATCGGGTTTGATGTTTTTATTTTCTTAAGTTTTTCTTCTGAAACCAACGATGCAGAACCTACAAATGATGATTTTTTTGATGTACCATAGGCCACAACAACAACTTCGTCAACCCCAATAATCTTATCTTCTAAAATAATATTGTAAATCTGCTGACCGGTAATTTCAACCTCCTTAGTTTGTAGGCCAATAAACGAAACCACAATAAATTTAGCGTTATCTGACAATTTTAAAGCAAATTTGCCATCAATACTGGTTACTGTTCCTTGCTGCGTACCTTTTATCGAGACACTGGCGCCCGGAATCAATTCTCCCAAACTATTCGTTACAGTACCATAAATTTCGCGATCCTGATCTTTTGCCTGCCTTAAAGTAGCAGCAGCATCGGTTTCATCTTTCTTTCGCGTTACAATAATCTGTTTGTCACGCACCTCGTAGTCCAATTTTTCACCTTTGAATAATTCAACAAGAATATTATCAATAGATGCATCTTTTAAATCGAAACTGACTTTTCGACCTTCATTTACGACCTCTTTTCTGTACAGGAAATAATAATCACTGATTTCCTCAATGTGTTTGATTACTTCTTCTACGGTAGCTTTTTTACAGCTCACAGTTAGCCTTGTAGAATTTTGATAATCAGCATCATTTGCCCAGGAATGAACTCCACTGACCAACAGGATCAGAATTGTTACCTGCGAAATAAAAAACATACTTCTTAGACTGTCATGGTTTTGTAACCACGATTTTAGTGTTAATTTCATATAAATTAATTTTTTGTACTATTCCTTTAACATTGCCCTAACTACATGCAATATTTCTTATTAAACAGTACCAGGTTATTTAACTATATATTTGTTTTCGTTGATTTTCTGTATTTTTACAGATGCTGTTGAGGCTATATTATTAATTGCAGTTTGACAATTGTTACTTAATACAAGTTTCCCCGATATTTCAATAGCCCCCGTTAACGAATTTTCATACTCTATTTCAATGTTATAAAACCTTTCCAGTTTTTTTGTTATACGATTAAGCTCTTCTCCATCAAAAAGGAAATAACCGTCTTTCCAACTTGTATGATAGCTAATATCAACTTCTTTTACAGATGATTCCTGTGTTGTTTTATTGTAACTGGCAATCTGATTGGGTTCCAGATAAATTGGTTTGGCAAAAGGCAAACCATTTGCTTCTTTTATACGAACACGGCCTTTGGTAAGTACCGTACTTACAATATTATCTACCCTGTAAGACGATACGTTGAATTCTGTTCCCAAGGCCTCGACAGACAGTTCGTTCGTGTTAACAATAAAAGGTTTCGATTTATCTGCCTTAACTTTAATATAAGCTTCGCCTTCAAGAAAAATCTCTCTCTTCTCTTTGTTAAATACATTTGGAAATAGCAAACGACTACCCGAATTCAACCATATTTCTGATCCGTCAGCTAAAGTTAAATAAGATGTTTTTCCAAAGGGAATAATAATCTGGTTGAAAGCAGCAGCATCCTTTCTACCATTTTTTTCCGCCCGAATTGTATCATTATCAACAATTACCCTGTCGGCAGTATAATCAACGGCCGATTTTTTACTTTCAATTGCAATATTCTTCCCATCAGATAAGATAAGTTGAGCATCAGAACTTTTCTCCGGAACGTATGCACTTTCCGTCAATAATTGTTCCCGAACCATATTTTTCTTATAAAAAGCGAAGTAACCTAATGAAAAAAATACAATCGCTACTGCAGCATATTTGGCAATACTTGTAAAGGATATTAATGGCCTTTTCTTGCTGTTCCGGTTGTATTTATTCAGGGCATTTAACAGAATTTCATGCTTTTCTTTGGATGATAATTTCTTATCGTTTGAACAAAACAACTTGCATAACTCAACCGATTTGAGCAATACAGGCTTCTGCTTAATATTCGTTTCCTGATAATTGTTCCAGTATTCATCCAATTCTGATGTTGGATAATAGACCCATTCTATAAATTTCGGATCTTCAAGAAACTTCAAATACTCCTTATCAATAATCATATCTTTCCCCAGAATTTTAGAATAAGACTTGAAAAGACACAAAAAGGGGACACAAAATCACAACTATTTTCAAAAAATAATGACAAATTGATATTCCCAACACGAATTAAACAGACCAAATCTGCAAAAAACGTCAAAACACTATCAATTACACAAAGACAATAACGGCTTATATAACTTGCGCGGAAGAATTATCAGGATATTATTAGAAAAGTCAAATTAACGGCTGGCCAGTATATAAAGCAAAAGGATAAAGTCGCTATTTAATTTCGACTTAGACGTGCCACCGTTATCGAGTAGCTCTCTTAATTTTCCAAGAGTGCGATAGGTTTGTTTTTTTGCTGATCCGGCATTTACTCCCAGAATATCACCAATCTGGTCAAAGCTAAGACCTTGATTATATCTCAGGTAAATTATTTCTTTTTGCTTGCTGGTAAGTTTATTTAGTGCATTTTGAATTCTCTTTTTTTGCGAATCACCTATTTCATTGTCAATCCAGTATTTCTCTGCCGAATATTCAATTCCAAATTCAATATTCTCTGAAACTCCTCTCATTCTTTGGGACGATGATAATGAGTCAATTAGAGCGTTCTTTAATGATCTAAACAAATAAAATTTTATTGAACCAAGGTTCCGGATTTGATCTCTTCTTTCAAAGAGTTTAATAAAAACTTCCTGAATACAATCCTTTACCAAATTATCATCGCCACATATTTTTGTTCCATAAGCATACAGCAAATCAATATGTTGATTATAAATCAAGGTGAAAGCTGAATGATGCCCAGCCTTAAAATCTTTCCATATTTTATTATCTTGCTTATTGTCCATTTAATTCAACATTATTCACAATCAAATATTACACCTCCTGAGGTCTGACAATCATAAAGGCAGCTTTAATCAGCAAAATAAATTAGAATTGATTTAGCTAAATGAAGAACGCTAATTTATAAAATCATTTAAATTATACAACAAGCTTAAAACTTAGTCACTTATTGATTATACTTAATAACCGTATCCCAACTCACTTCTTCAAAGTCAATATCAGTTACCCCGAGATCATCTTTTGGCTGGTCTTGTGCATCTGCTTGTTGACCTACATCAATACCAGACTAAGCACAACCCGAGCTTTCATTTTTTTGTATTATAAAAAAACACTTCTTGAAAAAATACCGCTAAATGCAGGACTATTAATGCATTAGAGTATGCATCTCAACAATACTATATCAACAAATACGAATACTAACTTGGTTCCAACAAATACTAAATCATTCAATTAATTATTCTTATGAAAAGTATTTTTGAACAAACCAAAAAGGACGCAGAATGTATTCAAACCAGTATAACTGCAAAAGACCATCGTATAAATTACTGAACAAAACCCGAAACATTTTTTTCGGTTTCACTCTTCTTCTCGCATTGTTTATTACACATAAAAGTAACGCTCAAAGTGCAATTTTATCGGCAGGCAGTACTGTCGAAAACGCCAATTATTCGCTGAGTTATTCTATTGGAGAGCTTTCGGTTGCTACCTATAAAAAAACAACGGTAACATTAACGCAGGGTCAACAACAGGGAAGCTTGATTATAACCTCCATAAATTCATCAGAGGATTTGGGAATCCAGGCAAAAGTCTACCCCAATCCTACCAGCAACTTTGTTATGCTAACCTTCGAAGGCGTCAACATTGATGACCTGAAATTCTCTTTAACCAATGTTAATGGAAGCCTCCTGTTAGCTGAGAAAAACCTTTCGCAGCAGCAACAGATTTCCATGTGCCAGTATATAAGTGGCATCTATTTTTTAACTGTATCCAACAGGAAAAACACTTACATCCATACATTCAAAATCATTAAAAAATAATATTTCAAGCCCAATGTTATGAAAAAAATCAAGTCGTTTATATTCATTTTCTTATTAGGGGTAGGATCTTTGTTGGCTCAAACACCCGGAGCTTTTAATTACCAGGCAGTTTTACGCGACACCGAAGGAAAAATAATAAGCAATCAGGATGTTAGCATACAAATAAGTATTCTGCAACAAAGTGCATCCGGCGAAATCGTATTTCAGGAAAAACATTCAATCAATACCAACGAGTTTGGCTTAATTGTATTAGAAATAGGTAATGGATTACCTTTAACCGGAACACTTGCTGAAATAAATTGGGGAGAAAGCACTCACTTCTTAAAAGTCGAATTGGATGCTACTGGTGGTGAATCGTATGTTGAAATGGGAACTAGTCAGATGCTTAGTGTTCCGTATGCATTGTATGCTAAATCATCAGGATCAAATTTTAGTGGAAAATATTCTGATTTGGAAGGGACGCCTGATCTCCCCAATGATATTTCCGACCTTAGTGATGCCGGGAAATTGCTTTTTGATGGGGATTATAACAGTCTCATCAATAAACCGGACTTAAGCCAACTGAATAGTGAAAACACTGACGCCTGGGACAAAGATGTAACAGATGATTTCGATGGAGACTACAACAGCCTAACAAATAAACCAACTACAATTTCAGCAGATCAAGCAACGGCAATTGATGCAAACTCGGCAAAAGTATCAAATGTTAAAGCCGATTGGGATGCAACAACAGGAGAAGCACAAATTCTCAATAAACCAGATTTAACGGTTTATGTTGAAGAAACCAATACTTCCAATTGGGATAAAAATGCCAGCGATGATTTTGATGGAAACTACAACAACCTGACCAACAAACCAACCACAATTTCAGCAGCTCAGGCAACGGCAATTGATGCAAACACGGCAAAAGTATCGAATGTTAAAGCCGACTGGATTGCAACAAGTGGAGAAGCACAAATTCTCAACAAACCCGATTTAACGGTTTTTGTAGAAGAAACAAATACTGCCAATTGGGATAAAAATGCCAGCGATGATTTTGATGGAGATTACAACAACCTGACTAATAAACCAACAACAATTTCGGCAACACAGGCAACAGCAATTGACGCAAACACGGCAAAAGTATCGAATGTTAAAGCCGACTGGATTGCAACAAGTGGAGAAGCACAAATTCTCAACAAACCCGATTTAACGGTTTTTGTAGAAGAAACAAATACTGCCAATTGGGATAAAAATGCCAGCGATGATTTTGATGGAGATTACAACAACCTGACTAATAAACCAACAACAATTTCGGCAACACAGGCAACAGCAATTGACGCAAACACGGCAAAAGTATCGAATGTAAAAGCCGACTGGATTGCAACAATCGGAGAAGCACAAATTCTCAACAAACCCGATTTAACGGTTTTTGTAGAAGAAACAAATACTGCCAATTGGGATAAAAATGCCAGTGACGATTTTGATGGAAATTACAACAACCTGATCAACAAACCAACAACAATTTCGGCAGCGCAGGCAACGGCAATTGACGCAAACACTGCAAAACTATCAAATGTAAAAGCCGACTGGAATGCCGCAAGCGGAGAAGCACAAATTCTGAATAAACCGGACTTAACTGTTTATGTAGAAGAGGCCAACACTTCCGGCTGGGATAAAAATGCTGCCGATGATTTTGATGGGAATTACAACAACCTGACCAACAAACCAACAACAATTTCGGCTGCACAAGCAACAGCAATTGACGCAAACACGGCAAAAGTATCGAATGTAAAAGCCGATTGGAATGCGACAACAGGCGAAGCTCAAATACTCAACAAACCAGACCTAACTGCTTTTGTAGAAACAACCAATAC
Organism: uncultured Draconibacterium sp.; assembly: GCF_963677575.1. Taxonomy (NCBI): domain Bacteria; kingdom Pseudomonadati; phylum Bacteroidota; class Bacteroidia; order Marinilabiliales; family Prolixibacteraceae; genus Draconibacterium; species uncultured Draconibacterium sp. Next base: position 1,962,453 of record NZ_OY782038.1, read on the forward strand.
TACAGGTTGGGATAAAGACGCCAGTGACGATTTTGATGGAAATTATAACAACCTGACCAACAAACCAACAACCATTTCGGCTACACAAGCAACGGCAATTAATGCAAACACGGCAAAAGTATCGAATGTAAAAGCCGATTGGAATGCGACAACAGGCGAAGCACAAATTATGAATAAACCGGACTTAACGGTTTTTGTAGAAAAAACCAATACTTCCGGTTGGGATAAAAATGCTTCTGATGATTTTAGTGGTAGTTTTAATGATCTTTCTGATGTGCCGGCAAACCTGGACACCGATGATACCGATGATTTTAGTGGCAACTTTAACGACCTAAGCAATGTTCCTGCCAATCTCGACATAGATGACTCCGATGATTTTGATGGAGATTACAACAACCTGACTAATAAACCAACAACAATTTCGGCAACACAGGCAACGGCAATTGACGCAAACACGGCAAAAATTTCGAATGTTAAAGCCGACTGGAATGCAACAACAGGCGAAGCACAAATTCTGAATAAACCAGATTTAACGGTTTTTGTAGAAGAGGCAAATACTTCCGGTTGGGATAAAAATGCTTCTGATGATTTTAGTGGTAGTTTTAATGATCTTTCTGATGTGCCAGCTAATCTCGACGTGGATGACTCCGACGATTTCGATGGAGATTACAACAGCTTAACTAATAAACCGTCTCAAGATATAATCCATGATGCCGATGCTGACACCAAGATTCAGGTTGAAAAAAATTCAGATGAAGATATTATTCGTTTTGATATTGCAGGAAATGAGAAAATGATATTGGATAATAAGTCGCTGTCATTTCCAGACAATAACCAAAGTGTTTTTATCGGCACAAACTCAGGCTCACAGATTTCCGGCAACGAATATGGATACAATACTTTTGTGGGTTTTCAGGCAGGAAGAAAAACAAACGGATCGTACTGGGACGGAAGCGGTAACTCTTTCTTTGGTCATATGGTGGGAGACAATAACACATCCGGAAGCAATAATGCTGCATTTGGTAAATCTGCACTTTACAAAAATACTATTGGTAGTAACAATGTGGCAATTGGAGAAGAAGCACTTTATGAAAATCAAACCGGTTCTGGTAATATTGCTATTGGGTATCGGGCAGGAAGAAACATTTCTGGTAGTAATAAACTCTTTATCGACAATTCAAACACCGATTCTCCACTTATTTATGGTGAGTTTGACAATAATTTACTTCGTATAAACGGTACGCTAAATATTAATAATGCATACAATTTACCGGCAGCTGACGGAACCGCTGGACAGTATTTAACCACTGATGGTTCCGGAACAACACAATGGACTTCAGGAAAAACCTATACACTTGGATTGAATACCGACTTAGGTGGATATGTTATATATGTTACTCCCAATGGCAAACATGGATTGGTAGCAGCTACTCAAGATCAATCAACTTCAGCCACATGGTATGACGCACAGGATGCCATCAGCGATCCGTCAAATCACGATTCAGCAGGACAGAATTTTACTGATTGGCGACTACCTACAAAATATGAATTAAATATTATACATACATATAGAACGGAATTAAACGCAAGCTTAGGACAATTTACGCGCTACTGGAGTTCAACTGAATATGATCCTGACAACTCTTACAATCAATTATTTAACGCTGACACTATCGACCAGGGTGCTGGATCAAAGACTGCAACAAATTATGTTCGTGCAATACGCTCGTTTTAAACAAAATCAATTTACAACAAATAAGAACAGCCCGACCTCGGATAAACATGGACATAAAACCAGAGCTGGGCAAAAACTAAAACACATGAAAAAAGTAGTATTTATATCAGCAGCCTTACTTATGGTAAATTTGGTTGGGCTTTCGCAAGCCAAATACCAACCTAAAGTGGTAGTATTATTTATGGGAGAAAAGAATCCCACTTTTGATGAGAGCAAATTCCCGAATTGCGACTTTTATTATACTCCGGGCATTACCGCCGAAGAGAAAAAGCTGGAGTCGGTTGCTTCTAAAGGATTAGGAGCCTTGGGAATTAAAGGAACCGAAACCAATTACGATGTAGTTTTTAGCGGCACACCTGAGGAAGCGTATGCCACTACTATTACCGAAGCTGTATTTTTCGATAAAAACGGAAATGTTTCGGGCTTGTTTAAATCGGCTAAAAACGTATGCACCAGTCCAAAGAAAAACCTGCAGGGATCTATGGATTTTGTGAACTACGACAGCTTTAGCAAAGACTATATTAAAAAAGGAAACACAACAAAAGAAGCCAAAAAAGCACCTAAAAAACCAAAACATTTGTTCGACTATTATGGCAGTGGTTTCCCTGCCGACTTTGAAGTAGTTAATGCCAAAGGAGAAAAAGCAATGGTATCTGAACTTGTTACCGGCAATCCGTTAACCTTATTCTATTGCCTGTACCTAAGCCCCGAAATTGATTTGGCAGCCGGTATGGAAAGCGGTAAAGGGAAAAAAGGTAAAGATTATATAAATGACAATATTAATACTGTAAAAGGCATCAAGCAACTAAGTCTTCTTTCTGATATTGAATACGATATATTTGGCAACCAGGTAGTTTGGTAGTCATACTTATATTAACTCTTCTTCAAATAACAAACATTAATAGCATTAGGTGTAGTAAAAACTACACCTAATACATTTTTAAACAAACCAGTTCATGCATACAAAAAGTTTATATTTATACACTTGAATTTTCTGAGATACATACTGCTGTTTAATGTGCTTTTTTATGTTAGCTATTCGCGGGCAAAAATTAACATAAACAAAGACCGTTATGCCCGTTTTTCATCGCTAACAACTAACGATGGACTATCTGGCAATTATGTTTTGGATATCCTGCAAGACAATAAAGGTTTCATCTGGATTGCCACACGAAGTGGTCTAACCCGCTACGATGGCTACCACTTTGTAAACTTCACTCATTCGCCCGATGATTCATTATCCATTTCAAGCAACTATGTTCAATGCCTGGCAGTTGACGAAGAAGGAACGTTATGGGTGGGTACAAAAAACGGCTTAAATAAATACGACGATCATACCGGTACTTTCAGCATTTGGGCGGGAATCAACAAAGATAAATCAGTTCCCAGCAATCCGTATATTCGAAAAATTTTACCCGACTCAAACGCTGTTTTGTGGGTAGAAACTGTTGATGGCGTTCTGAATAAAATAAATACAAAAACCGGAGAAGTTTTATATTATCCACATCACCAGGTTACGCAGGAGTACTATTCATATCATTGCCTGTTTAAAGATTCTGACGGAGATATTTGGGTGGGAAACCGCGGAAAAGGGCCATACCGTTTTCATCCCGAATCGGGCAACATTCACTTAATAAAAGCAGATCCTGCAAGACAAGACAAAAAACGCGACCAGGAAGTTGCCTATGTTATTGAAGACTCACAAAACAGATTTTGGGTAGGATCGATTGATGGTTTTTGGCGTTTTTACAAAGACACAGAAACCTTTGAACGGGTTATTCCCATGTCTTCATTTCACTGTATTGAAGACCGCGATGGAATATTGTGGCTAAGCGGAGGAAACGGTGTTTACCGTTTTAATGCCAATACCAACAGCGCCGTTTTATATTCGAACAACGAAAGTGATCCGCATTCGCTGATTAATAATTCTATAAATGCTTTGTTCGAAGACCGGGACGGAAACATTTGGATTGGAACGAACGACGGTATTTCTGTTTTCTCAAAATCTGATAATGAGATTCAGTATATACGGCGGCTGACAGATTCTGATAACACATTAAATTCAAATACAATCTCTGCTGTTTTAGAGGATAAAGAGGGAAATATTTGGTTTGGTACGCAAAAAAAAGGCCTCAGTAAATGGAACTCCCAAACCGATACTTTTACCAACTTTCAATACAAAAAAGGAGACAACAATTCGCTGGCATCAAACAAGGTTTCAGCCCTTTATCAAGACAGAAAGAATAACATTTGGATTGGTTTGTGGCAAGGTATCGGATTTAATAAATACGAGCCCCAAACAAATAGCTTTAAAAAATTCAGTTACGATCCGGATTCTTACAAAAAAGATTGGTACAGCTCTTTTCTTGAAGACAATGAAGGAAGGTTTATGGCCGGACTTTGGGGAGCTAACGGAGTACATCTTTTTACTCGGAAAGATGAAAAGTTTCTTCCGTACAATTTTAGCGCCCACAGCACCCCTATGAATTACCCGCTTACAGGATTAGTATTGGATAACCAAACCATTTGGACTGGTCACGCCAATATTATTTACCAGTATCACATTGATACCGACTCTTTCTCTGTGTTCTATGGAACCGACCCTAATAAAACTGTGGAAGCGGGTTTAAATGATTTTGACTATTTCCGAAATTTTCATCGAACCATAAAAATTGATGACAAAATATATTTTGCAACTACTCATGGTTTGCTTTGTACCGACAGTACAAAAACTCGGTTTGAACAACTAATCTCCAATACAGAAATAACTGCACTGGCGAAAAATGATGTCAATGGGATTCTGTGGTTTGGAACAAATAAAGGTTTTGGTGTTTTAACCCAAAACAATGAATTTAAACTGATCCGAAACAATAGCGACAAAAACAGTCCGCTGTGGCAAAAAGAAATCATCAATCTAAACGAAATTAACGGAAAAGTTTATGTTGCTACCAATCTCGGATTACTGATTTATAATCCACAAACTGACAGTTTTTTAAAATCCGGGAGTAATATGGAGCTACACCTTGCCAACAACAAAATAAACACAATCGTTTCATACGATCGGGGAATTCTTGTTGGAACCGATAATAACCTTATTAAAATTAACAAAACTAACAACCGAATTGAGCTTGACACTTTATTACAGGGATTAATGATTAATGATATTCTGACAGAGTCATCTAATCTTAACCTTATTCTTGGAACCAACAAAGGTATTTACTGTTTTAGCAATGGAACTTTCAAGCCAATAGAAAATACTACGCAATTCAATATTTTCGACTTAACAAAAGATAATGATGGCCTTATCTGGGCAGGAACCAACAAGGGATTACTATCCATTTCGGCCGATTATACAGAAATAAAACTACACGATCAGCCTGGCAAATATTGTTTAAGCTCGCACCTTATTAGTTTTTTGGCAACCGATTCTATAGGAAATATTTGGGCAGGAACCACCAACAATGGACTTAACCGAATTAATAGCAAATCGTTAGCCGTTGAGCATTATTACCAATCCATGCAAAACACCGGCAGATACCCCGAAAAAAAGGCATCTGTTTTTCTTCAGCAAAAAAATGAAACAATTTGGGTTGGTGGTGAAAAACTTCACAAATTCAATCCGGAAGCCAACAAATTTGAGCCCATTCCTGAGAATGATTTTCCTTACAAAAAGATTTTAAGTTTGCAGGAAGACGGTAACGAATACCTTTGGATTGGGACTGCCAACGGCCTGGTTTTATTCAATACCCAAACAAATAATGCACAACTTTTTAGCTATTTACACGGATTACCGGATTTCGATTTTTCGGGCGGATCGCTAAAATTATCATCAGGTAATTTAGTGTTTGCGGGTAAAAAGGGAGCCATTATCTTCAACCCTGAATCGCTCAGCAATCAAACCGTTTCGGATAAAATAGCCATTACCGGTGCTACAGTTTTCGGATCGCGCATTTTCTTTCCAGCAGACAGCGAGTCTCCCATTCAGTTAAAATACAATCAGAATTTCTTTACACTCGAGTTCTCAACAATGCAGTTTAGCGGTCTGAAAGAAGAGTATCAATACATGCTTGAGGGTGTTGATCCGGGTTGGGTAGAAACAAAAAACAACAGTGCCAGTTACACCAATATTCAGCCCGGAAATTATGCTTTCAAAATAAAATCGAAGATTGGCGATCAGGAAGTAAATACCTTTTCTCTTACCATCCGACCTCCATTCTGGGAAACATGGTGGTTTATTCTTATTACCATTGGTTTGGCGTCAGGTTTTATAGCTTACTGGGTTTCTACCCTTACGAAAAAGCAAAAAACGGAAGAGCAAAGAATTATACTGGAACACAAACTGTTACAGTTACAAATGAATCCGCATTTTATCTTTAATGTTCTTATTGCCATTCAAAGTTTTATTTACCGGAAAGACACTTATGAGTCGGGATTATACCTTTCGAAATTTGCGAAACTCATGCGGATTTTCCTGCAAAACTCGCGTAACGAATGGATAACACTTTCAAAGGAAATAGAATCGTTGCAATATTATTTAAACCTGCAACAACTGCGCACTGAAACGAAGTTTCAATACGACATCGAGTGCATCAATATTCCCGATTCGGATTACATTCACATTCCTCCAATGATCATTCAACCTTTTGTTGAAAATTCTATCGAACATGGTTTTGCCAACCTCTCCTATCCGGGAAAAATATGGATTTCTTTCGAAACAAAAGAAACTTGCCTTGAAGCTGTTATCCGCGATAATGGCAACGGATATTACCCCAGAAAGGAAAAGGCAAAAGCAAAAACTCACGAGTCGATGGCCACTGAAATCATACAAAAACGGATTGAAATATTAAACAATAAAAAATGTAAAACCGCACTTACCATACACAACATAAGCGACGAAGGAAAAACCGGAACTGAAGTTGTTATAAGATTCCCTTACAAAGAAGAATTTTAACCCGGTTACAAAAGCAACACGAAAAACTACTACTATGGATAATTCAGTAATTCGCACCGTTATTATTGATGATGAACCCCGGGCCAGGGAAACCCTGAATAAAATGCTGCGAACTTATTGTAAAGATATTGATATTGTTGGCGAAGGAAATAATGTAAGAAGTGGTATTGAACAAATAGAAAGCCTGCATCCGGATGTTGTATTTCTTGATATTAGAATGCCTGACGGTACCGGTTTTGATCTTTTGGAACAACTAAACTACATTGATTTTACCTTGGTAATTTTAACCGCTTACGACGAATATGCGCTAAAGGCTTTTAAATTCTCGGCTATTGATTATTTGTTAAAACCACTCGATCCTGAAGAATTAATAAGCTCCGTTAAAAAAATTAAAAGCAGCCTGAACGTACAGAACAACCAGTTAAAAACATTACTTGAGAACATAAATACTTCATACAAACCCTTTCAGAAATTAGTGCTTAAAACAGCTGAATCAATTTATATCGTTAAAACCGATGACATTATCAGAATTGAAGCTGAAAGTAATTATTGCCGGTTTCACATTCAAAACTCACCCGCAATTTTCATTTCGAAGACGCTAAAAGAATACAATAAAATTTTGCAACATTCCAACTTTTTCCGGCCACATCAGTCACACCTGGTTAACCTGAACCGGATTGTGCGTATCGATAAACAGGATGGAATAACTATCCTCATGGACGATGGCTCGAAAGTGCCGGTTTCGTTTCGTAAAAAAGACCTGCTACATGCTGCAATCTCACAGCTTGAATAAAAAAAGCCCTTTCATCCAATGATGAAAGAGCCTTTCTTTATCGTTTATCTAAACCCTATTTGACTTCTTCAAAGTCAACGTCGGTTACTTCATCGTCGTCTTTTGGCTGGTCTTGTGGACCTGCTTGTTGACCGGCATCAGGACCTGGCTGAGCACCACCCTGTGCTTGCGAAGCATTGTACATCTCCTGTGAAGCTGCCTGGAATACAGTGTTCAACTCGTTCATTGCTGCATCAATAGCCGCAATATCTTTAGATGCGTGAGCTTCTTTCAGCTTTTTCAATGCATCTTCAATCGGGCCTTTTTTGTCAGCAGGCAATTTGTCACCGTATTCTTTCAACTGCTTCTCAGTCTGGAAGATCAAACTGTCAGCCTGGTTGATTTTATCAGCAGTTTCTTTTGCTTGCTTATCGGCTTCAGCATTTGCTTCAGCTTCCGATTTCATGCGGTTGATCTCATCATCCGAAAGACCTGATGAAGCCTCGATACGAATTGACTGCGATTTACCTGTTGCTTTATCTTTAGCATGCACATGCAAAATACCATTTGCATCAATATCGAAAGTTACCTCGATTTGTGGGATACCACGTGGTGAAGGTGGAATTCCGTCTAAGTGGAAACGACCGATAGTTTTGTTACCTGATGCAATTGGACGCTCACCTTGCAGAACATGAATTTCTACTGAAGGCTGATTGTCGGCAGCGGTAGTAAATGTTTCCGATTTTTTTGTCGGAATAGTTGTATTCGACTCGATCAACTTGGTCATTACCCCCCCCATGGTTTCAATACCTAATGAAAGAGGAGTTACGTCAAGCAGAAGAACGTCTTTTACTTCTCCGGTTAAAACACCACCCTGAATAGCTGCACCAATTGCAACCACCTCATCAGGGTTTACACCTTTTGAAGCCTCTTTACCAAAGAAAGCTTTTACTTTTTCCTGAATAGCAGGAATACGTGTTGAACCACCAACAAGAATCACTTCATCAATATCGCTTGCTGATAAACCTGCATTTTGCAATGCTTTACGACAAGGTTCGATTGTAGCGTTGATCAATGTATCGGCCAACTGCTCGAATTTTGCACGTGACAGTGTTTTTACCAGGTGTTTTGGAATACCGTTAACCGGCATAATGTATGGCAGGTTGATCTCTGTTTGCGAAGAGCTCGACAACTCGATTTTAGCTTTTTCAGCAGCTTCTTTTAAACGCTGCAATGCCATTGGATCTTCACGAAGATCAATACCTTCGTCGTTTTTAAATTCTGCTGCCAACCAGTCGATAATTACCTGATCGAAGTCGTCACCACCAAGGTGAGTATCACCATCGGTTGATTTTACTTCGAAAACGCCGTCACCCAATTCAAGAATAGAAATATCGAAAGTACCACCACCAAGGTCGAATACTGCAATTTTCATATCCTTGTCCATCTTATCCAAACCGTAAGCCAACGATGCAGCAGTAGGTTCGTTAATGATACGACGAACGGTTAAACCGGCAATCTCACCGGCTTCTTTGGTAGCCTGACGTTGTGAGTCGTTAAAGTAAGCAGGAACAGTAATAACTGCTTCTGTAACTTCCTGACCAAGATAATCTTCAGCAGTTTTCTTCATTTTCTGAAGTGTCATTGCCGAAATTTCCTGTGGCGAATATTTTCTGTCGTCAATTTGTACACGTGGAGTGTTGTTGTCGCCTTTTACAACCTGGTAAGGTACGCGGGCAACTTCTTTTGATACACGATCAAAAGTTTCTCCCATGAATCGTTTGATCGAGAAGATTGTTTTTGTTGGGTTAGTGATTGCCTGACGTTTTGCAGGATCACCAACTTTGCGTTCTCCGTTTTCTACGAAAGCAACGATAGAAGGTGTAGTACGTTTTCCCTCGCTGTTAGGGATAACTACAGGTTCGTTACCTTCCATTACAGAAACACAAGAGTTTGTGGTTCCTAAGTCAATTCCGATAATTTTTCCCATTGTTATATTTTTAAAGTTTTTATTGTTTCAAAAATTTACGTCAGGAAATAATCAATGATTGTGCCATGGAAAAATCAGCCGAGTCAATGTAAAATCTGACACAATATTGCCCAGTCAAGGTCAAAATCCTGTCAGAAGTGATGACAAAACGACAGAAATGAAGGATTAAAGATGAAGAATTATTGATTAATAATTCAGCAGGTGACTTTATGATTCAACATGAAAGTCACCTGCTGAATTGGTTTTAGAAGATGGCGTAGTTAAGACTGGCACTACTAAAAAAACGAAATTGCCTGTTATAGGATGAATCACTATTTTGATACCAGTTATAATTAGAGCTTAACTGAAAACTAGCCTTTAGCCGGGGTGAAAAATAGTAATTCAAACTTCCTGAAATACCTGTATGAAAATTATTACGATCGTAGTAATTCGTTTCATCGTCATCATAGTCGGTTCGACTATAATTTCCATTCACTCCAAACGAGGCAGAAGTACGTGTATTAAAATACCAGTTATAACCATAGCTAAGATTTCCATTAAAATTGTTGTTATCATTTGACGTTCCATAGTCACCCAAGTCATTAAAATATCGAAAAGCATACAAGTAAACACTTAAATAACGTTGCCATTTTAATCCGATTGGCTTATATGAATCAAGTTCCAGGTTGACTCTTAGGATTTCGTCGTACTCATTATTATCATCTTTAATAATGATTTTTGAGTAATCATAATCATAGGTTTCTGTTTTTTCTTTATATAGGCGGTAATACAATTGACCTGAAACTGTCGCCTGTAAACGCGTTCCTGAGTGTCTTGATTCGTGACCATAGGACCACATATCGTTTAAAGAAGTAAAAAAGCCAATATCATTATCCGAAACCAGATTCATAGTATTCAATAGCGAATCCAAACTTTCCAATTCATAAATATGTCGTAATCGTGCATCGAAAAATCGTTGATTCCGAAGTTCTGCAACCTTGTTGGCAATCTCAATAAGTTCAGCTTCTTCCGGAAGTCGGTTCAGCTTATCCTTTTTATATAAATCTTCAATTACATAAATGGCTCTCCTAGCATCACTGATTTGTTCAATTCGTCCAAATCCACCTCCTATATTGATTCTTGGCCGAAAATAAATAGAACGTAACTTATACTTTTCGGTTAAAGAATTGTCGTAATCCCATAAATCTTGCTCACGATTTAAGGCGCGACTTAAGTATAAACTTGTCGACCACGTCCAGAACCATCTGTCATCACTTTTAGTGTAGATACGATTCAGAAAGCCACCATTAATTCGAAAATTGTAGTAATCATCTTTTACCTTATCATAGTCTTCACGTTTTTCCCGGTCCAGAGTCATTCCTGAAGAAAAGATTCCCCACCCCTCGGATTGGATTTTTGATGTATTTCGGTAGTAGGAGTAATTCATTTCGAAATCGTTACTCAAATCAAAATAATAACGATCCTGACTTTCTTCGTAATTATACCTCTGAATGCTGTTATTAAAACTATAGTTAAAATCCAACTGGTGCCGCTTAATCTCCGGCAACTTAAACTTCGAAAGATCAAAGTTTTCGTACTGGGCAAAAGAGAAATAACTGATAAACAGAAATGCGATTAAAGGGTAAATTCGTTTCATTGTTATTGGTTTTTATGGTGATGATGTGTTGGTTGCAACAACTGTGCCATTTAACAAAATAGTAAATATTATACAACATGCAACACTCAAATAAAATACCAGTCTGTTTTATCAATCAGAATCTTTACTATTTTTAGAAGACTAAACAATATCCATTATGGCAACTAAATCATTAAGAACTGAACCACAGAAAAGACTTCAATCGTTAGACGTACTGCGCGGATTTGATATGTTTTGGATAACCGGCGGCGGCATTTTGGCAACTGCCATTTCGCAAATTACAGGTGCCGAATGGCTGGGGCACCAAATGCACCACGCCGAGTGGGCAGGTTTTCATTTCGAAGACCTTATTTTTCCGTTATTTATGTTTATTGCCGGTGTTGCCATTCCTTTTTCGATAAAGGCTAAAATTGAAAAGAATGTTCCGAAAAAACGTCTGGCAGTAAAAGCCTTAAAACGGATGGTCATTCTAATCATCCTCGGAATTCTGTACAACGGCACTTTCCAGAATGGTTTTGCAAATGGCCGTATTGCCAGTGTGCTGGGGCAGATTGGTATCGGTTACTTTTTTGCTTCCCTCATCGTTATTTGTTTCCAGTCGTTTAAAAGCCGAATTTACTGGCTGGTCGGCATACTTGCTGGTTTCGGAATAATTCAGTTGCTTATCCCTGTTCCGGGAGTTGGCGCCGGTGTTCTTACGCCCGAAGGCTGTATAAACGGCTACATCGACCAGCTATTATTACCTGGCCGCTTACATGGAGGCACTTTCGATCCGGAAGGGATATTGTGTAGTCTTTCGGCAACCGGAATAATATTAATGGGCACCATTGCAGGAAACATTTTGCGTAACCGCAAAACCACCGACTGGCAGAAAATAGGTTATATGGCTGCCACAGGAGTTGGTTTGATTATTCTGGCGCTTGCCTTTTCAACGTTCTACCCGATAATTAAAAAATGCTGGACCTCAACATTTAATATGCTTGCAGGTGGTATCAGTTTTCTGCTGATGTCTTTGTTTTTCCTCATTATCGACCATTGGAAAATACGCGGTTGGGCTTTCTATTTCCGGGTAATCGGAATGAACTCTATTTTCGTTTACCTTTTTGTGCGCATTATTGATATGCAGTTCATAACCGAATTCTTCTTTGGCTGGATCACCAAACCAATGGGCGACGCAGGTCAATTCCTGATGTTGCTGGTTGGCCTTGCACTAATTTGGGGATTGCTTTATTACATGTACAAAAAGAAGATTTTCCTGCGGGTTTAAAAACTTCGTATTTACATTTGTTACAAACAATTAAATTTTGAGCATCTTACAAGAAGATATTATTATTGAATTTCTTCAGAAACATTTAACTGGAGTTTATGCATTGTATTTGTACGGAAGCTTTGCCAGTGGCGTGGCAACAACTGAAAGCGATGTTGATTTGGCATTTCTTTCTGACGAACAAATTTCAAACGTAGACAAATGGAAAGTTCAGGAAAAGCTAGCTGCTGAACTAAACAAAGATGTTGACTTGGTTAACCTAAAAGACGCCAGTACAGTGCTGCGCAAAGAAATTGTTGAGAAGGGAAATCTTCTCTACTCTTCCGACCGATACAAAACCGAATCTTTCGAAATGACAACTTTGTCGATGTATATGGATTTGAATGAATCACGGAAAGATATCTTAAACGATTACAAAGAAGAATATGGACGAGATACTTCTAAATAAAAGCACCACCATCGACCGCTGCATAACGCGAATTTGCGAGGATTTTCAGGATGATTTCAGCACAAATTTCACAAAACAAGATGCAGTAATCCTGAATATAGAACGAGCATGCCAGGCCGCCATTGATATGGCAATACATGTTATTCGTGTTAAAAAGTTGGGGGTACCACAAAGTCATCGCGATGCTTTCGACAAAATTGAAAAAGAAAGACTTATTTCTGCAAAATTGAGCGAAAATTAAAAAGCGATGGCAGGATTCAGGAATATTGCAGTCCACAACTACAGTAATTTAAACCTCGAAGTGGTTATCAATATTGTTGAGAATCATTAACCAATCTACAGGACTTCTCCAAACTTATCCTTAATCCTATAAATTAATCCTTCCTAATATTTGCTGCGGTAAATCGATAATGAAAACTCCGGCCCCGGTACAACAAACTGTTCGCCATCGGCAATACGCCAGGCAGCGTTCAGCTTCACCCTCGACTTGCTGTTCAGTTGTGTGAAATAGGCAACATAAGGAATAAAATTGTTGCTTAACGAACCAACGTTATCGAAATTATTCAGCTCGATACCAGGTACATAACGCATTCCAAAATCGAACTGCGTTTTCAGGTTCGGGTAGTAACTCCAACCGAGGTTAATCTCAGCAGTTGCCCAGTCGCGGCTCACATTCGAGTTAGTCAGGTACTCATCAATGTACTCCATATTCGTTTTGGTATAGCGGTTATACACCAGTCCTGCCGAGAAATTGCGATTCCATTTTACATTTACATATTTGGCATTATCGTACTGAATGTATCCACCAAACAGGAAATCAGGCTCCTGATTGTAATATTTAAAATGCGGACCAATTTCAAAGCGATTTCCCTGGTAACGCGGATCAAATTCACTGAAATGCCACTCGGCAGCCATCGATTCAGGCGAAGCCAGCACAAAAGTACCGCGGATAAAATCGACCACTTCCTCCATTTCTTTTTCAGGAACATGTCCTTCCTTAAATTCGCGGTTGTGTTTTATATTGGCAATTACCTGTGCAAACTGTGCAATTTCGTAATCAGAAAATAAACGACCGGGGTAATACTTTTCCAACAGGTAGTGCGCGGTCATTAAATGGTTCATCGGGCTCAATCGTCCCGATCCCCAACCAACTTTAGCATTCAAACCATAACGCAGGCGATCTTTTGTATCACTTTCGTCAACCGGTGTGGTTACACCCAGCGAGTCGGTGCTGGTTCCGTCCAGGTTTTGTTTATACACCTCGTATCGTCCCCAGGCACTTACATCAATTACGGTATAACTTTTTGCATCGTAATAATAGCGGTAACTATAATCGATATTGGCCGAAGCTCGTACTCCATAAAAATCCTGGTCGGCTGTAATATATTCCACTTTCGAGCTGTCGGTCCAATCGCCATAACCGCCGTATGGCCCAACTTCTAATCGTATATTCAGGCGTTCCTGTTTGTAATCCAGTAAATTCCAGTAGGTATTTTCAATACCGAATTTGCCATTTAGCAAGGTACGATCTTCATCAAAACGGCTTTCGTCGCTCAACAATTCTTCCGTTTCTTTACTCACGCCCAAAATCAATCCCCAATTCAGTTCGCGCTTTTTAAACGAAACAACATCGTTATTGATCTCAGGCTCTTGCGCATTGACCATAAAAACAGCAAATACAAAAATCAGAGGTAAATAAATTCTGGGGAACAGGCTATTTAGTTTTCTCATTTTCCGACTTTGAAATTAGCCACAAAGAAAATAAACCTTCTGAAAACTACGCGCATAATCCGGTTAATAAAAGTTAAGCACTTACGGTTGGCGAGCGAAAAAACGGCAGCTTTGGGGTTAAAATAAAAGGATTGGTTAATTTTGCGGTCTAATTTGAATACAAACAGACATGTCAGTACATAGCGAAGTTCGTAAAGTTACCACGCACCGTTTATCGGAAATGAAATTGCGTGGCGAAAAAATATCGATGTTAACTGCCTATGATTACAGTATGGCGCAGTTGGTTGATGAAGCAGGATTGGATGTTATTCTGGTTGGCGACTCGGCCTCGAACGTAATGGCGGGCCACGAAACCACACTGCCCATTACCCTTAATGAAATGATCTTTATGGGGGCATCAGTGGTGCGCGCCGTAAACCGTGCACTTGTTGTGGTAGACCTTCCGTTCGGAACCTACCAGGGCAACTCGCGCGAAGCGCTTAATTCGGCCATTCGTATTATGAAAGAAACAGCTGCCGACGCGGTAAAACTTGAAGGTGGCGAAGAAGTAATCGAATCGGTAAAACGTATTCTTTCGGCCGGAATTCCGGTAATGGGGCACCTAGGGCTGATGCCACAGTCGATTCATAAGTTTGGGACCTACACCGTACGTGCCAAACAGGAAGCTGAAGCCGAGAAACTGATCAACGACGCCAAACTACTGGAAGAAGCCGGCTGTTTTGCAGTGGTATTGGAAAAAATTCCTGCCTCGCTTGGAGAAGAGGTTGCCAAAGCGCTTAAGATTCCGGTAATTGGAATTGGTGCCGGTGGCGGTGTTGATGGTCAGGTGTTGGTAATTCACGATATGTTGGGAATTACCCAACAATTCTCGCCACGCTTTTTACGTCGTTACCACAACCTTGCAGCCGAAATAAAAGGTGCTGTAGGAAATTACATCAACGATGTAAAATCGCAGGATTTCCCGAGCGATAAGGAACAGTATTAAAGTTCAACTTACTGTCATTTCGAAGGAAAGAATGACTGAGAAATCTTTATCTTAGAAACAGATTTCTCCTCTCCTGAAGTTTCGGGATCGTCGAAATGATAATAAGCACTGAGAATGGAAGTAATTTACGAAGACAACCATATTATTGCAATAAACAAGGCGTGCGGCGACGTTGTGCAGGGCGATAAAACCGGCGACGAAACCGTTTTGGACAAGGTGAAACATTACCTGAAAGTGAAATACAACAAACCGGGAAATGTATACCTTGGCCTGCCTCACCGCCTCGACCGCCCAACAAGTGGTATTCTTATTTTGGCCAAAACCAGCAAAGTGCTGCCACGCCTCAATAAGCTTTTCCAAACCAAAGATGCCATGCGAAAAGTGTATTGGGCAGTAGTTGATAAACGTCCGCCAAAATACACCGACACGCTGGAGCACTACCTGCGAAAAGATCAGGAGAAAAACCGGAGTTACGCCTACATCGAACCAAAACCGGGAGCGAAATTTGCCAGCCTCACCTACCGTCATGTGGCCAGCATCGACCGCTACCATTTGCTGGAGGTGGAAATACACACGGGTCGTCATCACCAGATAAGGGTGCAGTTGCGCCAGTTGCATTTACATATTAAAGGCGATTTAAAGTACGGTGCTGCACGCTCGAATAAAGACAAAGGTATTCACCTGCATGCACGCCAGGTAGAGCTGATCCACCCCGTGCGAAAAACACCACTTACCATTGTTGCCGATCCGCCAAAAGATCCGGTTTGGGATGAGTTTTTAAAACTTTTTAAAGCCGGGAAGTTTAGTCCGGTGAAGGTGTAAGTTGAAGGACTGAGGGACTGATTGGTGAATGAGTGATTAGGAGATATTGCAAGGCGAAAATGCTTAAATGATTCAATCTTGTTTTTCGGCTTTGCGTAATACCGTTCTTTAAACTTGTGGCTAGTGGATAAAAGCTGTTCTCAACTTCTGACTTTCTTCTCTTAGAAACTCTGTGGTTACTTTGTGTAACTCTGTGGTAAAGAATTCGGATTTTCTATAAAACTGAAACAGATCTCTCCTCGTTCCTCGTCGAGATGACAGCAGTTCTCAACTTTCTACATTTGCTCCTGATGCTGTAGTCGGGATTTTGTCCGGTAATACCGTCCTCAACTTTTACCTTTTCACTTTTGCCTTTTGCCTTGGGAATCATCTACTCCAAATCACGGGGTTTAAATGCAAAAGGCAACAAATTATCGGCACCTTCCAATACCAGGATATGTTTGCGGCCATCCATAATTATGCGAATGTGTTTTTTATATCGTGTTTCGGTTTCTACCAGCACCTGGCGGCACGAACCACACGGTTGCGCCGGATGCTCAACTATTCCATGCGAATTTTTTGCAGTTACGGCAATGGCTGTTACTGCCTGATCGGGGTAGGTAGAGTTGGCATAAAACAAAGCTACCCGCTCGGCACAAAGGCCATCGGTAAAGTCGACGTTTTCCTGGTTGCTGCCTGTAATTACCTCACCGTTTTCGAGCAAAAGCGCGGCACCCACACAAAATTTTGAATAAGGTGCATAAGCATTTTTACTGGCCTTGCGCGCTGCAAGTAATAATTTTTGATCGGCCTCGGGCAATTCCACTACTGCATCGTATTCGCAAACCTTTATCCTGAGTTCTTTCCTTCGCATAAACGGGTATTTTTCTCAAATGTACAATTTTATATTAAATGGTAATTGAAAGGATGTGTTTTCAACTACAGGGAAATCGTTGTTTAATTTCTTTTATCCAAAATCCAATAAACCCATCTTACTCACGTTTCATTGTTTATAAAATGCTTTGTTTTTGGTGGGTAAATGCCCCGAGGTATTTTATTTTTGGCATCAGCAAACGTTGTAACAGAAACATGAGACACATAATTTCCTTTACCTTTTTTATTTTACTGGCCACAAGCGCAATTTCTCAACGAATTACCCGCGAAGAATACATCAGGCAGTGGCAACTGGTGGCTATTGAAGAGATGAACCGTAGCGGAATACCAGCCAGTATTACCATGGCGCAGGGTTGTTTGGAATCGGGAAACGGCAACAGCGAACTGTCGCGAGAATCGAACAACCATTTTGGTATTAAATGTAAAAGAAGCTGGAAAGGGAAAAAAGTGTATTACGACGACGACCGTCGTAACGAGTGTTTCAGAAGTTACCGCTCGGTAAAAGA
Source organism: uncultured Draconibacterium sp. (assembly GCF_963677575.1). Taxonomy (NCBI): domain Bacteria; kingdom Pseudomonadati; phylum Bacteroidota; class Bacteroidia; order Marinilabiliales; family Prolixibacteraceae; genus Draconibacterium; species uncultured Draconibacterium sp. The sequence continues at coordinate 1,980,169 of NZ_OY782038.1, forward strand.
TTCATATGAAGATCATACCGACTTTCTCATGAACAATCCACGATATGCTTCGCTGTTTATGCTCGATCATACTGATTATAAAAGCTGGGCAAAAGGACTAAAAAAAGCGGGTTATGCAACGGCTCACGATTACGACAAACGGCTGATACGAATAATCGAGGAAAACAAACTGCACCGCCTCGACAAGAAAATGACTTTTAGTCCGATGAATGGACAAACGGCCCACAATGTGCTTGATACCGATAAAACAGGAGCACTTACCATTACTCCGTTCAATACGCACAAGGTTAGCAAAATTAACCGCGTAAAAGCTGTGGTGACGCAAAAAGGTGACACGTACGAAATGCTGGCACAGGAACTTGGTTTAAAAGACTGGGAGCTATACAAATTTAACGATCAGCCACCCGGACACCGCCCTATTCCAAACGAAGTGGTTTATATTCAGCATAAAAAGAATAAAACCAGCAAAGACCAACTTACACACCGCGCGCAGGAAGGCGAAACCATGCATTACATTTCGCAACTATATGGTATAAAACTAAAACCGCTTTACCGACGCAACAACATGAAAAAAAGTCAGCAGCCTCGTTTGGGACAGGTAATTTACCTGCGAAAAAAGAAGTGAGAAAGGGTTAAGGACTGAAGGATCGATTGGTGAATGGGTAATTGTGTTAATGCGGAAATGCTTTAATGAGACCTATTCTCTCTGTGAAACTTTGTGGCTTCTCTGTTTGCCTCTGTGGTAAAAAATGCAGAAATGCGTCAATGATCTACCAATAATTTTACTACAAATCTTAAACTTGTAGCTTGTGGCTTGCAACTCTATTTCCACAACCATTTCTCCTTCCATCTCGTAAACAGCGATAGATGACCAAAAATCGCCACTTCGGCGTTCTTTAACCGAGAGGAGGAACCATTATGAGAACATTGAAATTTTACAAAACAGTTTTTCTTATTGCTGCCGCCTACGATCTGATTCTGGGCGTTTCTTTTTTTCTGCTGTACCCAAATGTTTATGCCATGTTCAACATTCCCATGCCGGAAACAGAGGCTTACCTGCAACTAAATGCCGCTTTTGTTTTTGCTCAGGGAATTTTGTATTGGTTTGTTTACCGTAACATTAAACGAAATGTCGACATTGTAAAAGTGGCCGTGGCCTATAAACTCGCTTATGCATGGGTGGCGTTGTACAACTGGGGAATTGGCGAACTGCCTCATATTGTTTTTGCCGTATTTGGTCTGATCGATGTTGCTTTTATTGCACTTTTTATACTCTTCCTTACCGATTACTGGAAGGTTACGGAGTAAAAAACGATCATTTTTCTAAGCACGTTTTGAGATGAGTTTATGGGCATTATTCTGTTGATGCCTTATACATGAAATACCTTAACAAAACGCGGTCGGCAAACAAAACAAACACCACTAAAAGATTTATACCAACCACCAACGACACATTTTTTGCTAAGAAAGCCAACCAGCCCGATACTGTAACATCGTACCAAACAAAAGCCAACACTGCAGTAACAAGCATAATTCCGAGTATAACAGCCAGGTAAATAGCAAATTCCCGCAGGTATTGTCTCCAGGCAAAACGCTGCTCTACCTTTTTAACAAGGACATCTGTAAAATTCTCCGACAGCTTGAATTCCGGCTCCGAAGTGAATGCCTCTTTCAGTAATTTTTCTGTGTTAAAATTCCGATCGTCATTATACATAATCAACAAATATATTAGTTTGTTCCAAACGGGCAACTTTTTCAATCTTGCCTTTTAATAGTTTTCGTGCCCTACTCAGGTAACTTTTAATGGTTCCCTCGGGCATTCCTGTAATCTTTTCTATCTCTTTGTACGAGAATTCCTCGAGGTGAAACAACGTGATCACCGTTCGGTAGTTCACCGGCAACGACTCGATCAGCTGCAAGAGATATTTTTTCGCTTCTTCCTTCTCAATGCTTTTCTGGTTCAGCCCCGGGTCTTTTTCAGCAAGAATTAGGTTTGGTTCTTCGCTGTATGACAATTCGCCTCTTCGTTTCTGTTTCCGGTAATGTGTTATTGCCGTGTTGTAAGCTATGGTTGCTATCCAAGTCGACAGTTTCGAATCGCCCCGAAAACGTTTCAGCTTTTTAAACACTTTAATAAACACTTCCTGGCAGATGTCTTCCAGTTCATCTTCCTGCTTAATAATGCGTCCAACCACATGCGTTACAAGCCGTTGGTACTTTCCTACCAAAAACCTGAATGCATGGTTGTTTCCGTTTAAAACCTGTTGAACCAGTTGCGCATCACTCATAACTATCCCATCAGACTAAGCAAGTTAGGCAAATGTTACAATTATTTTGAAAAAGATGAAAGAAAGAAAAAAGGGAGTTGGAAGACCGAAGTTCGAAGTTAAAGAAAATAGCGGTTTGCAAATCGTAAATTTCCATCGCAGATTTTCATTTTGAGCGGAAAGCCAACGAATAACACTCAGCATTTTATATATTTGCGCAGATTTTTAAAAACGATTGATTCGATCACGATCAGAAATAAATTTTACACAGATGAGTTTTGTACAAGAGCTGAAATGGAGAGGCATGTTGCACGATATAATGCCGGGAACTGAGGAACAACTGGAAAAAGAATTAACCGCGGCTTATGTGGGTATCGATCCAACTGCCGACTCGTTGCACATTGGCCACCTGGTAAGTGTAATGATGTTGAAACATCTTCAGATTGCAGGTCACCAGCCTATTGCTTTAGTTGGTGGTGCTACCGGAATGATCGGCGATCCATCAGGAAAATCGCAGGAGCGTAACTTGCTGGACGAGCCAACACTGCGCCACAACCAGGAATGTATTAAAGCTCAGCTGGCAAAATTTCTCGATTTTGAAAGCAAGGCAGACAACGTAGCGCTTTTGGTAAACAACTACGACTGGATGAAGGAATTTTCTTTCCTCGATTTTATCCGCGATGTGGGTAAACGTATTACCGTAAACTACATGATGGCGAAAGATTCGGTAAAGAAACGTTTGGGCGAAGAGTCAAAATCGGGTATGTCGTTTACTGAGTTTACTTACCAGTTGGTGCAGGGATACGACTTTTACCACTTGTACAAAAACAACAACTGCCGCCTGCAAATGGGAGGATCTGACCAATGGGGAAACATTACCACCGGGACGGAATTGATCCGCCGGATGGATGGTGGTGAAGCGTTCGCGTTAACTTGCCCGCTAATCACCAAAGCCGATGGCACCAAGTTTGGAAAAACAGAATCGGGCAACGTTTGGCTCGATCCTGAACGCACTTCGCCTTATGCTTTCTTCCAGTTCTGGTTGAACACATCGGATGAAGATGCCGAGCGTTACATTAAAATATTCACGCTGCTGTCGAAAGAAGAAATCGACACATTAGTTGCTGAGCACAAAGAAGCACCACATGCCCGTGCATTACAGAAAAAACTGGCCGAAGAAGTAACCACAATGGTACACTCGCGCGAAGAGTACAACATGGCTATTGAAGCATCACAAATTTTGTTTGGAAAAGGAACTGCCGACCAGTTGCGCAAACTGAATGAAAGTACTTTCCTTGCGGTGTTTGAAGGTGTTCCACAATTTAATATCTCTAAAGACGAGTTGGCAGCCGGTATCAACGTAATTGATTTACTGGCTGAAAAAACAGAAGTTTTTCCTTCGAAAGGAGAATTACGCCGTACCATAAAAGGTAACGGATTGAGCATTAATAAAGAGAAGATCAACGATCCTGAGCTGATTGTAAACAACGACTTTTTAATAGGCGGCAAATACATTCTGGCACAAAAAGGGAAAAAAAACTATTTCCTTATTATTGCTGAATAATCAGGTGTTTAGATACTAAAAACTCTTCGGGTGCGTTGAAATTACACGATCGAATTGAAACCACACCTTATGGATAATTTTTTTGACAATCAGCGTATCCTTCAACTAATCTGGAAACGCAAATTTCATTTTGTACTAGTTGGTGTAATTGCAGTTGCTTTGTCGGCTATTTTTTCCGGCCCGGCGTTTATTACGCCTAAATTTAAATCTACGGCACGCATCTATCCCACCAATATCTGGACACTCAGCGATGAGTCGGAAACGGAACAGATGCTCGAGATTCTGAATTCGAACGACATCAAGTTCCGGATGTTCGAAACTTTTGATCTTGATCAAGTTTATAAAATCAATAAAGAAGATCCGCAATACCTTACTTATCTTTTTGCCGAGTATAACACCAACGTTAGTACCAGTAAAACTGAATATGAAACTGCAGAAATAAAGGTGTTGGATGAAGATCCGCAGCGTGCTTCGGATATGTGTGATTCGATTATTTCGTATTTCAATCAAAAAGTACAGGAATTGCATAAAACCAAAGAAAAGGAAATGGTTGATATAACCGGCAGGCAGCTGGATAAAAAATATACCGAACTGGAAATATATGAGCACAATTTAGACAGTATACGTGAAAAATACGGAATCATCAGTTATGGCCAGGTGGATGAAATTACCCGTGGTTATATGAATGCACTGGCTACCGGACGCGGATCGGCTGGCGATACAAAGAAAATAGAGAAGCTTTACAACAACTTTTCGAAAGAAGGTTCGCGGACTTACCGATTAGAAAACCAGTACAATAAAACAATTGAAACGATCGACTCATTAACAATTGTTTACGACACTTATTTAACCGAATACGAAAAAGAAATTACTTACAGCCACGTGGTTGAATACCCGTTCCCGGCTGATAAAAAAGCCTACCCTGTTCGTTGGCTGATCGTAGCGTTTACAACGCTGTCGGCTGTATTTTTTGCACTACTTGTATTCCTAGTTCTCGACTACGGCAAAAAAGAATAAGGTGCCACAAAAAGCAGTCATACGGATAGCACTTTTTTATCTCATTTCCATTGGTTTTATTGCACTGAATCTTTGGTTTGTGGTAGAAAAACACATGCTGTATGCCAATGTGCTTCCACTTGTTTTTGTAGTAGTTTTACTGGCCGTCTTTTCGTTCGACAAAGTTATTTACCTAATCGCTTTCCTGGCACCACTGTCCATTCCGCTCCGTGAATATCTTCCCGGAATAGGATTTGATATGTATATTCCCACTGAGCCGCTACTATTTGGTTTACTTCTGCTTTTTATTCTAAAAGTTATTCAGGAACGTCAATTTGATCGTAAAATATTGCTTCACCCGGTATCGCTGGCTGTTTATCTGAATCTTTTCTGGATTTTGATCACAAGCGTAACCAGCACCATGCCAGTGGTTTCGTTTAAATTTTTGTTGATGAGAATTTGGTTTATAGTAGGTCTCTACCTGCTTACTGCCAAGATTTTCAAAGACGGCAAAAACATGGAAAAATACGTGTGGCTGTATGTAATTCCGTTGATGCTGGTAATTTTCTATTCAACCTATCGTCACCTTGGTTATGGTTTATGGGACAAACAAGCTGCACACTTTGTGGTTTCTCCGTTTTACCGCGACCACACTTCTTATGGTGCAGCCACCGCCATTTATATACCGTTTTTGGTTATGTTTATTTTGAGTAAAAACTATTCAAAAAATATTCGAATACTGGCTACCGTTGCGTTTGCAATTGTTACCATGGGATTACTATTGTCTTACAGCCGTGCAGCCTGGCTAAGTTTGGTAATTGCATTTGGAGTTTGGGGAGTCGTAAAACTACGCATCCGGTTTAAAACCTTGTTTATCACTTTGGGGTCTTTAATTGCCTTGTTCCTGGTTTTCCAGACACAAATTTTAATGAAACTGGAGCAAAACTCGGAAGAGTCGTCGGCGAATATGATGACACACATTTCATCGATGTCGAACATCAGTTCCGATGCATCAAATTTGGAACGTATTAACCGTTGGAGTTGTGCGGTGCGCATGTTTGCCGACAAACCTGTAGTTGGCTACGGACCGGGAACTTATATGTTTAAATATGCCAAGTACCAGCTAAGCAAAGACCGTACAATTATTAGCACCAACTCTGCCGATGGCGGAAATGCACATAGCGAATACTTTGGTCCAATGGCCGAATCGGGTGTGCTTGGGCTGGCAACTTACCTGTTAATTATAATCGTAGTGATTTATACAGCCGTAAATACTTACACACGTTTAACTGATTACCGTTTGCGGTCGATTGTTTTGGCAGCGCTCGTAGGTTTGGTTACCTACTATATTCACGGATTTTTGAATAACTTTTTGGATACCGACAAAATTTCGGTGCCGTTTTGGGGTTTCACGGCAATGATCGTTGCCACTGATATTCTTTCGAAGAAACAGAAAAAGGATATTGAACCGCAACAAGTAACTGAATCATTAAATCAGTAATCATTCAGAAGTAAAACGTCACCCTGAATTTATTTCAGGGTCTTAGTTATAAATGCTAAGTTATCCGGTGCGATAGATGCTGAAACAAGTTCAGCATAACGTACTGATGTAAAATCCGGCAAAAATCTAATTCAGGTAAGCGCTTAATTCTGCTATTTTCATTTGGCGGTCCATTGAAAAAACGGTGCTTTCGCGCTCCACTTTATCAAGGATGAAATATGACTTTTTGAAAAAGTCGAGTCGCTTATCATCAGAATCAGCCAACTCACCCTGTTCTTTTAAAACAAAGGCAACCATTTCGAGCTGTTCGTTAACAAGATTTTTGTCTTTCTCCAACAGGTTTATCAAAGCTTCAACCGAAAGTTTCTCCACATCCTCATCAATTTTCAGGTACTCGTAAAAAAACTGAATTTGCTTTTCAGCCTCTTCATTCTCACCTTTTCTACGGAGGCGTAAAATTTTGTGGATGACTTCAAACAACATCATCAGTTGGCGCATTAAATAATCTTTCTCAACTCCCATAGTAAAAACTGCGATTCGTGTTCTGAAAGATAAGTCAATTTGGCTACTTTTGAAAAAAATTTGAGAATGGGATATTTCGACGACCTTTTTCCTGACCGATACGAGGATGAATTAAAAGAGGGGAAGGATTTTTATATGGAAAATGGCTACCGGGTAATGACTGAATCTTACCTACGGAACCGCGGCTACTGTTGTGCCAACGGATGCCGCCACTGCCCTTACTGGCCAAAAGCACAAAAAGGAAATACCAACCTCAGAAAAAAATAGTTATGCAAGGAAAAGACCTGAAAATAGTTTTTATGGGAACACCCGATTTTGCCGTGGCCAGTTTACAGGCCCTGGTTGAAGGCGGATACAATATAGTTGGAGTGATTACAGCGCCCGACAAACCGGCAGGACGTGGGAAAAAGCTCCACCAATCGGCGGTTAAAGTGTACGCAGTTGAACAAGGATTGAAAGTAATGCAACCCGGGAAACTAAAAAATCCTGAGTTTCTGGATGAACTGAGAGCATTGGAAGCCGACCTTCAAGTGGTTGTAGCTTTCAGAATGTTACCCGAAGTAGTTTGGGACATGCCGCGTTTGGGAACTTTTAATTTGCACGGATCGTTGCTGCCACAATACCGTGGTGCGGCACCATTAAACTGGGCCGTTATTAATGGAGAAACACAAACGGGTGTTACTACTTTCTTGCTCGCTCATGAGATTGATACCGGTAAAATACTGTTCCGAAAGGAAATTGATATTTGGGAAAACGACACCGTTGGAACAATTCACGACAGTTTGATGGGTATTGGTGCCAAACTGGTTGTTGAAACCGTTGATGCAATAGCGTCAGGAGATTACGAAGCTATTCCACAGGAAGAGCTTGTTGAGGCAGGTGAAGAGATTAAACATGCACCGAAGATTTTCAAGGAAGATTGTAAGATTGACTGGTCGGCAGATGTGGAAACGGTTCGTAATCTTATTCGGGGGCTATCGCCCTACCCTACCGCATGGAGCACACTAAAACATAAAGAAACGGGAAAAGAAATTGCCACCAAGATTTTTATGACCATGCGTGTTGAAGACAATAAAAACACGCCTCCGGGAACATTGGAAAGCGATGGTAAAAACTTTATAAAAGTAGCCTGCACCAACGGTTGGCTCCAAATTACCGATCTGCAAATAGCCGGAAAGAAAAGAATGAAAGTTCAGGATTTTCTTCGGGGATTTCAGCAAATTGGAGAATATACTTTTGTATAAACCTGAGTTCGATTATAAATAAGTTCACCCGGCAAACTTTTAGATATACCAAAGTTGCCGGGTGTATTTTTACTGCTTTTTGTTTTTCTCTGCTATTTCTTAACGGCTTTTCCGTTCATTATAAAAAAATAGATAAGGAAACCGATAGCGATACAAACCATTAAAATTCCGATTGGTAAAACAGCCTGGCTGCCTCGCACCATTTCGCGGTTAAATAATCCAAGTACTTCGATAATGATAAAACCCAAACCGGTCATTAACGCAACCAATCCCCATTTCAACGATGGATAACGGTTCGATTCATCATTTTCGTTTTTTGGCTCTTCCAGAATACCAACGCGGTCGTACTGTTCTGCCTTAATCAGTTTTCTTTTTAATAAGTGAGTGGAGAAAAGCTTGATAATATGATACGATCCAAAAAATACTACGCCTACTGCAATTAATTCTTCCATAATTATTGTTTTAGATTTATTTTCTGACCGTTTGACTATAACCACGAAGAAAATGTTGCAACTTTTTTAAAATAATTTTCAGAGCACATTAATGGCATCCAGAGATGCGATTACAATTACAGTAAAAAATACGATGTTATAAATAAACGAAAGTGCGAAGAATTTAAGCACGACCTTTCCTATTGATTGTCCATAAAATTTCTTTAAAGCTATAATAATATAAAGTGGAACAGATAGGAATAAAATACCTGACACCGTACTAATATTCTCTCCAAATATAAGATACAAGCCAATTATAGCAGTCATCACCAAAAAAATAAATGAATGGATGTGAATGGAAAAAACCAGGTGCCGCATGTAATTATGGCGTCGGCGAATATAAATGAGCTTTAAGATAAGTGCAAAAAGCGGTAGCAACAGAAAAAATGCATACGAAATGTATTTAAGTATTTTAGCCATGGTAGCTTCGGGAGAACGTAACATTCGAATGTTTTCCTGCAATTCGGCACGTTTCACCGGGTCGGTTTCTTCTTCCAACTTCTGTCCCATCTTGTCGGCCTGTTCATTTAAAGCCAGTCTGATATTACTTGCATCGCCCCAACTTCCCAAATCTATTTCATTTGCAGATTTGGCCACATCGATACTGTCCAGCTTAATATTTCGCTTACTTAAAACATTGTCTAATGTTTGTTTTTCTTCCGGTGATAACTGATCGTTTACCTGATTGAATATGGAATCTGCGGCAACCACTGAAGCAGAATCAAGACCTACTTTTGCATCTTTTAAATCAGAATCCAAAACAGTTGATAAACCCTGATTGGTAACAATTTGTAACAAAAAGAACAGTAAAAAACTTACAAAAACAAAAATTCGAAACGGCGGAGCATAGCGTACTCTACGTCCGGCAAAATACTCTTTGGTGAGAAATCCGGGCTGGGCTATCAAAGCAAAAAGTGTTTTAAAAAAGCGGGTATCAAATGCAAAAAAGTCGCCAAGAAAGTTGTAGAAAATAAAACCAAAAGGTTTATCATATTCTTTAACTGCCTGGCCACAATTCGGACAGTAATGCCCCGAAAATGTTGTTCCGCAATTTAGACAATCAATATCGATGTGCCAGTTGGAATTGTCTTTTCCTTTAAAACGCTCTGTTAGTTTAGACCACATTTTCATATTCGCGATTCTCTTTCATGTCAATTTCCCATCCTTCGATAAACGGGAAAATCGAAGGAGCAAACGATCGAATAGGTTCATACATACGCGAATTTTCTTTGGCTTCACGAGAAAGAATATGAACATCTTCGTCGATTTTGTCGAAGATAACCAATATTATACTTAATATCAAAGCTGATTTTAAAACTCCGAAAACTAATCCGGCCAGTTTATTGGCAAATCCAAGCAAAACGGTTTCGGCCATTTTACTTACCGCGCTGCCAACAATGTGCACCAGAATAACAATAACCACAAAAGTTATTACAAACGAAATAATATTCATGTGTTTCGAGTGCATGTTGAAATTCTCGATCAGAAATTCGGTAGTTACGTATGAAAATTTAATAGCTCCCCAAATTCCTAAAATGAGTGCTGCTATTGACGCAACTTCCGAAATAAGGCCTTTACTAAAACCATTTATTGCTGATAGTATCAACAAAATACATAAAATAATATCGATGTAGTTCATAATGTAGTTTCTAAAGATGTTAGGTTTACCTGAAACAATTGAAGTGGTAAATATAAAAATTCGCGATCAGTTAAAAAACCGGCCAATCGGCCAGCAATCAGATTTTATGGTTAAACGAACTTTTTCCTTAATTTATTTTCCCGGTTCACCCAATAATTGCCCTTTTCAAGATGATTTTTGATTGCATATTTGATACATTTATTCATAAATTTGGACTTCATAAAATTAAACGAAACGAATGCCTCTAATAAATTCAGTCATCAAGTGGGTAAATATAAAACGCAACTACCAAATACAGTATTACCGCGAATATCCACACGAAATACAAAACGAAACCTTATTTGAGTTGCTGCAAAGTGCAAAAGATACACAATGGGGTAAAGCACACAATTTTAACGATGTAACATCGTATCGTGAGTTTCAAAAAGCGATGCCTTTGCAAACTTACGAAGATGTAAAACCATACATCGACCGTTTGCGACAGGGTGAAAAAAACCTGCTTTGGCCGGGCGAAGTAAAGTGGTTTGCCAAATCGAGCGGAACCACCAGCGACAAAAGCAAGTTTATTCCGGTTACCAACGAAGCTTTGGAAGAGTGCCATTTGCGCGGCCCAAAAGATATTTTTGCCCAATACATTACTTCCAAACCTGAATCAAAAGTTCTAAAAGGAAAGATTCTGACTTTGGGAGGCAGCCACCGGGTAAGCAGCTTTAACAACAATTCGTTTCATGGCGACTTATCCGCGATTATGATCGAGAACGAACCGTTTTGGTCGGATCTTTTCAGAACACCGGCGGCAGAAATTGCACTTATCGAAGAATTTGAAGAGAAAGTAGAAAAGATAATCGATACCACCCTCGACCAGAATGTTACTGCTTTTGCAGGCGTTCCGTCGTGGTACCTCGTACTTTTTAAACGCGTGTTGGAAAAAACCGGGAAATCGAACCTGCTGGAGGTGTGGCCTAACCTCGAGGTGTTTGCTCATGGAGGCGTAAATTTTGAGCCTTACCGCGAGCAATACCGCAAAATTATTCCTTCGCCACAAATGCATTATATTGAAACCTACAATGCATCGGAAGGCTTTTTTGGCATTCAGGACAACGAGCACCAGGACGACATGCTTCTAATGCTCGACTATGGTATTTATTACGAATTTATTCCAATGTCGGAATTTGGCAGCGAAAATCCTACCGTTGTCAATCTCGAGGATGTGGAATTGGACGAAAACTATGCCATGGTAATTTCTACTAACGCCGGGTTGTGGCGTTATGTAATTGGCGACACTATAAAATTTACCTGCAAATATCCGTTCAAGATAAAAGTTACGGGGCGCACCAAACATTTTATCAATGCCTTTGGCGAAGAGTTGATTATCGATAATGCCGAACAAGCGCTTAAAATTGCCTGCCACCACACCGGAGCAATTGTAAATGAATACACCGCCGGCCCCGTATTTATGAGCAATAACAGCAAAGGTGCTCACCAGTGGATCATTGAATTTGCCAAGGCTCCGAAAGACATCGATCATTTTAAAACGATACTGGATAATTCGTTAAAAACGTTGAACTCGGATTACGAAGCCAAGCGCCATAAAAACATGACCCTTGAAATGCTGCATCTTACGGTGGCTCCAAAAGCCACGTTCTACAACTGGATGAAACAACGTGGTAAGGTTGGCGGACAAAATAAAATTCCGCGGCTGGCCAATAACCGAAAATATCTGGACGAACTTATGAACATTCTGGGGGCCGACAGGTAATTTTTTTATACTTTAGAATTTCAAAAAAATAATTGAATATGCACATTGCAATAGCGGGTAACATTGGTGCCGGAAAGACAACATTGAGTGAACTTTTGGCGAAGCACTATAAATGGACCCCACATTACGAAGACGTAGACGAAAATCCTTATCTGAATGACTTTTACAACGATATGCAACGTTGGTCGTTTAACCTGCAGATTTACTTCCTGAATTCACGTTTTAATCAGATCGTTGATATCCGCAAGTCAGGGAAAACGATTATACAAGACCGTACAATTTACGAGGATGCCGAAATTTTTGCTCCCAACCTACACGCAATGGGACTAATGAGCACCCGCGATTTTGGGAACTATAAATCGTTGTTCGATTTGATGGCCAGCCTGATTCAGCCGCCTGATTTGCTGATTTATTTGAGGGCATCAATTCCAACACTGGTAAACCAGATTCAGAAACGTGGTCGCGAATACGAAAACTCGATCCGCCTGGACTATTTGAAACAGCTAAACGAACGTTACGAGAGTTGGATTAGTGGTTATAAATTGGGAAAATTACTGGTGATCAACGTGGATGATCTTGACTTTACGGCCAATCCGGAAGATCTGAGTTTTGTAATCGATAAGATAGATGCTCAGATTCACGGTTTATTTTAGAAAGATAGATATAAAATAAAAACTGTCATTTCGAGTGAAGCGAGAAATCTGTAACAGATTTCTCTCCGTCAGTTGACGGATCGAAATGACAGTTTTTTATATGGTTTTATTTAGCCTACAATCTTTTCAATCTCATCTTTAACAGCCGGCCATTGTTCATCGGCAAGGTTCGGCCCCATTACTTCCACTACTTTTCCTGAAACAAGTGCAGCAATCTTGCCACATTTTTCCAGGTCGTAGCCATTTGTAAGGCCATAAAAGAATCCGGCTGCGTACGCATCGCCTGCTCCGGTGGTATCCAGTGCATTGGCAGGAATTACTCCAACACGAGCAACGGCATCACCTTGTTTTATCATCGAACCGTCTTTACCCACTTTTACAACGGCAATTTTATCACCTTGTGCAATTTCGTGTAGCGCCGCTTCCGGATCCAAGCCGGTGTACGATTTAGCTTCTTCTTCGTTGGCAAAAACAATATCTACATAATCACGGATCAGCTCTTTCAGAAAATCGAGATTGGCTTCCACCACGTTAAAACTCGACAGGTCGACAGCGATTTTTACACCCGCCTTTTTGGCAGCTACGGCACAGGCTTTAATCAGGTCGTGATTAAAAACCAAGTAACCTTCAATGTATACATATTCGTAACCGATAAACAGGTCTTCTGTTACTTCATCGGGAAGCATTTCGGCAGCAGCGCCAAGGTAAGTTGCCATCGTACGTTCCGAATCAGGACTTACCAATCCCATCACTCTTCCGGTAGCATTTTCACTGTGAAACAAGTGCGTTTTTACGCCGCGTTTTTCAAAGTCGTTACGAAAAAGATCACCCAATTCATCGCGACCAATTTTCCCCATATATCCGGCATTTCCGCCAAGGTTGGCTAAAGCACGAATCGAATTGGCAACCGATCCTCCGGTAGCCAGCTCGCTCTTTTCAGAATAAGTAGCATCGTAAATCGTTTTCGACTGATCGGCATCAACCAGTGTCATACTGCCGCGCGGTAACCCAAACTGTTCAAGCAATGAATCGTTCTCCAAAACCGAAATCACATCAACCAAAGCGTTGCCCATGCCCAGCACAGCAGGAATATTTTGTTTTGTCATTTTTATAAAATTTTAAGTGCCGCAAATATCAGCATTTTTATCGAAGTGAAAAAACCAAGGCTTCAGATAAACTGCTCATCCTTTTTAACTAAACGCCTCCGTTGTCATTAAAATTTCGAAGGAATTTACATCTTTTTGTTATTTTTACAATATGAAATAAAATTGTTCGTGTTTTTATAAGAACGGTATGCTATTTTGCACCCGCTACAGAACTGAAAGAATTAATAAATCGAAATATATAATGAACTACAAAATCACAATCGTAATGCTTTTTGCAGTAATGCTTGGGGCATGTACACAGAAATCACCTGAAAAAGAAACTTTCACCTCATCGTTGTTGCAGTACGACGAACAAATCGATGGTATCATTTCGCAAATGACACTGGAAGAAAAAGTAAACATGCTACACGGAAAGTACATGTTTGTATCGGCCGGTGTTGAGCGCCTTGGTATTGCCGACATGGTTTATGCCGACGGACCGTTTGGAATTCGTGAAGAAATGGAACCAAAAGGCTGGAATCCACTTGGCTGGGAAACCGACAAAGCCACTTTCTTCCCTACCGGATCGGCACTGGCAGCAACCTGGAGTCCGGAATTGGCTTATGCTTACGGAACAGGAATGGCCAAAGAAGCCCGGTTGCGCGGAAAAGATGTAATTCTTGGGCCGGCCATTAACATCCAGCGAATTCCAACCGGCGGGCGTACGTACGAGTACATGAGCGAGGATCCTTTTCTGAGCTCGCAACTGGCGGTGCAATACACCAAAGGTGCGCAGGACAATGGTGCTGCGGCGTGTTTAAAACACTATGCACTTAACAACCAGGAAGACAACCGCGGAACAGTAAACGTGATTGTTGGCGAACGTGCCATGCGCGAGATTTACCTGCCACCTTTTAAAGCTGCTGTTCAGGAGGCTGATGCTTACAGTGTTATGTCGGCTTACAACAAAGTTAACGGCTGGTGGTGCGCCGAAAACGACGTACTGTTGAACCAGATCCTTCGTGATGAATGGGGATTTGGTGGTTTTGTAGTGTCGGACTGGAGCGGTACACACTCAACTGTTGAGTCGGTAAAACACGGATTGAACGTTGAAATGCCCGACAGCAAATATTTAGGAGAGGCGCTACTTGACTCTGTAAAAGCCGGTGCAGTTTCGGAAGAAGTGATCGACCAGCGTGTGCGCGAAATTCTTCGTGTGCGTTTGGCTATCGATCCGGTTCCAACAGAAGAGGCCAACCAGGTTGTAACTTCTCAACCCGAAAGCCAGCAAATTGCTTACGATGTTGCTTGTAAATCGGTAGTGTTGTTGAAAAACGAAGGTATTCTTCCACTCGATCTTAGCAAAAAACCACTGATCGCTGTAATTGGCGAAAATGCGGTACGCGAAATGGGAAGCGGCGGTATTGGTGCAGGCGTAAAAACGCTGTACGAGGTTACGCCACTTGAAGGATTGAAAAACAAAATTGGCGACAAAGCCGAAATTCAATATGCGCAGGGTTATGTTCCGGTAGAGTTGGATTACGAAGCCATTTTTGGAAACAAACCTCAGGAAAAGATCGACCGTGAGGAAAAGGAAAAAGCGATCCTGAATAAAAAACTGAATAAGGAAGCTGTTGAGCTGGCGGCCAAAGCCGATATCGTTCTGTTTATTGGTGGCGATAACCGTGCCGTGGAAACCGAAGCCAACGACCGCGAAAACATCTTCCTGCCATCGGGGCAGGATGATTTGATAAAACAAATTAGTGAGGTAAACGAAAATATTGTAACGGTGCTGGTTAGTGGCGCGCCCAACGATTTAAACACAGTAAAACCACTGTCGAAAGCCTTGTTGCAATCGTGGTTTAACGGGACCGAAGGCGGAAATGCACTGGCCGACATCCTTGTTGGAAACATTTCGCCAAGCGGACGTTTGCCGTTTACTCTGCCCATTAAGCTGGAAGATTCGCCGGCTTACGCGCTGGGTAATTATCCGCAGGGTGCCAAAAAAGGCGACATCTTTGTTGACCTTGTTGACGAGAAAGAATCGGAAGCACATGCTGCCGACGGCAACCAGACGGACGACCCAAACACGGCTTACTACTCGGAAGAATCGCTGGTGGGGTACCGCTGGTTCGACACCAAAAACAAGCCGGTAATGTATCCGTTTGGTTACGGTTTATCGTACACCGAGTTTGCTTATGCCGATTTGAATACGACGCAGGAAACTTACGGAGCAGACGAAACCATTTCGCTATCGTTTAACCTGAGCAATACCGGAGAAATGGCTGCCGAAGAAGTGGTTCAGGTTTATGTACACCGCATTAATCCATCGGTTGAATGGCCGTTTAAAGAGCTAAAAGCTTTTACACGCGTAGCACTTGATCCGGGCAAAAGCCAGACGGTAACCCTTGAAATTCCGGTAGAAAAACTGCAATACTGGAATGAAGAACTACACGCCTGGAACGACGACCTGTGCAATATTGAATTGCTGGTTGGTGCCTCATCAGGCGATATCCGTTTGAAGAAACAAATTTCATTGAAATAAGTGATTTTACCCTGAGGCAAAACTACAACCGACAAAAAGTGGTTTAGCCAAAGTAAAATAGTTTTCATAAAAGTTCTTAAGCCCGGTTTTGTGCCGGGCTTTTGTTTTCTCCCTCTAAATCATTCATTCCAAATTACTTTCAGTGCATTTTTGCCAAATCCCAAACAATAAATTTCTTAAACCAGCTTAATTTTCAGAACAATTGCCCCCATTACCTTTGTTACCTTGTGTAAAAGATAAATTCACGATGAAAAACACCAAAAAGATTGTTATTGTGGGAGGAGGTTTTGCAGGTTTGGAACTTGTGAAACAATTGGGGAATTCAAACAACTACAAGGTTGTTTTGGTGGACAGTAACAACTATAATTTTTTTCCGCCATTAATTTACCAGGTATCCACCGGTTTTATGGAACCGTCGGCTATAAGTTACCCGTTTCGTAAAATTCTGCGAAAATTTAAAAACGCCGGATTTCGACTGGGAACTCTTGAAAAAGTTGTGCCCGAAGAAAATAAGATTATATTGAGCAACGGCGAACTGGAATACGATATTTTAGTAATGGGAACCGGCACCGAAACCAACTTCTTTGGAAACAAAAACATCGAAAGAGATAGTTTACCAATGAAAACGATAAGCGATTCATTGTCGCTGCGAAATGTTATTCTAACCCGGCTCGATCGCGCCACAAGAATACAGGATGAAGTAGAGCGGAGAAAACACCTCACTTTTGTTATTGCCGGTGCCGGGCCTACCGGAGTTGAGCTTTCGGGCATTTTGGCAGAAATGAGAAGTTCAATAATTATAAAAGATTATCCTGAATTAAAGAAATCAGATCTTGGTGAAATAAGCCTGATCGATGGTCAGGATTCCGTTTTAGCCCCCATGTCGAAACAAGCCCAGCAGTACACGGCTAAAAAATTATCGGAACTGGGTGTAAAATTGATCATGAATACCATGGTGAAAGACTTTCGCAACGAAATGGTGTATTTGTCGAATGGAAAGGAAATTCCATCGAAAAACCTGATCTGGGCAGCCGGAGTTTCGGCAAAAACATTTCCGGGATTCTCTGAAGATTGTTTTGGAGCCGGTAAACGGTTAAAAACGAATCAATTTAATCAGGTCCACTCGTACAACAATATTTATGCTTTAGGCGACTGCGCCCTAGTTATTGGCGATAAAAATTACCCCAACGGACACCCGCAACTGGCACAACCCGCCTTGCAACAGGCAAAAAATCTGGCCAAAAACTTAATGCGAAAAGACAGTGACTGGAAGCCGTTTCATTACACCGACAAAGGTTCGCTGGCAATAATCGGGAGAAACAAAGCAGTGCTCGATTTCCCGGGGCAGAGATACTCTGTAAAAGGTTTTAGCGCCTGGCTTATCTGGATTTTTGTGCACATTATGGGACTGGTAAACTTTAAAAACAAAGCACGAACCTTGTACAACTGGCTGGGGTATTACATTTACAAAGACCAATATTTCAGGATGATTATTAAACCAACGGAAAGAGAGAACAGATAAACAAAAGTTTAAAGCCCAAAAGCAACGCCTGACGAGATTTAAACAAATATTTAAGCCGTGAAATGAGCATCCGGCAAGGTTTATACAAACGTTTAAGCCTTGAAAGGTAACGCCGGAAACCGTTTAAACTTAAATTTAATCCTTAAAAGGAAGAGCACAAGTAAATAAACAGAAGTTTAAGGGCTTACAGGAGCACCGCCAACGTTTAAACAAAAGTTTAAACCCAAAAACAGTCCTCTCCTTTAAACTTTTGTTTATGCCTCCAAACTGTTTTTCGAAATGTCATCGAAAAAACATTATATTTAATGCAATAAAAAACCAAGCCATTGAATACGTACCCTGAAATAACAACAATGATGATGCACACTAGTTGTGCGTCAGCTAAACTCAGAATTTAAAAAAATGAAAATACTATTGAAATGAAAAGATTTACAATTTTAGTAATCACGATTTTATTAAATATGAATTTGTTTGCTCAAGTTCAAATTGAGAAAAACCAAAATGATTTGTATCAGGTAAATGAAAATTATATTAGAACATATCGAATTTTTCCAACAACAAATATGTGGTATTTTATCAAAATGAATACACGGACTGGACAAATGTGGCAAATTGAATTTGACCAAAAAGAAACAAATCAACTAGAGATTCCTTTGAATAGTTTATCATTAGTTGAAAAACAAGAGGAAGTGGACAACAGGTTTATACTCTATCCAACTCAAAATAGTTGGAATTTCTTACTGCTAGACCAAATAAATGGGAAAATATGGCAAGTTAGTTGGGATATAAAACCTGAAAAAAACAAGATTATGCCTCTAAACAATTCTTCTCTCATTGAGAAACAAAATATAGCCGACAATAGATTCACTCTCTATCCAACTCAAAATATATGGAATTTCTTACTTCTTGATAAAATAAACGGCAACATTTGGCAGGTTCGTTGGTCAACAAAATCTGAAGAAGGAGGAATTATATCAATTCAGTAAGTAATTTCGTTTATGAAACAAGAAAAAGCCGAACGTACAACAAATTGTAAATTGCATTGTGGGGTTCATGGTATGTCGTTCGCTGAATTCTCGTTTCACAATTCCGTGTCCTTCGGACAGAACCGCTTTTCGAAATCCGCCCCAACAACAATGTACCAGCCGTTATGGCGTAGAATTTGGATAGCATATTACAACAAGCAAATTATTTAAAATTTGATGTCTAAAAGTAAACTTAACAATCTCAAATACCATATACAATGGTTAATTATTCAAATAATTACTTGGTCGTCATATCACCTTTCAATAAACATCAAGCTTTGGGAAATACTTCTATTCCCTGTTACTTTTCTGCGAATAGTAGCAAACCATAAAAAATGGGAAACATATATCGAATACAAAAACATTATCGGAAATAACAAAAATGGGATACAATTTATTATCAATACCTATACAAGGAAAATTTCAAACAGCATACTCTCAAGAGTTCTGTATTCATATCCCGATTATTTTTCAAAATATGTAATCCTTAAAGGGGAGCATTATGTAAAAGATCTCCAACATAGCAATAAAGGGGTATTGGTGATTGGCAACCATGGAGGACCATTTATGTTACAAACATTCCTGTTCTCCAAGATATTTAACATCCCTCTCAGTTCGTATTCCGCTTCATGGTTGAAAAATAATAAGAATTTTGGTGAAGAAATAAATCAGCTTATAGAAGAATCTCCGGTATATTTTACGGGGGAAGAAAAAAAATTTTTAAACGCATTATTGTCAGGAGAATGGATAAATATACTTCTTGATGTGACTGTCAATTCTCATCACTCTCCCAATTGCGTATTTGCTAATCATAATATTCAATTTTCCAAATTTCCATTCCGTATTGCATTAAAATACGATATTCCAATTCTCTATGTCGAAATTAAAAGAGAAGAAAAAGGAAATAAAATACAAATAAATATTCAACCTATTAATAATTTTTTAAATGCAGAAGAAGGATTAAATAAATATGTACAATATTTAGAGTCAACAATATTTTCAGACAATTATTCAAACACATTAATGCCTTTTGTATTGAAAGGTACAAAAACAACTACAGTATGAAATCAGGAATTTTAAACTACTATGATTTGAAAAATATGAAAGAGCAATTCAAATTACAATCTAAATTGAATTTAGCGCGGATCAAGTCAAAAACAAACAAACATTTCAATATTGCACAGAACGACTCATTAACACTGGTTATTGCACAAGGATGTAAAAACAACTGCAAATCTTGCTGTAGAACATTTTCGGGCAACAGTAAGATGAATCCTCTGTTGTTTAATCATATGTTAGATTATGCCCATAGGCATTTCCATAGTGTGAGTATTACAGGAGGAGAACCCACGGAACATTTTGATTTAATCACTAAATATGCAGGAAACTATCCTGACTTGAGAATAAATATTACTACAAATGGAGAAAATTTTAATGATGAAATAATAAAATTATTAAAAACCACACCAAATCTTTTTCCCTTGATAAGCTTGAATGGAATAGAAGAAGTACACGACAAATCACGATGCGATGGAAGTTTTAAAAAAGTGTATGAATCTATACAAAGATTAATAAACAACCGTATTCCTTTTGGAGTTCTTAGTGTAATTAATCAACAAAATATTTCTCAGATACTTTCTTCTGAGTTTCCTGAATTTATAAATAAAATAGGAGCATGTACATTAGAACTCTTTCAATATTATCCAGTGGGAAATAATAAATCCGATTTTAAAAATTTAATGTTATCAAGCGAACAAATAGACGAAGCCATAAAATCTAGAAATAATCTTTTTATAGATAATCCATATGATTTCTTGTTTAGATCGGCACAGTTATCATCAAAAAGATGTCATCGTGAAATTCAAATAAATGTAGATGGATCTATTTCATACTGTCCCTTTAGCATCTGGGGATTAGAAAAAGTATCCGAATCCGATTCGGATGAAACTATTCTTCAAAAAATAAATCGTCACCTGGATAAATGGGATACTTTAACATCAAAATCACCTGCATTTTGTCCTTTGCAATCGAATACCGCTGAATACATAAATTTTTTCGAAAAGAATGGAAATCAACACTCCCCTTCGACTGGAATTCTAAATAAAACATCAAATACATTCAAGAGTTATTGCGCGGCAGCTAAAAAGGCAAAAATGCTTGGAGAACAAAAATGACTTATCGTAAAGAAATAATAAATAGAATAACGCCATAGGTTTTGTAAATTGCCATGCAGTATTGGTGCAGATTGTCGCCTCGGATTCCCTCCTGATTGTTTCAGTCTGTGCAGGACGGGCAATCATCCGCAATCCGCAACGACAACATATAATTTGCCGTTTAATCGCTCATGAAAACAGTTTTGGTTTTGACAGATTTTTGTTTTTTAAGAGAGAACCAGAATTTTGACCAAAACGTTCATTTTTAAGTTTGACAAAACCTGCAATTGGAAACGTATTCATGGACAGAATTTTAAAACTTGCTGACACGTCGTCATTGAATCAGGAGAAAAAATTTTAAGTCATTATAAAAACAGAAAATATATGAGCTTACTAAAATATTCGAACACCGAAGAAAAGACAATTCATGTAGATTCGGATTTATATATTGATTCTTTCAAGAAAAAAATTCAAGAAACATTAAGAAACTTTGAAGCCCAATCAGAAATTCAAAACGATACGATAAAATTCAAAAGAATTGTGAGAAATACAACACATTCCGGACAGAATAAAATTGAAGCGATGAAAATAGTAAGAGAAGGATTAATTAGGATTGAAAGAATTGATTCAACGAAAATTAGAATATTCTGGGAAGCTAAGTTGGATTCATTATTGTTTTTATCCATCTCAATTGGACTGGTAATCGGGTTAATTGCCGGATTTGCCAGTTCAATGATAATAATCTCAATAATTATTGGATTACTATTTTCGACAATAACATATTTTATTGGGTGTTCGATAGTAAAATCAAAAGTTGATGAAATTGTAGCAACATCAATTTTACCAGAAACTGAAAACCAAGCCGATTGATTTACACACCAGGATTAATGAATGGATAAAAGAACATGATATTTTTAAGGAAACAGTCGGAATAAATGACGTAAATATTTTAATAGAAACTGCAAGAGAATTACCTTTAGATATTGAATATTAATACAACCTCAAAAAAAGGATAGAAATGGAAAAAGCAATATTAATTTGTCAAAGTTGCGGAATGCCAATGAAAAATGACCCAAATAGAGGTGGTACAAATGCAGACAAAAGTTTAAGCGAAAAATATTGTAGTTTTTGTTTTCAAAATGGAAAATTCGTTGATGAAGGTATCACGCTTAAAGAAAAAATTGAAAAAAATATAAAAATTGCAGTTGAAAGATTGAGAATACCTGAAAATAAAGCAAGAGAAATGGCTGAAGGTATATTACCAAAATTAGAGAGATGGAAATAACACCAGCTGCCAATGTGTATAGTGCATGTGGGGTTCTGCAGTTTACGAACTTTTGTAGCTCGTAAAAAAAGTTGGTGCAACTTGATAAGTTTTGATCTCGTATCCCGCACGACACCATACACTCACTGTCAAAACCAATAATCCCGATGAATTTTTACAACCCGGCGAAGAATTTTGTGCCGTTAGATTTAATAACCTGGAATTGAATATGAAGAACCTAAACCGGGATCTGTTGGAATCGCAACTCATAAAAATTGATACGGTTAGCGATAAAAAATTTGAGAACGGAATCTTCATGCAACTTTACCTGTTAAAATACAAAGACAAACAAAATGAATAGAAAAAGCATCTCACTTCTGATAATCGGAATCATTACAATAACATTCTGTAATGCCCAAACCGACGATAGAATTGTAATTAACGACGATATTCAACTGGTACATCTTCAGGATTCGGTTTTTATGCATATTACCTGGGACGAACTGGAAAACTATGGCCGCTTTTCTTCCAATGGTTTGATCATTATCCGAAATGGTCATGCCCTGATGATCGACACTCCGATGGACAATGAGAAGACCGAAAAGCTTACAACATACCTACATGATTCGTTCTCTGCCAAACTGGAAAAAATTATCGTCGGCCATTTTCACGACGACTGCCTGGGCGGTCTCGCTTATCTTCAAAGTATTGGGGTGGAATCAATTGCAAATTCTATTACCATCGACAAATGCAAAGAATTGGGATTGCCGGTGCCGTCAATAGCTTTCACCGACTCGCTAAATTTTGATTTTTACGGCGAACCAATTGAATGCCGGTACTTTGGTGCCGGACATTCGTTTGACAATATTACGGTTTGGCTGCCCCGCGAAAAGATACTGTTTGGAGGCTGCCTGGTAAAAGCGGCCAATTCACTGAATCTTGGAAACCTCAGCGACGCGGTTGTAGAAGATTGGGATAAAACGGTTCAGCAAGTAAAAACCAAATATCCTGATGTTAAAATTGTAATTCCCGGACATGGCGCTTTTGGTGGGTCAGAGCTGTTAACTCACACGATTAATTTGGTTGTAAAGAAGAAAACTAAATGAACACCATTCTTTTAGTTTAATACACAAAACTACTGCCTCCCAAAAATTCCCGAAGTAATGATGTTGGCGGAATTTCTTCGTCGCTGATGGGTTTAAAATACGACAGGAACTCCAATAAACGAGTAGATTCCATGTACTCCGGCTGGTTTTCAAGCACCAACTTTAAAATCGGCTCGGCATATTTTTTTAAAACAGCCAGCTCGTAAATGGTTGCTGAGTTAAACATCACATCCGCATTTTCCTGGTAAGGGAAAATATTTTTCTCCTCGCCTTTACGCACCGATGGCCAGCGTTTAATGGTATCTGACGCCCGGTAGCCACGGTATTTGCAGTCGCGAATCATACGGCGTAACAAGCGGTTATCAGCCGTTGAAACATGCGTATGCTCATCCACCGAAATCTGCGTAAGCGCTGAGATAAATATCTTAAATGTATTCTGTTCCTTTACATCGGTTAACAGGCCGGGATTCATACCGTGAATTCCTTCCACGATTAAAATATCATCTCTATCGAGTTTTAGCGTCCTTCCGTTTGCCATACGTTTGCCACTATGGAAATCGAACTTTGGTAAACGCACTTCCTTTCCTTCAAAAAGCTCGATCAGCTGGTGATTAAAAAACTCGATATCGATGGCTTCCAGCGCCTCAAAATCGTATTCGCCGTGTTCATCTTTCGGCGTATGTTCGCGGTCAACAAAATAATCGTCGAGCGACACCTGGTACGGATGCATTCCGTTTACTGCCAGTTGCACGCCAAGACGTTTGCTAAATGTGGTTTTCCCGGATGCCGATGGTCCGGCAACCAGCACCACCTTGGTACCGTTTCCGCGCGCCGATATCTGGTTGGCAATCTCGGCGATCTTTTTCTCGTGCAACGCTTCCGATATTTTTATGATGTCGCCGCTGCGATTCTGTAATACAAAATCGTTCAAACTTCCGATGGTGGAAACGTTTAGAATCTCAGCCCAGTCTTTTTGCTCCTGGAAAATTTCGAACAGTTTATTATTGGAGACTACTTTATGCAACTTTTTGAAATGTTTTCGCCGGGGAATCTCCAACAACAAACCATCAAAATACGGCACCAAACCATAATTCGAAATGTAGCCGGTTGACGGCAAAAGGTTACCATAGAAATAATCGCCAAGCTCGTTCAGAAAATAAAGGTACGAGTACATACGCCCCTGCTGCTCGAACAGTTGTGCTTTATCTTCCAGCCCCTGTTTTGCCAGTAAATCAACGGCATGCGATGTGATAATACCTTTCTTTACAAAAGGAATATCGGCCTCGATAAGCGCATTCATTTCCTGTTTTATGGAAAAGATATCGGAGTCAGATATTTCGCGTTCCAATCCCTGCAATTCACAAAAATAGCCGTTGCTTATGCCATTTTGCACTTTGAATGCCACATGCGGAAAAACTTCCTTCACAGCAGCATACAATACAAAAATCAAGCTACGGATGTACATTCTCACACCGTCGGGATGCGTAAAATCGATAAATTCTATATGTTTGGGTTTTACCACACAAAACGACAACTCCTTAACCTGGTGATTTACAATAGCACCGCAAACCTGATTTTGAAGATTTATATTCAGATCTTTACTGATTTCAAGTAATGAAGTTCCCATCGGATAAGTATGGGAGGTATGTGTATTTCGGCAATAAATTTCAACGTTTTGCATAGCCACTGTTTGTCTGTTTCTATTGGTAAATGTATAAAAATGCCATGAGCAATTACAGTTGAGGCCAAAGTTTTTCGAACATAACAATCCTTCCCAAAAGAATGGAATTCAAGAAAAACACGAAATCACAAAGACACGAAGAAATCTTTGTAATAATTCCCAAAACTTTGTGATTTAGTGTTCTATGTGGCAAAATCAGAAAACAGATTCTACAATCCTAACTCCTGCTTCAAATATTTAGCGGTGTGCGATTTTTTATTTTTACAGACTTCTTCTGGCGTTCCGGCACACAGAATTTTACCACCGTGTTTTCCTCCTTCCGGCCCAATGTCGATAATGTGATCGGCAACTTTTATTACATCCATATTGTGTTCGATCACGATTACTGTATTTCCTTTTTCCACCAACTTATTCAGCACTTCAAGCAGTACACGTACATCCTCGAAATGCAAACCGGTAGTAGGTTCATCAAGAATGTAAATAGTTTTTCCGGTATCGCGTTTTGCCAGCTCGGCAGCCAATTTTACACGTTGTGATTCGCCACCCGAAAGTGTAGTGGACGACTGACCAAGCGTGATGTAGCCCAAACCAACATCCTGTAAAGTACTCAGTTTATTGGCAATGGATGGAATATGCTCGAAAAACTCCACACCCTGGTTGATAGTCATATTCAGCACATCACTGATGGATTTTCCTTTGTAGCGCACTTCAAGCGTTTCGCGGTTGTAGCGTTTGCCGTTACACTTATCGCAATGCACATACACATCGGGCAAAAAGTTCATTTCAATGAGCTTCAATCCTCCACCCTGACATTCTTCGCAGCGTCCGCCTTTTACATTAAACGAGAAACGACCGGGTTTATAACCACGGATTTTTGCTTCAGGCAACTGGGCAAACAAACTTCTGATATCGCCAAAAACATTGGTGTAAGTAACCGGATTTGAGCGCGGCGTGCGGCCAATCGGCGACTGGTCGACACGAATAACTTTGTCGATCAGCTCCAAACCTTCTACCCTTTTGTACGGCAGCGGATCTTTCAGTGATTTATAAAAATGCTGACTCAAAATGGGCTGCAACGTTTCGTTTATCAGTGTGGATTTTCCCGAGCCAGAAACACCGGTAACGCAAATAAATTTACCCAACGGAATTTCAACCGTTACATTGTTCAGGTTATTGCCGGAACAACCGGTGATTTTAAAAATTTCCGACTTCCCGTTTCTACGCACGGCAGGCACTTCAATTTGTTTTCTTTCGTTGAGGTAATCGGCTGTCAGCGATTTCGATTTCAGCACTTCCTGCGGCGTTCCGGCAGCCACTACTTCTCCTCCATGGCGACCGGCATGCGGTCCCATATCAATCAGGTGATCGGCATGTAACATGGTATCGCGGTCGTGTTCCACCACAATTACCGAGTTCCCCGAATCGCGCAGTTGCTCAAGTGCCTGAATCAATTTCAGATTATCGCGGTGGTGCAAACCAATACTTGGCTCATCGAGAATATAAAGCACGTTTACCAGTTGCGATCCAATTTGTGTAGCCAGACGAATACGCTGCGATTCGCCACCAGAAAGGCTTTGTGCGGTTCGGTCAAGTGCCAGGTAATTCAATCCCACTCCCAGCATAAAACCAAGTCGGTCGCGGATCTCTTTAATCACCTCGGCACCAATTTTTAACTGACGTTCCGTAATGCGATCTTCCAATCCATTGAGCCACTCGCCCAATTCGTCGAGATCCAGCTTTGCCAGTTCCGAAATGTTTTTTCCGTCGATCTTAAAATGCAGCGATTCATTTTTCAGTCGCATGCCTTTACACTCGGGACACTCGATAGTTTTCACAAACTGGTTGGCCCATTTTTGCGCGGTTTTCGATGTACTCTCTTCGCGCTGATTATCGATATATTTTATCACCCCGTCGTAACTCATCATGTAATTCATGCTGTTACCGAGCGGTGTATTTTTTAGCTGAATGCGATCGTTGGTACCAAACAACACTTCGTTCAGTCCTTCTTCTGGAATATCTTTCACAGGTGTTTTTAAAGAGAAACCGTGTTTCTCTCCCAACGCCTCGATCTGCCAGAAAATTAGCGTGTTTTTATAAGGACCTAGTGGTGCAATTCCACCTTTGTGAATGCTTTTATCTTTCTCGGGCATAATCTTGTCGAGATCAATCTCGGTAACGCGGCCAAGCCCGTTACATTTTGGACAAGCACCTTGCGGCGAGTTGAAAGAGAAATTATGCGGCGCCGGTTCGTTGTACGAAATTCCGGTAGTCGGACACATCAATAAACGGCTGTAATATTTAGCATCGTTGGTGTCGTGATCGAGGATCATCAAAATTCCGTGGCCATGTTTCATGGCTGTCTGCACACTGTCTTTCAGGCGTTTTGTACTGGCTTCGTCAACTACCAGCTTATCAATCAGAATCTCGACAAAGTGGTTTTTGTAGCGGTCAACTTTGTGGTTGTGCATCAGCTCTGTCAGCTCACCATCAATTCGTGCAGTCAGGAATCCTTTTCGACGAATCTGCTCAAACAGTTCGCGGTAATGTCCTTTACGCCCCTTTACTACAGGCGCCAAAATATTGATCCGTTTCCCGGAAAAATCACTTTTAATCAGGTTAATAATCTTTTCCTCGGTGTACTTCACCATTTTTTCGCCGGTGTTGTACGAAAAGGCTTCGCCGGCGCGGGCATACAACAAACGCAAAAAGTCGTAAATCTCTGTTACCGTTCCAACTGTCGATCGTGGATTTCGGGTAGTTACCTTCTGTTCAATGGAAATTACCGGACTCAAACCTGTGATCTTATCCACATCGGGGCGTTCCATGTTTCCCAAAAACGAGCGCGCATAAGCCGAAAATGTTTCGATGTAACGACGCTGCCCCTCGGCATAAATCGTGTCGAATGCCAATGATGATTTTCCACTTCCACTTAAGCCGGTTATAACGGTCAGTTTGTTGCGCGGAATATCAACATCAATATTTCGGAGGTTGTGCACACGGGCTCCCTGAACTATGATCTTCTCTTCCGATTCAAGTTCAGCCAGTTGCACTTCGGTATCTGTTTCAACTTTCTTTTTTGTCATTTTAAGCAATTTCGTGCTGCTGTCACTTCAGCATCACAATCAATACAAGTTTGGGGCGATGTAACTTTAGTAATCGGCTATTACAATTCCGGAATTTCGACCCAATATCTTTTCCTGCCCGAGTAGGTGAGTTCGTTCTCACGCAACCACGGATTAAAGTCTTTAAAAACTTTATAACTCAATCCTTGTTTTTGTGCGTAGTCGGCAAAATTGGATACCGAGCCTTTTATCTCCACTTTTTTGGTCGGAATTATTTGGTATTTATCCTCTTCGGGAATATAAAAATTATACTTCTCCGGATTTTCAAGTAACAATTTCAAGGCAACAATGCGGTACACATAACGAGCTGTTTCAGTGGTAATCAGCAGATCGTAATAATCATCTTCTTTTTGCCTCACAACCTGACGATTAATACCATTCATTCCGCGATTATAGGCTGCAGCCACCATTGTCCAGTTTCCAAATTTTTCGTAGGCTTTTTTTATGTATTCGCAGGCAACATGCGTAGCCTTTTCAATGTGGTAACGTTCGTCAACCTCGCTGTTTATTTCCAGACCGTAATCTTTTGCCGTTCCTTCCATCAATTGCCAGAAACCAGCTGCTCGTGCAGGTGATATGGCTCGCGGATTCAGACCACTTTCGGCTACTGCCAGGTATTTAAAATCATCAGGAATACCGTGTTCTTTAAGAATCGGCTCGATAATGGGGAAATAACGAGGCACCAATTTTATGTAACGAATGGTTTGCGAGTGAAAATAGGCATTGGAAAGCAGTTCGCGATCGAGTGCTTCTTTTACATAAAACCGATCGAGTGGCATTTTTTCTCCGGCAAAACTAACTGCAGCGGGCAACTCAACCGGCTCGTATTTTGCCACTTTATTCACCACTACTTCGGTACTCCCTGATTGCGCCGATACCAGAATAACCACCACCGCAGCAATGTTCATCATCACTAAAAACGGTGCTACAAATCTCCTCCAAATTTTCTTCTTCATCCGTCTATTCTTCCTTTTAACCTGAATTCTACTTTAAATATTCCATCTCAGAAATACAGAAATGTGCAAGATTTGAATTAAAAATATCGCATGAATAGCGAGCTATTTTCAGATATTTTTGGTTCGAAGATTGTGCATTTCTGTATTTTCCTTCGGATTTTATTAATTTTTGCATAAATCGCTTCAAATTTTCTTGCATTATCCCGATAGTCCTACAAAAATCAGAATCAATTTCTCCTAAAAATAAATTGAAACTGAGATAAAATTTAAAGTAGAACTCAGGTTATTATTTTCAAACAGCAAAAATACAATTTTGCCTTGATTAGCGATTGAATATTACCGATTTGTAGTTGAAAAACACCAATAAATTTACGTTGTTGTTTATAGTGTTTCATTTAGCTATCAGTAGGTTCTCAACTTCAATTAATCACTCAAACGGTATAACAATAAAAAGGCCCGACAGTTTGCCGAGCCTTAATATATCTTTCAGAGTTAGAGGACCCAAAGTGCCTTTACCTGTTAATCTTCGCGAAAAACAGGAATTTGGCTTACCTGGGTAATATTTTGCAAATCGGAATAATCGTACTGGTAAAAACCATCGTCGCCAATCATAAACAGGTAGCCGTTAAGCGGAATAACATCATAAGTATTGATGTTGTCAAAATGTGAGATCATGTGATCGTCGATGGCTGTTTTATCTTCGGCATCATATACTTTTAGCCCGGCATCGCCGTCGCAAACAAAAAGTATATCGCCATCGATTCCCAATCCGTACGGACCTTCCAACGGATACGACGCGATTAAATCGTTATTCACATAATCATCGTCCAACTGAAGAACATCGAGGCGGTTAACTGTACTTCCGCAGGTGGTCCCCCCACGTAAAGTAACATAAGCATAACCATCTGCAATCACCACCGGATCGCAGCTGGTAACGTGCCAGAAATCGCTTACATAAACCGGGTAAGTTGGTACTTCGATATTAAAAACGCGCATACCTGATTGTGTTCCCAAAAACATATGATCGTCGTAAATAAACATCGTTTCTACATTCCACCCTACGTTTTGCTCTCCGATTTCCGAAGGACTTTCCGGTACTTTTACATCGAAAACATGAAGGTTCGCCTCATCAACTGCGTATAAATAATCGTCGTACAAACCAAAACGTGCCATCGATCCGCCAACACCAAAAGTACTGGATTGTCCTCCGCCGTTACTCAAACCCGGAGCAGCATCAAACATGGCATCTTCGGCGTAGCCCCATCGGTAAATCGGGTAATAATGATATTCCATTTTCTGGCGCACCTTTTTTATTTCCCATCCGGTAACCACACCTTTTTCTTCCTCCACTTCGGCAAACCGATAATCTTCATCGGCAGGAGGCAAAGTGTAAGGCAATACGTCCTCAACACGGTCAACTTCGGCAGGGTTATTTATATCACTGACATCAATGGCCACCAGGTCGATATAACTGTCGGCATAAAGAATATCCTCTTTTATAGCAATATCAACATTTCCGGGGATTTCTATAAAGCCAATATTTTGCGGATCGGTCGGATTTTGATTGTCGATAATATGCACGCCTTCAAATTGCTCAACAATAAAAAGGTAGCCATCTTTAAAATAGATTTTACCCGGATTCACCAGGTCGCGCGAGTCGGCAAATTTAACTCCGGCACGCAAATCTTCATACGACAGGTAAACAGGCGAGTTGGCCGTAAACTCTTCGGTGTATTCGTCCATACACGCTGAAAAAGCCAGCGTAATAAACAGTAGCAGAAATATATTTTTGATTGTCTTCATTTTCTGTGTTTTTTTTAGTTGAGAATAATACCGATTTTAACGGTTACGCGGTTGTAGTCGATGTCGAGCGAGTAGTCGTTATTACCGTCGTAACTGAGGCGGTGAAACTGGTAACCAACGGCAAAGTTCATCCCAAAACTTTTGGAAAACATTTGCTGATATCCAACACCGGGATTAACGAGCACTCCCCCTTTGCAATCGAAACCGTTTTGGCCCATATCGCTTGGCCACGGTGCAAAACTGCTCCACAAGGGGTACACATCGTAATAAATTTCGTTAGAGTCTTCGATAGGAACCTGATAACCGGCCTTTAAAAACACATAGGGGCTGGTTAACTGTTTCTTAAAACGGTATTCGAAATTGGCGTAAACAGGCATGTACGATTCTTTCAGAAATTCAACACCAAATCCCAGGCCCACTGACAAATTCGGATTTACCAGGTAATTTGCCGAGCCGGTAAGGGAAAATGGCGCCGACTGGCTGTTATCCGAGTTTCCGGCTAAAACACCCATTTCCGTTCTGAAAAACCATTTTACATCCGTTACCGCTTCTTCGTCGAACATTGTTCTTACTTCACGCTTTGAGGCAATGTGATCCACTTCATTGGCATCGAAAATCCACACATTTCCGGCCGATTCTATTTTCAATTGTTTTCCGTCGTTTGTGTACGTGTATTTTCCTTTAATTATGGAACCGTTTTTCAGGTAGACATGACCTTTTTCGGATTGTGCAAAAACGGAAAGCGACAATACCGAAATGCACAGCAGCACAAGTAGTTTCTTCATAATGTTTTTTGTTTTTATGAAGATGCAAAGTGCTGTGTTTAGGTTGCGTTAAACAAATAATCTTATTCTGTAAGATTGTTTTCGGTTAACAGCTGAAGTGCTTTAACCATTGATAATTCGTCGCTTACGTGCAGATTATTTTTGCGAAGAAGTTTTCGTATTTCTTTTTTATTTTCAGAGAAGCGAGTGAGCAAAGCACGTTTTTTAAGTCGTGTTTTTGTTAAACCTTCCTGATCGGTATATAAATAGTAATCTTTATGCAACTGGTAATCTACGGCGCGCGTTATCCCGTTTCTATCCTTATACGGACTAACCGATTGTTCGTAAATATACCAGTTAACCATTAAACTAACAGGTCCTTTATACAGCTCTTCCAAATACATATTGGTTTGCTGATTATTGTTTTTTGTAAGGCGAATAAAATTGTGCGTTTGGCTGCCATCCTGAAACGTAAAACTCTCCACCAGCTCTTTTTCAACCAGAAATAAAAACCGTCCGTTATCGTTGTACGAAATCAGTTCATCGTCGAATGCCTGGTAGCGCAAGCGCAGGTTTTCGAACACATTGCCGTTCACAAATTTTATCGAGCCCGACACCCAATCGTCGGGATATAAAAAGTAGTAATTGGCTTCGGCGCTAAGTGTAAGAACTTCGCCAACCATTTTCCCATCAAGATTATTCGATTCGCTATTCAGATTATAAGTATCGATCCCCAAATCCTGAGCCTGCACAACAAAAGAAAACAGCATTCCCAAAACCACTCCTGTATATTTTATTAAGCTGTTCATTGTACCGATATTATTTTTGACGTTTTATACAGTTTTCCCGATTTTGTAATCGCTTCAACTTTAATTTCCAAATTTCCTTTTACATCTGAAAGCTGAAAACTAAATGGCCAGTTTCCATTGGTATCAACCACCTCGTTTAAAAACTGCCGGCGGGTATCGGGTTGTGCCCGGCCCTCCCCTTTCGGTCCGTAATTAGCTTGTTTCGGAAATTCAATACACGGCACTTTCAACTGAAATATATTTGGTTGTTGCGCCAGCCAGCCATTCGATTTATCTTTTAACGACACGATAAGTACCCCTTTAAAACGCAGATCGCCGAAAATACGTTCGCTTTTTACCAAATCGATGGAGGCAATCTCCGTAGATTTCAAATTCTGAAAGAATGAATTTTTAAACACTGGAATTCCATTGATCAGTCGCAAGGGTTCATCGTTGAAAAACTTATCCTGTCCGTAGTTTAACATCCTAAACGTAACCTCATCGTTTCGGTCGCGGTACTGAAATCCAATAAGTAACTCTCGCGAAATCTCTTTAAAATTGGGTAAATCGATAAACAGTTCAGGCACCACATGATTATAGGGCCGACCGTAAAATGGCATTCCATAAGGATTTGGCATTTCAAAAGCATCGTTACTACTAATTGAAACACCTCTGAAAAGCTTATTAAAGAATGTGCCTTTTATGCTGCTTTCAATAATCTCAGCCTGCTTTGGATTTACAAAGGTAGTGTCGAATTTTAACTGCTGTACTCCTGACATAAAATTCGGGATCAGCTCCACATCGAATAATTTATCTCCACCTGCAAGCGGTTGCAAAATCAGATTCGCGCTTCCCATTGCATCACCCAGAAAGAAATAAAATTGACCAGTTGAGTCGGGGTAATAATAATCAAAATACGTTTCGTTTCCGGTAACCGATAACAGCATCAGTTCGTTGGTTGCATCACCTGTCGTTTTGTCGCTAAGGCGGCCACTAATCAATACCCCATCTTTTTCCGAAAATTCAGGAATACCCTCATTCA
This sequence comes from uncultured Draconibacterium sp., assembly GCF_963677575.1. Lineage (NCBI taxonomy): Bacteria > Pseudomonadati > Bacteroidota > Bacteroidia > Marinilabiliales > Prolixibacteraceae > Draconibacterium > uncultured Draconibacterium sp. The sequence continues at coordinate 2,013,661 of NZ_OY782038.1, forward strand.
GATCTTTCATCCCGAAGTTCAGGAATCCGGTATTTTCATGCGAAAAAGGTTCAATTATCCGGGCGCTGGCCACCATGTATGCAAACTCGTTGCTTCCGGTATTAACAGCTCCTTTTACTTCATCGCGACGGCCGTAATTTTGACCATCAAGATTTATTGCAATCTGGGTACCGGCATTTTCTGCCTCAACAACGGCGGCTTTATCTTCTACAACAGGCAAGCGATCAATTGCTTCCTCAAAACGATTATAAACATACACCGACTTACCAATACATTTCAGCACTCCGTTGTTGCGTTGCGCATTAAAAAAGGCATGCACAAAATACAACCCGGTTTGCAACGAATCGGGCACGGCTATAAAACCTTCGGCATTTGTTTTGTTGCATTTTACGGCACGCGATGTGATTAAATTTCCAGATTGCGACTCAAGCTGCAAACGAACAATATTTCCGTATTTCTGCATCTCTTGCGGTACATACATTTTTATCCATAAAGTATCTCCCGAAATGCAAAAGTCGCGATCGGTAAACACTATAAGTTCCCGGCTGGAAGTGGTTTGCGCCATGGATTTAACCCCAGCCATCACACACACAACAAGAAGTACTATTTTTAAAGCTCTGCTCATTCGTTCATTTTTATGGATACTGCCAGAATTCCGGCACCGTATTCTTTAGTTCGCCCGATGGTGGTATGTCGTAAAGCTCCTGAATCGGCCGTAAAATAAATCCACTGTTATTCCCCTTATGTCGCACATAATAGCGCGTTTCACATCTGGATGAAATTTCGAAATTCCCCAGAATTACCTGATCGGCGTTGGTCGTACATTCGATGTTACTGCGAGCCTGTACATAAAGAGGATCGAATATTCTTCCTTCTGCATCAAGTTGTTTATTCAAATCATCATAATAACCATGTGCACTTTCGGTTAACCCATGTTGATAAAGTATAATAATCCAACCTTCGAAATGATGGCCTATAGAATCTATTCTGCTATTTGGGACAAAAAACAGCGGATGCTTCTTTATTTCTTTTGCAGCAGAATACTCCGGAGGAGAAGCAATATTAAATGCCCCTCCCTGAGGGTATACATGTTTCCAACCGAAATAGTAGTCGATCATAGCCATTGGAGGGTCGCCCCCAACTGAATAGGAATACTGCAAAACATAATGAGTTGTAAAACGGAAATATGGCATCTCTTCATTCGTCGAAATATCGGCATATAACCTTACTCCTTGCCTCTTTCGAACATTATCCACATCATTTTCGCCACCTACAAGCTCTACTAAAGTTTCTTCAACTCCATAAACAGTATCCAACGACGGTTTTTTCGGTACCTGCTCAAAATCCGACTCGAAAACATCTCCGTTGTATTCAATTTTCAATTTATACTGTTTATTGGCGTCAATGTGCAGATTTAGTTCATATTGCCCCTCCGCATAATGCGGCATCAAATATTCGTCGCCGTCGTTATCAATTAGGCTTACATTCGCATTTGTTACATCAGGTCCGGCACTTGCGTTATCGTAATAACCTAACGATTCGTACAAATGAATGTAGTTTATACTAGTATCAGCAGATATTCGTGCATCGGCTACCAAAACATTGTCCACCTTATCAATATCAGGCCGGTAAATGTCTTCACACCCTGTTAGCAGAATGAACAACAAAAAACCATATGTAAAAAGATACCTCATTAAAACCTAAAATTATATGTTAATGATGGAACCGGAATACCGATTACCGACAGCTTAAATAAAGAGTAACGGGTAAAGTGGTTGCTCTCGCCCGGAACTGTTTTTTTATAGTATACCGAATACGGGTTGTTTCGTCCGTATAGGTTATATATAGATAAGGTCCAGCTACCTTTCCACATGCGTTTTTTTCGAAGGTTTTCATCGAAAGTTATCGAAACATCTAAACGATGATACGATGGCATGCGGTATTTATTTCGGTCGGAATAATAAACCAGGTCTTCTCCTGCAAATTCGTATTTGATTTCGGGTAAGGTTGTGGGCCTGCCCGAAGCAAGTACAAAATTACTTGAGAAGCGCCAACGGCGGCTAATATTATAGGTTGCTGTAAGGGAAAAATCGTGTGGTTTATCGTAAATCGACGGATAATAATCGCCGGTCCACAAATTTTCCTCGTCAAAATCGCTGGTATTTTTTCGCATCGTACGTGAATACACGTAGCTAACATAACCGGTTAAACGACCAATATTTTTGCGTGCACTCAGCTCAATTCCATACGAATATCCTTTTGTAGGAACAAGTGCCGTTTCAACATGGTCATTCATAATCAGCTGGGCTCCATTTTTATATTCGATCAGATTTTGTAGATTTTTGTAGTATACTTCTGCCGAAAGATCGACATTCGAAAACATCGAGTTATTTTCAAGTCCCACTGCCACCTGATCGGAAATGAGTGGTTTTAAATGGTAATCCGCAGCTTTCCATGTCTCGGCCGGCGAGATCACCGCATTATTACTGAGCTGAAAAATATTTTGTCGTGTTCGCTGATAACTGAACTTCAGCGAAGTGTTCATGTCAAGATCATAGTTCAATGCCAGCCTTGGTTCAATTCCTCCGTAAGTTGCCGAAGCCTCGTTTTTGCCAAACTGCAGCGAATCGACAACCGTTCCCGGCGTCTTGGGCTGATCCTCATCGTACAGGTAAACAACCGGAGTACCGATATTACTGAAATGATTGTAACGCAAACCAGCCACAATCGAAAAGTTGGGCAAAATCTGGAATTCGTCGCTCATGTACACCGACCAATCCAGCGTTTTCTCCTTAGCTAATTTTCGCCCGACAATTACTGAGCTATCATTTCGTGGAATAATTTCTCCGGGACTGATTTCATTGTAAACAGCTTTAAAACCAGCTTCTGCGTTATGTAGTTCGTTGGGATGCCATTTAAAATTATACCCAGCCGAACTGTACTGCAACTGGTTATCGAGATAATAAGCTTCATAGGCTTTATCGTCGGCCAGATCGGTCAGTCGGTAATCGTAACGACTGTAGGCCGCATCCAATTCGCCGTAAAATTTTTCACCAAAGCGGTTATTGAGTTTTAGGTTGCCCAGCAAGTTACCGTATTCGGTTATCGATTGCGAACTTGTACTAAACTCATCGAAACTGGTATAAGCCATTACACTTAATTTGTTGTGCTGATTAAACTTATACGTGAATTTTCCCGAAACATCGTAAAAATGGGTAACGCCCTCATTTAAATCGAGATTTGGAATTTCTTTTAATAACCAGTCGGTATAAGAACTACGTCCGCCAATGGCAGTAGTAAGCTTTCTATTCTTTGTTAACGGCCCATCGAGTGCCAACCGCGAGTTTATAATTCCAATTCCACCATAAACACGCATGGTTTCTTCGTTTCCTTCTTTAAAATCGACCTCCATAACTGAGGCAACACGTTCGCCATAACGAGCCGGCATTCCCCCTTTAAATAGTCGTACATTTTCAACCACATCGGGATTTATTAGCGACATAAAACCAAAAAGATGCGACGAATTGAAAACAGGACTACCATTCACCAAAATCAGGTTTTGGTCGGTATTTCCGCCACGAACGTTAAAACCCGACGACAACTCGCTAACGGTTTGTACACCCGCCAAAATTGTGAGTCCTTTTAACACATCAACCTCACCCATTAGTGCCGGCAATTGTTGAATCTCTTTTCCGGTCATTTGCACCATACTCATCTGCGCACGCGGCACATCGGCGTCCGATCCCAGCACGGTAACTTCGTCAATATTATGCGATTCTTCAAACAATCGAAAATCAGCAGCACCATCTTCAATCAAGCGAATATCTACAGTAGAGCCCTCAAAACCAATATAAGTGATCGTCAATTTTAAATCGCCAGTAGGCAAATCCATATCAAAACTACCACTTGCATCAGATGTAGTACCTTTTTGAAGCTTGTTGCAATAAACCACGGCACCAACAAGTGGAGCCCCGTCTTTTCCATCGAGTATCCTTCCCTCTAGTTTTGCAGTTTTGTATCGCCCTAAATTCATCGGGTCGCCCACCACCAAAGTTTGACTGTAATCGTCAAATTTCGACCGAGTGTCTGCGGACCTTCTGAAAACAACAATTCCATCATTCTGGAAGAAATCATAGGTCAGTTCCGAATCATAAAATACATTATTTAGGGCCTGTAATAAAGGAGTGTCTTCAAAATGGTTGGAGACGGTATAATTTTCAATCCAGGAATCTTTGTAATAAACGCGTATATTATATTTGGCTTCCAGATCGTTCAAAAATTGCTCAAGCGGCTGATTCTGGTAAGAACCGGTTATTTTCACCTCTTCAATCTGCTGGGCATACAACACAGTATTACTCCCCAACAAAAGAGATAAGAACAGGAGCATATAATTAATAAAATATTTTTTCAATTTTTTGAACCTTGGTTTAGAATTTGTTTGACTTTGATTTCCGTATTAGGTTTAATTGAACACAATTTAAAACAATTTGTTCAACAAATACAACAAACATTAAGACTCTTTCACTTCAACATGACTTTTGTTAGTATTCTATATGAAATGTCTGATTTTTTTTCAATCTTTCGGTATCAATAAACCTAGTTACCCTTCTCTATATTTAACAATAGTATAAAAATGAAGCGATCTGTTACAACAATTTTAATTTTATTCCTTATTATTTTTTCAAAAGCTCAGGAAAAACTCTCTTATTTTCTTCCTGATGATGTTACGTATAACCAGGAAATCCCAACACCGGAAGAGTTTTTCGGACAAGAAGTTGGAGAATGGCACCTTACACACGATCAGGTACTTTATTATATAAAAGAAATTGCGCGCAGTTCCGATCGTGCGATTATGTATGAATATGCCAGATCGTGGGAGAACAGGCCATTGGTTCATTTGGTATTCACGTCTGAACAAAACCAGAGTAAACTCGATGAATTAAAACAACTTCACTACGATTATTCCGAACCGGATAAAGACATTTCAATGGAAGGAGTGCCTGTGGTAGTGAATCTAGGCTATGGAGTTCACGGAAACGAATCGAGTGCTACAAACTCCTCGGTACTTACTGCTTATTATCTTGCAGCAGCAGAAGGCGCCAAAATCGACGAGCTTCTCAAAAAAACTATTGTTATTGTTGATCCGTGTTTAAACCCGGATGGTTTTAACAGACACAGCACATGGGCAAACATGCACCAAAGTTATGCAGCTAATGGCGATAACAATTCGCGCCAGTTCAGCGAAGTTTGGCCCGGAGGAAGAACCAACCATTACTGGTTCGATATCAACCGCGATTATTTGTTGTTAGTGCATCCGGAAAGCAAAGGACGGGTGGAAAAATTTCACGAGTGGAAACCGAATATTGTCACCGATCATCACGAAATGGGGCCAAATTCTACCTTCTTTTTCCAGCCGGGAGTTCCCAGCAGGAACAATCCTTTAACACCTGAAAGAAACTACGAGCTAACACATGAAATAGCTCAATATCATGCTAAATTTTTAGATGCGATCGGTTCTACATATTTCTCGGAAGAACAGTATGACGATTATTATTACGGAAAAGGCTCATCATATCCGGATGTTAATGCCAGCATTGGTATTTTGTTCGAGCAAGCCCGATTTCAAGGCCGGGTTCGCCAAACAGACAACGGCTTAAAAAAACTGGCGTTTGCCATTCGAAACCAATTCACAACTTCTTTGTCGACTTTGGAAGCCGCTGTTAATATACACGATAAGCTGCTTCTGATGCAAAAAGAATTTTATCAGTCTTCTTTTGAAATTGCGGATAACTTCCCAACAAAAGCCTATGTTTTTGGCAGCGAATACGATAAAGTAAAAACCCAGATGTTTATCGAATTCCTGAATCGTCATCAAATTGAAGTTTATAAAAACACAAGTAATTTAACTGCTAACAATATTACATTTAAAGCCGGCACAAGTTATATTGTACCTACAAAACAAAAACAGGTAAGGCTTATTGAATCGATATTTGAAGACATTCACAGTTTCTCCGACACCACTTTTTACGATGTATCAACCTGGACATTTACACATGCTTATGATATTCCGGTTGCCGCCTTGCAATCGATAAAAAATATATCTGCCGGCAACGAGCCGGTTGAAGCCCAAAAACTTGCGGGAAAAGTTATTGGAGCGAAAAGCGGAGTTGGTTATGTTTTCAGATGGAATGAGTATAATGTTCCGGAAGTACTTTACAAATTACAAGAGGCAGGTTTAGTTACCAAAGTAGCTACCGAGAAATTCTCGTTTGAATTAGAAGGCGCTAATGAAGATTTTAGTTATGGAACAATATTTATTCCTGCCAGCGGTCAGCGCATGTCTCCGGAATCAGTCTATCGGTTTACTCAGCAAATTGCCCTATCAAGCGGAATTGATTTTTATGCACTTTCAACCGGACTTTCACCAAATGGAATTGACATGGGTAGTGGTAGTTTTGTGAACTTAACAAAACCCAAGATGCTGATGTTTGTAGGAGGTAGTGCAAACCCTAGTGAGGCTGGCGAAATTTGGCATTTATTCGATCAGCGCTACCATATTCCAATCACTTTAACCAATTTGGATAAGATAAGCAGTATTAATCTGACACCATACAACAACATTATATTGACAGGCTCATTAAAAGAATGGAACCCGGACAACATAGACAAACTTAAAACATGGGTAAAAAGCGGTGGCAATCTAATTGTTTGTAAAGATGCAGCCGTTTGGGCCGCTAAAAATGATTTGGGCAACATAACGTTCAAAAAACCGGTAGCATCCGATACAACACGCTATCTCACCTACGCCGAAAGAAGTAAAGAAAGAAGTCTGAATTATATAAGCGGAGCAATTTTCGAATCGGAAATCGATATTACTCATCCGTTGTGTTATGGTTATTCTGATAATAAACTTGCCATCTTCAAAAATGACATAACAGTTGCCAATTCATTGGAAAAGAAATATACTGAACCGGTAAAATTCAGCGAACAGCCTTACTTAAGCGGATGGGTTTCGGACAACAATGTGAACCGGCTTAAAGAAGCCCCAATAGTCTCAGTCCAAAATATTGGAAGAGGAAAATTGATCAGCTATCTCGATGATCTGAATTTTAGAGGAACCTGGTTGGGCACCAATAAACTTTTTTCAAATTCAGTATTTTTCGGAAACATCATCCGTTAATTGTCTAATCTCCTCACCAAAAACCTTAAATCGTTTAAATGCTAACCATCGAGGGGTTACCTTTTGGCAGTTTTAGGTATATATAATAGAAGGACGTATTATTTTATTTTTACAGGCTAACTATCAGGCACCACCCCGAAGTGGAGTTTTGATAAATTATTAGTGTTACGACTGGCTAAAGTCGATATCAATATCAGTTGGTTCAATGTGCTTATTGATAACATTTTAATTAAAAAAAGATGAAACCACTGGCGAAAATTATTCATCAAACCCCTGCATCATACCTACCAACTGCTTTTCCTGCACACTATTACGGAATGCCCAACGGAAGGATTTACATCGTTTTCTCACGTTTTTACGATTTGGCTATCGGCCAATCGGGCATCGAGTTTGTCTTTGCCGAGCATAGCGATTTTTCGTATAATTACGAAACCGGTGAAATTATTCCATCGCAAAAAGTACCAAGAAGATTACAAGTATTTTCGGAAGAAGTTGATCATCCAAACCTGAGGATCAACATCTTCACAACAAAACGAAACCTGCAATCTTACGGTCAGGCGCAGGCATTTTTAAACGATGAAGCAATGAGAATGTGCGCCGTTTCGGCCTAGAAAATAGCTAAAAATGTACTATCCTTTCTTTTTGCTTAGATATTTTTCAGTATTCTTACCTATTATTTTAGGCAATAACATATATGGTATGAACGATCTAAATTATTTACTTTTGCCTGACATTTTTTAGTTGTGATACCCATGAGAGTAAATTCGTATAAACTTGTACAAGAAGTTGGCGAACTAAAAATAGTTAGCGCTTCGAAAATCGGTAATATAGCAGCCCCGCTACTTGTTGTTGAAAAAGAAACTATTAACCATCAAAAATTTACAACTTCATTCGAAAGTTTATCTGTTTATCATATTCTGAAACAACAGATATTCGCGAAAAACTAGTTGCACCCAAATTTTAATATTTTGTTTTTACAGAATCTACTTAAAGCACAGAATAAGATTTAAAATACTGTGTTGTTTTATCCCTGAAGAAATCGCAAAACCCTCTCCTGCCGACAGAGACATCACTCTAAATCACTTGCTGTAAAAAACCAGACTCAACAAATTTCATAGCTTAATTTACAGGCAAAAAAAGATTATGCTGAAAAACTTTTTTCTTTTAAATTGTTATGGTTTATAAACAATAGCAAGATGTCGAATCTGCAGATTTTGATCGAAGAACTTGGAAAACCATATTCCGATCTCAAATTTCTTTTAACCTGTTTCCGTGAAGTACTCATTGAAAATGGCGAAAAGGAAGTGGCAGCCAGAATGCCGTGGATCGGTGACGAAAACACACAAAATGCCGGGCATTTCTCGCAAAAACACTTTAACATGTATTCGGTTTGTTTTCAGTTGTTAAACCTGGCAGAAACAAACGGAGCCGTGCAACAAAGGCGAAAAACCGAAGAAGGCAACTCACTGCTGGCAACAAACGGCTTGTGGGCCAACAGCATCAATCTTTTAAAAGAAAAAGGCATCGCTGAAGATAAGATTCTCGAATCACTAGAAAATATTTCCATTCAGCCGGTTTTAACCGCGCACCCCACCGAAGCCAAACGTCCGGTAATTCTGAAAAAATACCGCGAGCTGTACCTGCTTTTGGTAAAGCGTGAGAACTCGATGTACAACTCTTACGAACTGCAGGAAAACCGCGAAGAAATGAAACGCGTTATTTCCTCTATTTGGCACATCGACGAGTTTTATATGGAAAAACCCACCGTGGAAAACGAGCTGGACAATGCAATTCACTATTTTGTAAATGTATTCCCAGAAGTTGTTCCCCTCTTAAATCGCCGGCTTGTTCAGGCCTGGGAATTTTCAGGTTTCGACTCTACCCCATTAATTGAGAACAACAATTTTCCGCGACTTAAATTTGGAACCTGGATTGGCGGCGACCGCGACGGACATCCGCTGGTTACTGCCGAAGTAACAAAAAAAGCATTGCATAAACTCCGGTTAAATGCGTTTATCACAGTTAAAAATGAACTGAACAGATTAGCTGACGACCTGAGTTTTTATTTTGAAATATCGGACCTGCCTGGATTTATGGTTAACCGTTTTAAAGAACTGGTTGCCGAAACTGGGAACAAAACAAAATCGATTATTTCAGCATCTAAAAATGAAGCATTTAAACTTATTGTGCAGCTTTTTATCAATAAACTGCCACTGAATATCGGGAATTCGCAGTCGTTTGAACTGGATGATGCAAAAGGAACTTACGATAACTCCAAACAGTTGATCGAAGATCTGGAACTGCTAAAAAGTGCCTTACTGGAAGCAAATTATAACGACATTGCCCACCAATCGGTTAACCGGTCAATCTATTTTATCAAAACATTTGGTTTCCATCTTGCCGAACTTGATATCAGGCAAAACAGTCGTTATTACCATTTGGCTTTGCAACAACTGGTTGAAAAATCTGATCCGTTTAATGCAAAAGATAGCGAATGGACCGAAGAATCTAAAAAGTCATTTCTGGAAAAGGAACTGCATTCGGCCCGGCCGTTTACACACGATTACAGCCAGCTTGATACCGAATCGAAAAACACCATCGAATGTTTTCAGCTCCTAAACAGTCATATCTCGAAATATGCACACTACTCCATCGGTTCGTTAATCATTAGCATGACCCAAAGTGCCAGCGATTTGCTTACGGTTTATATTCTGGCACGCGAAGCCGGTCTTACGCTTTTCCAGAACACGATGATCATAAAACTGCATGTTGTTCCGCTTTTCGAAACCATACAGGATTTGATTGACAGTCCGGCTATTTTAGAAGAATATTTTGGCTATCCTGAAGTTCAAAACAGCCTGGAATACCAGCGCAAAGCACAAAACCTTCCTGTAAGAACACAGGAAATTATGATCGGTTACAGCGATAGCAACAAAGACGGAGGTATACTGGCCAGTGCATGGTTTTTATACAAAGCGCAGAAAGAAATTACCGAAGTGGGAAGAAAATATGGTATAGACATTAAGTTTTTCCATGGCAAAGGAGGCTCAATTAGTCGCGGAGCCGGACCAATTCACTGGTTTTTGCGTTCGTTACCACACGGTACTCTTTCCGGCAACTTTAAAATTACGGAGCAGGGCGAGAGCATTGAAAAGAAATTTGCCAATAAAATAAATGCCGTTTACAACCTCGAGTTAATGATGTCGGGGAATGCGTTAAACACATTGCTGCACAAAACGCCCGAAGAAGATGGCGACGACATTGCTGAAATAATGGAGTTTATGGGGCAGGAAAGTTTCAATACTTATACCGAATTGCTTCAAAATCCGCATTTCCTTGATTTTTACCAGGAGGCCACCCCAATTGATGTCATTGAGCAAAGTAAAATTGGCTCGCGCCCGGCACGAAGAACAGGTAAAAGAAGTTTTTCCGACCTCAGGGCTATTCCCTGGGTATTTAGCTGGGGGCAATCACGGTACCACATTACCAGCTGGTATGGTGTTGGTACAACACTCGAGAAAATGAAAAAGGAATACCCCGACAAATACAAGAAACTAAAAAAACTAATCCCAAAGAACCAGTTTATAAGATATGTTTTAACCAATGTCGATACCAGTTTGGCGAGTACCGACAAAGACATTATGCAGCTTTATGGTGGCTTGGTAAAGAATGAAGAGACACGTTCTGAGGTTTTAACCCTCCTGCTTCAGGAGTTTGAAAAGACACAACAAATCATGAATGAATTGCTGGGACGTCCAATGAAAGAACGGCGTAAAAGTCATTATTACTCCACGCAGTTACGTGCCGAAGCACTTAATACGCTGCACAATTACCAGGTACATTACATTAATAAATGGCGTGAGCAACAATATGCCGATGCCGACAAAAACAAAGAAATACTGAACCAGTTATTGCTATCGGTAAATGCCATTGCAAACGCCATGGGAACAACCGGCTAGCTCGTTTTATGTCCAATTTTTTGACAAATTATATTATGAATGTGGCCGATAAAATCCGTGAATAACAATGATCTCAACAGATACAAAAAAAGGTGATATGAAGAATCTCATAACACCTTAATTTCTCACATCTACTTTTACTATTTAACTCAGAATTTCTTCAAGTGTAATGTAGTCTCCAACTTTTCCAGTCATTTGTTCAACATCGGTATTCACCGGAAGTGTTTTCTTGCCCGGTCTCCAACCTGCAGGACAAACCTCACCGGTTTTACTTGCATGTTGCCAAGCCTTAATTTGTCTTATGAATTCAATTACATTTCTACCTACAGAATCGGCCTGAACTTCCTGTGCAACACAAACACCATCGGGATTAAACAGGAATCGTCCTCTGAGAGCAACACCTTCCTCTTCAATTAAAACACCAAATGCACGGCTAACCTCCTGTGTAGTGTCGGCTCCAATTGTAAGCTTCAAACCATTGAGAATCGGTTCTGTTTCAACAAATCTTTTGTGAGAGAATTTTGAGTCGACAGACACCGGCAAAAGTTCTACTCCCAGTTCTTGAAATTCATCATAATGGGCGTTCATAGCAGCAATTTCGGTTGGGCAAACAAAGGTAAAATCGGCAGGATAGAAACATACCACTGTCCATTTGTCCTTATAATCTTCACTTTTCACTGTTTTGTAATGACCTGTTTTTGCGTCGTAAGCTTCCATTTCAAATTCTGGCATTAGCTGCCTTACCATCGTTGCACTCATTGGTTTTTCCTCCGTTTTTAAATTTTCAACTAAATCTTCTGTTTTCTTCTTTTTTTTCAGTGGCTTTACGCCATTTACACATGCCATAATCGTTAAATTTTATGGTTTTATTAATCAAAATCTTATTTACATTCCATTTGATAAATTTATTTTTTATCAAACTTATGTGCATTTAAATATATCACATTTAAACGATAGTTCATTTAAAAAGTTTAAAAATCAAGTAAGTATTTTTAAAAAATCGTATAGATGGGAAAATCCGGCTAATCGTTACAAACTAAAAAGACACGAAAATAATACAACCAAACCAATTGGCTTTCATCTACTTCCTACTACTTCTTCTTTGGGTAGGTATCGCTTAAAACTCTCATAAAACATTTCCTGCTGCTCGCGCGACAGGTTTTGTTCAAAACGGTAACTTTTTCCTGTTTTATCAAACATCACTTTTAAATAAGTTACATTTCGGTTGTAGGCCGTATAATCCGGCGATGTTGTAGTAACACTCTGATTGCTCCTGTTTTGTTCTCGGTAATTCGATTGATAAGCAGGTGAATTGATGACAACAGGAGAACTTTTAGGGACTAAGGTTACGTCCCTCCCGTAAAATTCATAAATCATTTCTTTTCCTCCATCTGCTAAAGGAACTATTTGTTCAGGCTTTCCCAACCTGCTGTAAATTTCCATTTCACTCTTCCCTATCAAGGTAGATTTAAACACCTCATCGGTTAATTTTCCGGTGGTAGAACACGAAAACAAAACAGCAAGTAACAGGATAATAGATGTGTGTTTCATGACAGGTAGCGCTTTTGGTATAACTGTTTTTTTTTTATTACGCGTGAAATTATAAAAAAGTTAGTAATAACAATACATACATTCACATAATGAACGATTCAACGCATTTTATAGAAATATTATGATGCATTCAACATAATTCCCTGCAACCAAAGCACAAAATTCCACGTACAACTTTATATATCTGGCCCTTATACCATTTCAAGTTAAATTACTGACTCAACGAAATGGGATTTTCTATCAGGGATAACAGAGACTAGAAACAATTTATTAGTAACCTTAAAAAATTTTGTCATGAGTAAAACAACAAATGTATTGGTAGGATTTATTGCCGGAGCAGCAGCAGGAACAATAACCGGAATTCTGGTGGCCCCGGACAAAGGAGTGAAAACACGTAAGAAAATAAACAAACAGATCAAACGAACTTCAAGAGACGTGTCCGAATCCATTGGAGATGTTGTAGAAGAAATGAAAGAAAAGCTGAACGAAGTTGTCTCTGAAATGCGTTCAAAAGTCAACGAGACTGAAGAGAAAATCAAAGAAAAAGTTAACTCTAAGTCCAAAACAGCAGAAGACGCAGCAGCGAACTAATAATTGTAGTACATCACAATTAGAAGTATACAACAAATGAGCGACAAATTAACAAAAAGTATGGCAGGGCTTAACGAAGCCGTAAAACAATATACTCAGGCAAGAATCGACTTGGTTAAGCTCCTGTTTTTAAAGAAAACCTCGAAGTATATGAGCGTCCTGTTCGGGTTGCTCATCATCGTATTACTTTCAGCTTTAATACTGGCTATTGCTGGTGTAATGTTCATACTTTGGTATGGCCAAACCTACAACAATTACCTTGAAGGTGCTTTTATAGTACTCGGAATTTTCATTATACTTTTGATCGTTTTACTGATATTCAGAAAAAGAATACTGACCTCATTCTTCCTTTCGCATTTCTCAGAAATCTTATTCGAAGATGATGAAACAGATCCTAAATAACTAAAGAATAAAGGCTTTTGAATAAACGTGACGAATAAACCATTGCAACTATGAAACGTGTAAAAAATATGAGGGAACTGGAACTCCTGAAAGAAAACCTGAAGTACCGCCTGTCGATTAGCGAAAAAAATTTATTGGGCTCGTCGGTAGGAATTATCGACAATGTTACCGATGGACTGAAAGACTGGGCATTTGAATTTGGTACTTCCCTGGTTATGAATTTTATTCGACGATCGCGAAAACATGAGCCAGAAACAAACAAACAGGCATCTACCTAACCACAATTATTCAACAGTTAAACCCAAACCTCATCAAGAGCATATCTTATAATCGGATTCTGAAATTAGTCACCTCTATTTCCAAACAAAGTTCTGCCGATCTTTCCCGGCAGTTAGAACACGGATCTTTTTTATTGATTTATTGTTACCGCAGTTTACCAACATGAGAGGTGATACAAAACTATTGTTAGCAACCTAAAAAAGGTCGTCGGGAATCTCATATTTAATTCCCGTTAACGCGATGTTAAAATCAATTTTTTATGCTTTGTTACACAACATTTCCAAACCAGTCGTGTTATATAGTATCGTTTTTGAATTGCCGGTACCGATAAAAGAAAACAATGATAAAGAATTTACTATATAATCTGTCTCCCGGGCGCCTGTCGATATTGAACCGATATTACCGCATTACACAGTTTTATCCATTCCTGAAAAGCACTGCCTACAAAGGCGGAACGATAGCAGCAGTTTTTGTACTGTTGCTGGTTAGCCTCGAAATATTCCTTCTGGATTTCAATTTAATACTCAATAACCTCGTGGATACTTATTCGCCTAAAATTATTTATTCGGTATTTCTTTTATCCGAAACATTTTTAGGATTGGTACCACCAGAAATGTTTATCGCCTGGGCTTCGAAACTGGAAATTCCTTGGGGAGCGTTGTTTATTTTAGCAACCTTATCGTACATCGGCGGCGTAATTTCGTACTTTCTCGGAACACGCTTGGTTCTCATTCCTTCGGTAAAAAATCATATCGAAAATAAAATACAGAAACACATTGTAAACCTGCGGAAATGGGGCGGCATATTTGTTTTTCTGGGAGCTGTTTCACCGGTTCCCCACTCTATTGTAAGCCTCGCCTCAGGCCTTATTGGCTACAATTTTAAAAACTACTTATTGTGGTCGCTATTTAGGTATTTTCGTTTTATAATTTATGCACTGGTAATTTTCGGCATTTTTTAATCTTGTTGCTCTTCCTCCTCAAACTGGTGCAATAAGCGTGCATATTTTCCACCAAATTCCAGAAGCTGCTCGTGGTTACCTCTTTCTATAATCTGCCCGTCTTCCAACACCAAAATCATGTCTGAATTTTTAATGGTACTTAAGCGGTGTGCCACTGCAATTACCGTTTTTCTAGAGAATATATTGGCAATGGCTTTTTGTATGTACTGTTCGGTAATTGAATCAACAGCGCTGGTGGCCTCATCAAGGATGATCAGCTCGCTGTTTCCGGCAATGGCACGTGCAAAAGAGATCAATTGTGCTTGTCCTTTCGACAGATTATCGCCATTATCCTGAATTACAAACTGGTACTTTTCGGGCAATTGGTCGATAAAATAATTGGCATAAACAAAGGATGCCGACTGCTCCACATCTCTTCGGGAAATGGATTTCCGCCCCAGCGAAATATTGAATTCAACCGTATCGTTAAACATGTAAATATCCTGCTGCATAATGGAAATCGTTTCGCGGATCTGTCCAATTGGAATTTCGGATAATTCGACGCCGTTAATTTTTATGCTTCCACGATATCCGGTGTATGTTTTTGCCAACAATCGAATAATCGTAGATTTTCCCGAGCCTGTCGTCCCAACCAAAGCCAGTCGATCGCCTTTTTGCAACTTAAACGATACATCTTTCAGCACGTCAGGTGTATCTTCAGAATACCGGAAAAACACATTTTTGAACTCAATTTCCTGCAAAGCAATTGCTTCAGGAACTGTTTCAGAAGTTTCGGCTTTAGGATCTTCCACCTGCTGTTCAAACAATTCGCTGATGTGTTCAAGTGCCGACATTGCCCGCTGAATGGTTGAAATTTGCTGGGCAAACTGTTTTACCGGAACAAAAAGACGCTCTAAGGTAGTTACAAAAACAATGAGAATCCCCAGCGTATAACCGTAATCCCAAATTTGTATAGCGCCATACCAAATCACCAAAGCCGTGGCAACAGAAGTAATTCCTTCCACAATCGAGAACAGAAAAGAATCGTAGACATTCGATTTGTTTTGGGCGTCGCAAAATTGTTTATTCAAGTCGTCGTATTTGTTCAACACTTTATCTTCGGCAGCAAAAAGCTGAACGGTTTTCATTCCGGTTAAAGCCTCCTGCAAATAAGCGGCAGATTTTGCCAAACTGGTACGCGATGTATTGTAAGCTTTTCGAATCTTCTTCCGCAAAAAGTTTATCACCAAAACAATTACGGGAACCACTAACAGCAGCACCAAAGTCAGGCGCCAATTGATGTAAAAAAGGTAGCCCACCAACGCAAGCGTTTTTATGCTGTCGGCAAGCAAACCCAGTACTCCGGCAGCAAACGAATCCGAAACAGATTCCATGTCACTGGTCAATCGCGACAAGGTTACGCCAATTGGTTTTTTATCGAAATAACTTAGTGGAAAACGTAACGATTTTCCAAACAAACGCCGGCGAAGATCAACAACAGCCAACCCTCCTGCTTTTGAAAAGGAGTAACTGTAAACCCCATCAAACAGGATATTTAAGATTAATGCCACGGCCAGAAAAATTGTTTGCCTGATCAATCCATCAACATTACCCGGAACGATGTAATTATCCACGATATCTTCAATCAGCCATAGAAAAAGAATACCCGCCCCAGTAGTTATCGGAATAGAAGCAAGACTCAGGAAAAACCATTTTTTGTGCGGTTTAAAATATCCGGCGAACTTTCGGAACAGCTGCCAGTCCACATTTTTGATAATATTGTTTTTGCCTCTGCTCATAACTGCCTTTCTTTTTTCGTTTCACCTTCCTGTTGCAGTTTCGCAATATCGCGGTAGAAATCCGATTGCTTAAGCAATTCCTGATGATTTCCTTTTGCCACCATTTTTCCATCTTCCAGCACAATGGTAAAATCGGTTTTCTCCAGCACACTGATCCGGTTCGAAATTACAACAAGGCTTTTCACGACATGGTTTTCCACAATTTGTTTAATCAAAAAACGCTCAGTGTCGGTGTCAACAGCCGAAAACACATCGTCGAGTATCAACAATTCGCCTTCCGTATAAAGTGCCCGTGCCAGGCTAATTCGTTGTTTCTGTCCGCCCGAAAGCATAATACCTTTTTCGCCCACCATTGTTTTTCCCCTTTTCGGAAACCGCAACAATTCGTCGGCAAAAGCACTTTTGTAAATCACATCATCAAATCGTTTCTCGTCAATCGTTCCATCAGAGGTTAACCCGATATTGTTTTCTATGGAGTCGGAAAACAGAAAAACTTCCTGACTTACTGTATTTACTACCGACCGAATATCTTCACTTCTTAGCGAGTCGGCATCAACATCGCCATAAAAAATCTGACCTTCTCCGGGTCGTAAGTAGCCATTTAAACACTGAATTAATGTTGTTTTTCCTGAGCCAACTTTTCCGGTAATACCAACAATCTGACCGGGCTTTATCGAAAATGAAATATCCTTCAACACCGGTTTATCGCCGTTATGATAGGTGTAATTCAGATTTTCTACATGAATTCCTTCTTTAAAAAGTCCTTCCTTTTTGCTTTCAGGTAGCGGCGTTCGTTCATCATCGGTCCCTTCCCGGTCCATAATGGTTTGAATACTGCTGATGCCCACAAAACCTTGCTGAAATACAGTGAGTACCCAACCCAATCCCATAATCGGATGAGCCAGTAACGCGGCGTAAGCAATGTATTCTGTTAATTCTCCAATCGTGAATTTTCCGTTAATCACATACATTCCACCAACAAAAAAGATAATAATTTTTAGAATCTGTCCGAGGTTAGCCAGCAAGGGGATCACAAATGAGCGAATCCACGAAATTTTAAGAGTGGCCTCGTAATACGAAAGATTATCCTTTTGAACTGAATTTTCAGCATGCTGGTATATATTGTAGCTTTTTATAACACTGTTGCCCGAGAGAAAGGAAATGATTTTACCTGAAAGTTTTTGCAAGGTATTCATTCTTGCATGTGTATTTTTTACCATCACCCTCATACCATAGCGAACAATCACAAAAACCACCACCATCGGAATTACACAATAGAGCGTAAGCATGGGCGATAATTTCCACATCATGTATGGCGTAAGTGACAAAGACAACAGGATGTTACCGATTTGCAGAATGCCAAAACCGGTAATCATTCGTACGCCGTTAATATCATTATTCACCCGCGAAATGATATTTCCGGTGGAGTTATTATCGTAATAATCCTTTCCAAAAGAGGCCAGTTTTTGGAACATTTCGCCTTTTAACTGTCGCTCAATCAGTCGGGCCGGGAAAAAGATTAAAATCCGCGAGAGAGTTCTCACCAAAATCAACCCGGCAGCCAACCCTACAATAATCAATACATTCTTATGAAATTCAGATTCATTTCCTGCGCGGCCTGCTGCAATCAGGTCGATGGTTTTCTGAATAAATCCGGGAATTGTAATCGAAGTCCAGACGGTAAGTACCAGAAAAAATATTCCCCCTGTGTACCACCACCGGTATTGATGTGAGTATTTTAGTAAGAATTTTAGTTTCGATAACATGCTCCGGTATCTCTTTTTAGTCGTTTATGCATCGATATATTTTTTCATTTGCTCGTTTTGCCAGTTGTACACCAATTCAGGCAAGGTTTCGTTGTTCTTGTGATAGCGCTTCAAAAGTTTTTCGGCTACGGTAATTCCACTATCGGTAATCTCTCGCACGGGAGCCAAAAACCGGCTTTCATCTTCAGAACAGCGCACCTTGGCACGTCGTGTAAGTCCATCCGAAGCAATCCTGCAAATTTGTTTGGCAATCGTTCCAACATGCAGATTATCACTCTCTGCATTCAACGCTTTTACCGGCACCTGGGCACGAAGGTCCTGCATGGTGTCAACGTCCCATTTCGAAATAAGTTCATCGGCTTCTGCCAGACTCTCACCATCGTACAACAAGCCAACCCACAAAGCCGAAACCGCCGCAATGTGCGAAACACAACTGGCGTCGGCACCCCTCATTTCAATAAATTGTTTGAGTCGCACATCAGGAAAAATCGTTGAAACATGCGTCTCCCAATCTTCCTGAGTAGGTTTTAGCGAATGCTTGCCCTCAAAAAATCCTCGAAAGGTAAGGCCGTTTGCCGAAATATACTCTCCATCACGCAAAATGTAATACATCGGAACATCCAACAGATAGTCCACCCAGCGCTCAAAACCAAATCCCTCATCAAAAATAAAGGGTAAAAAACCACATCTATCCGAATCGGTATTGTTCCAGATATGCGAACGGTAAGTTAAATAGCCATTGGGTTTTCCTGCAGAAAATGGCGAATTGGCAAAAATAGCGGTAACAATCGCTTGCAATGCCTGCGACACACGCATCTTTTTCACCATATCGCTTTCGTTGCCAAAATCCAGGTTCACCTGTGTTGATGCAGTGTTAGTCATCATGTGCAGTCCAAGCTCGCCTTTTGTGGGCATGTAATTGCGCATCCACCGGTAACGTTCTTTAGGTACCCACGGCACATCGGCAACTTCTGTCAAAGGATCAACGCCCATTGGCAGACTAAAAAAATTGTAGTGCTGACTTATCGTATTTAGTTCCTGAAAATGCTTTTTGGTTTCGCGGTACGTTTCGTGAACGGTACTAAAGTTATCGCCCGAAAGCTCAAATTGCCCACCTGGTTCCAAAGTAATTGATGCGCCATTTTTCCGAAGACCAATGGCAACATTGTTTTCAAGAATTGGCTCCCATCCATCTTGTTGCATCTTGTTCAGTATCTTCAAAATTCCACCATCCTGTTCAAAACATAATCTACCGAAATCTTTTCTACGAAATAAAAACTTTTCATTTTCCGTACCTATTCCCCATCTCTCCGGCGGTTTACTCCCCCGTTCAAAATAATCGATCAGTTGTGATTTATGGTTTATTTCTATTTTTTTCTCTTTTTCTGTCATTTGTTTTTTGTTTTTGCCAGCTTCAATCACTTCGAATTCAGAATGCTATCGAGAACATATTTCTCTACGTGGCGGTTTTTCCCGATGTACGGATAATCGTGCATCGACAACATAGCCGGTGCATTCAGCTCAACCACAATGTAGTTATCATGCGAGGTTGGCTGCTCCATATCCTTGATTATAATATCGATCCCGGCAATTTTCAAACCTGCCGATTTTGCAGCTTCAACGGCTACATTTTTATAAAAGGCTGGGATTTCATCGGTAACATCAATGCTGTCGCCACCGGTACTCAGGTTCGAATTTTTACGCAAGAACACCTTCTCTCCCTCTTTCAAAATCGTTTCCGGCGTCATCGACTGTGCCTTCAAATGCCGGATCACTTCCTCATCAATATTTATTTTTAACAACGGATGCGTGTAATCAACTCCGCGCCCTTTATTCTTCTCGTCTACCAATTGTCGAATGGAAGATTTTCCATCTCCAGAAACATTTGCCGGTTCGCGCCAGGCAATGGCCCGCACCACATAATCGATTACCAGGAAACGGTATTCCTGTCCCGGACAAAATTCTTCAACAATAACTTTATCCGAAAATTTAAAAGCATTGTCGATGGCTGCAATTTGTTCTTCGCGGGTTTGAATATTGGTGCTTACTGCAATCCCATGATCGGTGTCTGCAGGTTTTACCACTGCGGGAAATGGAATTGTATCCAGCATATCGGTCTGATAACCGGGCTTCAACAAAATTCCTTTTGCCTGATGAATACCTTTTCGCTGAAGAAATTGCCGGGTCATCCACTTATCGTCTGATATCCAAAAGGCAATTAAACTGTTAGCATCCGAAATGGTTCCTTCGTGAATAATGTATTCTTTATTGTTGTGCTGAACCGAAATGAGGTTATTATCCGCGTCAATAATTTCAAAAGCCAATTTACGACGGAGAATTTCAGCAATAACAATCTGGGTTGTGGCTTCAAAATGCTCGTAACCAGGTAGCGGCTTAAAATTATAATTGCTTTTTTTCGTCATAATAAATTGCTTTTTCGGGAAATCTTCCAATGCTGAGAAACGCCCCTTTCGTAATAGCTTTTGAAATTAACACATTGTGTTTAGAATAGTTTTCGAATGAGCCAATTATTGCCCGTAATTTAAAGTTCGGTTGAAATGCGACCTACTTACAAGTTGATAGTTGCAGGGGACATTATGAATGTCTGCGAACGAACAACCGCTTTTGAATCAAATAGCCAGATAATGCTTCCTATTCCAAATCATTAATTTTTTGAGATAATAATCCCATTAGCAATCGCTCGCGCACCTTCGTGATCAAAAACCTTATTGTCAGAAGGAAAATTAATAACACCTTTTTTATCTGTCCATAGCGTTGTTGAACCTCCTCCATCAAGATTCATGGCATTCGTGCAATTTAGTGCCTTCATTAAAATCCCCAGTTCTTCAATGGTTAACCCACTCGCTTTATTCTCATGTCTTCCGTCGGCCGTTACAAACAGCAGCTCATAGTTATTGGTAATTCCAACTGCCGAACGCGGATGTTTGGTTAAAGTAAAAGATGTGGAATCCGGTTCAACACATTTTCCATCAACAACTAGAAGTGGCCCTGAAACCATAACTTCATCATAGTTTGCCTCCCAGTTTTTCCAATTATTTTTTGGGAAAGCTGCAATTCGAACAGAATCTCCAACTGTAAAAGCAGCTTCGCGAATAATTGCCGTTGCATCCGAATTGGGTGGAGTAACAATTTTATCATCTGCTTTCAGAAACACCACCGATCCCCCTTTTTTCATATCAAAGAAAGTTCCGTTGATTGCAGCCAGTGCATTTTGTTTTGTAGCCATTTCGCTTAAAAATATGCGCGTAGAATCGGAATAAACCACCGACACATCGTATTTATTCCTTTTTAAATCTATTTTAAGCACATTAATACTTTGAGGTTCGCCAAATAACTCGTTGTTTTTTAGCTTATACCATTCAACAGCTCCTGAAATTTTATTCTTCGACCATTCCTTTCCTGTTAAAGCACTAACATTTATACTTTGCTGGCTTTCCTGCGAAAAAACAGGTCCGGCAAAAATAATGAGCACCAGCCAAAACAATATTTTCCTTCTCATAACAGCCTATTATTACGGGCGCACAAATTATGTTTATATTTTATAAAAGCCGAATTCGGGCTATTAATAAAATGTTAGCTTATTACAACTAACAGAATAGTTTGCCTTTTGATGATTTTAGGGAATGGATTACAGTTTCTGATTAGCCTGTGTATTGAAATCTAAATGATGAAAATTATTCCTCTGCGGTTTTGTAACTAATCGAAACTCCACCTCCATCTCTGTTGTATGTGGTTTTAAAATTGGGTTGCGCCTCAATGTATTCCACAAACTCGGTAATTCCATATTGCCTTCTTCTTTGCGTAATATTGTGTGCGGTAAAACAACCGCCAACACTCATTTTCGGAGCCAGATCCTTAAAATAATTGGTGTACCAGCCTTTATCGGCGTCACTAAAAACAAAGTCGATCGGGCCGTCCAGTTGTTTTGCCATTTCGTGAGCATCGCACAAACGAGCATCAACGTATTCTGAAACGCCGGCTTTTTCAAAATTTACCAGGGCTTCTTTGTAACGTCGCTCATCAATTTCCATGGTTATTAATTTCCCGCCTGTTTTGCTTAAGGCCCAGGCAATCCAAACCCCCGAGTGCCCGGTTGAAGTTCCTATTTCAACTGCATTTTTATAACCATTTTCTACAATTATATCGTATAAAAGCTGCCCGTCGGAAGCAGGAACATTCATATCGCGCCACGAATATCTGTTATCCGATAGAAAGGCTTTTACTTTTTTATCCAGTTCCGAATTTTCAGTTGAAGGCTGCGACATTACCGGAGGAACAATCAAGAATAGTAAAATAAACAGAATCTGATACCTGAGTGAAAGCAATTTGGTTTTCATAATCGTCTCATTTTAAGTTTATAATTCAGTTTGCTCCGGTTTATAAACATAGACAAGTGGAACCCAAAATGGTTTAACTATCAGTTTAACAAAGAGATATAAAAAACGATAGTTAAACAATATACTTTCCGGTAACAACCGGAGGAACTTCGGGTGCAAACTTTTCTGACAGCACAGGATTCTTCTTGTAAAATTCGCCTTCCCGTACTCCCTGAATTCCGGTCTACAGAAATTGCTTAATAAAACCAACATCGTAACAACCAGACCCCAGTATAACTTTACCGCCAATACAATTGGTAGTATTCTCATCAAAAACAGCGGTTCGTCCTTTTGCAGCAGTATTTAACAACGAAATTACAACCCCATTGTCCTTCTTTAAAGTGGGTCTCATTTTCGGGTATTACCAACGACCGAAATACAGCAACCGGGTGGTACTTCAATTCTACTGCTTCTGCAATTTTGCTTGTATTATTCGCTCTTATAAACTACTGACTTTTTGATTTTTTTCCAGGGCTTAAATACAGATATAAAAAATAAGAACAGTAAAACACTGGTTTGCAAACTTCCCCAAAATTTTGAGAATAGCTGGTAATCCTGATAACTGGTATTTGCATAAATAGCCGCTCCCTGCTCACGTATCATATAAACCGATTCATTGGTCCATTTTCCAAGCCAGAAGCTGCCCAAAATAATAAGTGCTGTCGTTAGAACAAGTTTAACTGCAACCCACCAATGCTTAAAGAACCCCCAAGGAGTTTTCCATGAAAGCAAAAGCCCGGTTAAAAAACAAGCTGTTGCAGAGCCAATGATAATCCAGTCGTCAATTAGTTTATTAGCATGGTTGTAAGCTAATAATTCCGATACGTTTTGCGGATTTTTTGTAAACATTAATATTACCATTGAAAGGGCAGCACCTGCCCACAATGCTGAAAAGATAATATGAAAGCTTACAATTGTACGTCTTAGGTTTTTTCCGAAATTTGCCATGGCTCTAATTTAATATTATATCTTCATCCTGAAAAAATTCCTGTGAATATTTATTTTGAGCCATCACTAAATGTATGAGGTTAACTCAGAACTGCCAGTTTCTTCAAAATTTAAAACAAAAAAAAGAGGCCTCAAAAAGACCTCTTTAAATTTTTATACTTCCCTAATTACAGGAAATCATAACTATTTTTAGTTAACCGCCGGAGTAACAGTAAATTTGCGGAATTCCACCGGGCCGTGATCACCCTGAATTTGAAAAGGGCCAGGTTCTCCTTCATTGCTATCAAGCGAGCCACCAGTAATTCCGGGAATAGGACGGTTCGAAATAACTTCTGTTCCATTCAGCAGAACGGTAACATGGCGCCCAACAAGTGTAACGTCATAAGTTTGCCATTCGCCTGGTGCATTCGCGGCATAAACCGCAGGTGCAATAAAACCGTAAATACCACCGATACTAACATCGTCAGTTTTTCCTTTCGAATCTTCGATCTGAAGTTCGTGACGACCACGAAGATAAATTCCACTGTTACTTCCTGCAGGGTAACGGAATTCAACATGAAGTTTGAAATCTTCAAATTTCTGAATACTAACCAGGTTACCGCCCGATTCGGTGTTCACCATAACTCCGTCAATCATCTGAAATTTGTTGTTCTGTGGAATAACCCATTTCTCCATATTTTCAGTAATCAATTCGATAGGATTTCCCCAAATTGGCGGTTCTGTTCTTTCCAGCGACGGGGCACGAACTCCTGTCCATTCCAGTTTTTGACCGTCGAGCATTTGATACCCTGTAAGCCTATCATCTTTTAGCGAAAACTCAAAATAAAGATCATCAATATCCATCCATTGCGGAGGAATGGTGAAATGATATTTATCTGTTGCTTCATCGTAAATAAATTCTGCAATTGGGCGAGCACTTCCCTCGTATCCTACGTAGTATCCGGTTAGTGTTGAGAAACCTGACAATTTAACCATAAGCCATCCGGGGAAACCATCTGACGCCATTAATCCGTGACGGAAAAGTCCGAGATTCTCGATCTGCTTCTGAGTCATGTTTATGGTTAAATCCCACTTGCCAATTAATGGCGAGTCGCTTTCAACGCGTTGTGCCTGTGCCGGAACAAAAGCGGTTAATGCAATTGCAATTAATAAAATAAAAGGTTTTAGTTTGTTCATTGTTATTTATTTTGATTTGTAAAATTGAAAATATTGTTTTTAACAAATACAAAGCTACTTAAAAACTGCATTTGATTAAAAACCTCGCCGCTAATTTCTCGATTTATTCGGTACATTTCTCCAAAGTTGTTAACGCGATCTTAAATTGAGCATCTTCATAAACTTAAAAGAAAAGCCTGATGTTTCATTCATAACGATTTTATTAGAAACTAAACTCCTTATCATAAAACAAATTGCCAATCCATTTAAAATAATTTCTTCGCGAGTATTTATTGCAGTAATCGCTCTTTTGACATTAACGGCGTGTAGCCCCGAAAATAAGAGCAACTTACAAACTGAAACTTCATCTGCTAAACTGGCTTCAAACCTGCTTCAGGAAATCAACAATACAAGTGGTATAAAAAATCAGAATATTGAAGCATCAGTACAACCTGAACCACATGAGGAAAAAACAACAGAGGCTCAGGTAAGGTTAAATCCGCCGCATGGAGACCCCGGACACAGATGCGACATTGCAGTTGGGAGTCCGTTGCCATCTGAAAATATTAAACCTGACACGCTCACTTTCTTAACAACTTAAGATTTTGTAAAATCTAGGCATAAAAAAAGAGGTCTTTTTAGACCTCTTCAAATTTGGTGGCTCCCCAGGTTGGACTTGAACCAACGACCTACGGATTAACAGTCCGCCGCTCTAACCAACTGAGCTACTGGGGAAGGTTTTATTCCCTTTGTGAGAACGTTTGCTTTTCAAAAGCGATGCAAAAGTAATAGCTTTTCTTAAAAGTCAAAACTTTTTTCTAAAAAAAAATCAATTAAAAATCCAATTCCCTATTGAGGGAAATATGGGACAAACTCAAACCATATTCCACTTTTATTGTTATACAGACAGTTATTAAATGCAAGCATTCAAAATAAAGAAATGAAAAAAATTACAAAACTTTTTTCCGCGGCCTTAATCATGGGCATTATTGCACTTTCAAGTTTTCAGGCAAAAGCACATTGCGAAATTCCTTGTGGGATTTATGGCGACTCGGTTCGCATTGCCCTGTTATACGAACACATTGAAACCATTGAAAAATCGATGAACCAGATTAATGAATTGTCGAAATCGGAAAATCCCGATTACAATCAGTTGGTTCGTTGGGTAATGAACAAAGAAGAACATGCAAAAAAAATGCAGGAAATTGTAAGCCAGTATTTTTTGCACCAACGTATTAAAATAACTTCATCGGCCGATGAGGAAGCTTACCGCAAATATGTAAAACAGCTCGAACTGTTACACCACCTTTCGGTATTTGCGATGAAAAGTAAACAAAGTACCGATTTAAGTATTATTGATACACTTCGCGAGAAGCTTCACCTTTTCGAGCATGCTTATTTTGGCGACGATCATTAAAAAATACGATACAAAAACAGAAGTAAAGGGCCTTTTTTAAGGTCCTTTTTTAATTGTACCAGCCTACACAACACGCCGCTAAAACAATTTGCAGGAAAAGTTCTGGAACGAATTAACAATTCGCTGTCAACTGTTTAATTTATTTCTGCCAAAACAACTTGTATTTAATCCTTATTTTAGCTTAAAATTTTAAACTATGATCCCAAAAATATCCATTACTTCCAAAATCGCAGAAGATAGTTCTCTGGCCTGTTTATTTACCGATTTAAAAGAGATTGCTTCGGTCGAACTCCCCGAAACGGAAAAGACTTTCCTGCAGAAGAAGTTTGAAAAGGAAGATACATGCACGATTAACCGCATTCCGAACCTTCTTTTTTTTGGCAAAATAAAAACCGATAAAGAAGAATACCAACAAGCCGAAATGGCGAGGGTAGCCGGCACAAAATTATACGATGCCCTTAAATCGGCCGGTGAATCAACTGTTCAACTCACCAATTTTTGCAAGGCCGGTTTTTTACCTGAATTTTTAGAAGGATTACTGCTTAACAGCTACACCTTCGAGAAATACAAAAAGGAGAAAGAAACATTTCAAATTGAAAATATTTTAATCGTCGATGAGAAGATTTCCAACGAAAAGATCAATGAGATTGTAAATACTACAAAGGCGACTTTTGCAGCGCGCAATTTAGTTAACGAACCGCTGTCATTCCTCACTGCAAGCCAATTCTCGAAAGAAATTGAAAAGTTAAGCAACGAAGCCGGCTTTTCGCTCGAGGTCTTTAACAAGAAAAAAATTGAAACGCTAAAAATGGGTGGGCTACTGGCAGTAAACAAAGGCAGTATCGATCCTCCAACATTTAATATTCTGGAATGGAAACCAGAAAACGCAACCAATAAACAAGCCATTGTTTTGGTGGGAAAAGGCGTTGTTTACGATACCGGCGGTTTAAGTCTGAAACCAACCCCAAACTCGATGGACTATATGAAATCGGACATGGGCGGAGCTGCCGCAATTGTAACCACAATTTACGCCGCTGCTCTTAATAAACTTCCGCTGTATATTGTTGGCCTGGTTCCGGCTACCGACAACCGCCCCGATGGAAATGCCTACGTTCCGGGCGATATCATTAAAATGTTCGACGGAACTACGGTGGAAATTAAAAACACCGATGCCGAGGGAAGACTCATTTTAGCCGATGCATTGAGCTATGCAAAAAAGTACAAACCACAACTGGTAATTGATTGCGCTACTTTAACCGGATCGGCCGATATTATTGCCGGACCACACGCTGCAGTAGTAATGGGCAACACAGCCAAAAACATGGAACAACTAAAAAAATCGGGACTTAATACCTACGAACGGCTGATAGAAGTTCCTCTTTGGGAAGAGTACGCCGCACCGCTAAAATCGCCAATTGCCGACCTCAACAATCTTGGCGCGCGCGAAGGACAAACCACCATAGCCGGAAAGTTCCTGGAACATTTTACCGATTACAACTGGATACATGTTGATATGGCAGGCCCCGCTTTCAGAAAAGAGAAGGAGGCCTACCGACCTGCCGGAGGAACTGGTTTTGGAGCACGGTTACTATATGATTTTTTGAAATTACAGGCAAAATGAAAACACTCCGCATGAGCATGAAAAGCGTGGAAATCACACATAAATAAGATCATGCTCATTTAAATTAAATAAATTAACTTTGCGACACTTTATAAAAAGGGCAAATTTTCTGAAATAAAATACAATGGCAAAACAAGATACAATACGCATTGGAATTACTCACGGCGATATAAACGGAATTGGATATGAAGTTATTTTAAAAACACTTTCCGATCCGCGAATTCTGGAAATGTGCACACCGGTTGTTTATGGCTCTCCAAAAGTAGCAGCCTACCACCGTAAAACACTAGATATAAACGATGTAAGCTTCAACCACATTCGAAACACCAAAGAATTATTACACAGAAAAGCAAACATCATAAATTGTGTTGATGAAAATATTCGTGTGGAATTGGGAAAATCAACCACCGAAGCCGGAGTTTCATCTTTTGATGCACTCGACCGTGCTACCAGCGATCTTCAAAAAGGTTATATCGATGCACTGATCACTGCACCGATTAACAAAGACAATATTCAAAGTGAAGAATTTAACTTTCCGGGACATACAGAATTCCTGGCACAAAAATTCGACACAAAAGACTATGCCATGTTAATGGTGAGCGAATCGTTGAAAATTGGTGTGGTAACAACACACATTCCAATTTCAAAAGTGGCTGAAAGTTTGAATAAAGAAATAATTCTTTCAAAGATCAGGATTATTGCCAAATCGCTTCAGCAAGACTTTGCCATTACCAAACCGCGAATTGCCGTTTTTGGATTGAATCCGCATGCCGGCGACAATGGTTTAATTGGCAAAGAAGACAAAGAAATAATTCTTCCGGCCGTTATACAGGCTAAAAAAGAAGGCATTATGGCATTTGGACCATATCCTGCTGATGGGTTCTTCGGATCGGAAGATTACCGGAAATTTGATGCCATCCTGGCCATGTATCACGATCAGGGATTAATTCCTTTTAAACTGGCCTCGTTTGAGCGTGGCGTAAACTACACTGCCGGATTACCGGTAATCCGCACATCGCCGGCTCACGGTACCGCATACGCAATTGCCGGAGAAGGAAAAGCATCACCCGAATCTTTCCGCCAGGCTTTGTACCTTGCCATTGATGTTTATAAAAACCGAAGTATTTACAGCGAGATCAGTAAAAACCCGCTGAGAAAATATGATATTAACCCAAACCAGGTTGATGAAAGTGTTGATATTGAAGCATCAGAAGAGGAAGACACATTATAAAAAAGCTTTGCTATGTACGAATTCATTAAGGGTAACATTGCCGAAATAAGCGCAACAAATGTTGTGGTAGAAACTTCCGGTGTTGGCTACTTCGTTCATATTTCATTGAACACTTACAGCGCACTAAACGGGAAAAAGGAAGTGAAAGTTTTTCTTCACCAGGTAGTTCGCGAAGATGCACATACATTGTATGGTTTTGCCACCACCAACGAACGTGAATTATTTCGCAATCTGATTTCGGTAAACGGAGTTGGTGCCAACACGGCAATTATGATGCTTTCGTCGTTAAATCCTGATGAATTAAAAGCCGCTGTAACAACCGAAAATGTTGCCGTACTCAAAGCTGTAAAAGGTATCGGAGCAAAAACTGCACAACGTATCATAATCGACCTAAAAGATAAACTCGGAAAAATTCCCGATTCGGGGCAAATTTTACCTGCTGCAGACAATACTATCAGGAATGAATCGTTATCTGCATTAGTCATGCTTGGTTTTGTGAAGAAAGATGCTGAAAAGATAGTATCGAAGATACTTCAAGAGCAACCTGACGCAAATGTTGAGAGCGTAATAAAACAAGCATTGAAAAGGTTATAAAATTTACCATTTTCGAAAAAGAAAAACCTGACAAGAAGTAGCAACCATTTTTTTCGAAAAGCCTTTGTTGTAGTAATTTTAATGAAATGACACTTAGCCGAAGTTTACCTAAAATATTCTTCATTCTATTCGTATTTTTTGCCCTTTCAATTCCTCTCAAAGGAGAGGCTCAGGAAGTGCCTGAAATAGATACAACGGGCAATCTACCCTACCCTTTCAAGGATCAGCCGGCGTTTGGATATCCCGATCAGGATTCCTCAAAATTATACCTAAACAAGCCCAGCAACATTAAGTACGAAATTGAGTACGACCCGATAACCGGTCAGTACGTTTTTTACGAAAAGGTGGGTTCGTTAAATTACCGTTTGCCACAAAGTATGTCGCTCGACGACTACCTGGAATACGACTTCGATAAATCGATTCAGGATTACTGGCGGTCGAGAACACAACA
This sequence comes from uncultured Draconibacterium sp., assembly GCF_963677575.1. Taxonomy (NCBI): domain Bacteria; kingdom Pseudomonadati; phylum Bacteroidota; class Bacteroidia; order Marinilabiliales; family Prolixibacteraceae; genus Draconibacterium; species uncultured Draconibacterium sp. Next base: position 2,043,942 of record NZ_OY782038.1, read on the forward strand.
AGAATCTATCGATGCCCGTGGCGGACTACTCCCGAAACTCACCATTGGCAGCGAAGCGTTTAACCGTATTTTCGGAGGAAACACTATCAATATTCAGCCGCAGGGTTATGTTGAAGTAAGTTTTGGCTACCAGGTTAATAAAACTGAAAACCCGTCGATTCCCGAACGCTTGCGAAAAGTTCCTACGTTCGATTTCGACGAGAAAATTCAGATGAACGTTACCGGCCAGATCGGTACAAAAATGAACATGCGGGTGAACTACAACACCGAAGCTACTTTTGATTACGAAAATAAAATGAACCTCGAGTACACCGGCGACGAAGATGAGATACTACAACGCATTGAAGCCGGTAATGTGTCGTTACCACTAAACGGTTCGTTAATAACCGGCGCCTCGAACCTGTTTGGTGTTAAAGCCGAAATGCAGTTCGGGAAACTTACACTTACAACGCTTTTCTCGCAACACCGCGGTGAATCAAGAACCGTGGAAACCGAAGGAGGCGCACAGGTTGCTACTTTCGATATCTCGGCAGCCAATTACGATGCTAACCGTCACTTTTTCCTGGCACAATATTTCCGCGATCATTACAACGAATGGCTCCAAAGTACAGCTGTTCCGCGTTCGCCCATTACCATTAACAAAGTGGAAGTTTGGGTAACCAACAAATCAAACGATTTTGATGATTCCCGAAACGTTCTGGCTTTCCAGGATTTGGCAGAACACGATCCGCACATCTACAACAATATTCCGCAGTTTCAGCAAAATAACGGGCTACCTTACCCGCAAAATTTATTCCCGAATAACCAGGCCAACGGGCTTTACAATGAAATGAACACTACTTACAACGGTGTTCGTCAGGTGCAGAATATCACCAGCATTATGTCTCAGTTCGGGGAAAATTTTAAAGGCGGCACCGACTTTGAAAAGATTGAGCAGGCACGTAAACTGAACGACTCAGAATTTACCATCAACAAACAACTGGGATACATCTCGCTAAACAGTGCATTGAACACGGATGAAGTTCTTGCAGTAGCTTTTAACTTTACCTACAATGGTCAAACATTTCAGGTGGGTGAATTCTCAACCGATGGTATTGATGCGCCGCAAACTCTGTTCATGAAGTTGCTGAAAGGTACCAACTTGTCGCCAGGTAAACCAACCTGGAACCTTATGATGAAAAACATTTATAACCTGAATGCTTACCAATTAACCAGCGACGATTTTGAGTTGAATGTAGTTTACCAAAACGACTCAACCGGGACCTATATTAATTACTTACCTGCATCACGAATTCAAGGACATATTCTTTTGGAAGTCATGCGACTGGATATGCTCAATTCGCAGCTCGACCCTACAAAAGACGGGGTGTTCGACTATGTTGAAGGCATTACGGTAAACTCCAACTCGGGGCGTATTATTTTCCCGGTGGTTGAACCTTTTGGCAGTCATTTGGCCGATTCCATTCAAAATCCATCCGACATTGAACAATTCACTTTTCAAACGTTATACGATTCTACGCAGGTAAAGGCGGAACAAGATGCAGAACACAATAAATTCCGACTTACCGGTAGTTACAAAGGATCGTCAAGTTCCGATATTGCGCTGGGAACCTTAAACCTTACGCAAGGTTCGGTAACAGTTACTGCCGGCGGACAAGTACTTACCGAAAATGTTGATTACACGGTAGATTACACGCTGGGACGGGTAAAAATTATAAACCAGGCACTGCTCGAAGCCGGAACGCCGATATCAGTTGCGACCGAGAGTGAAGACCTGTTTACCATGCAACGAAAAACCCTTATGGGGACACATGCCAACTATGCTTTTTCAGATAATTTTAACATTGGAGCAACAGCCCTTTGGATGAACGAACGCCCGTTAACAGAAAAAGTGGATTATGGTGAAGATCCGATTTCGAACCTGATGTACGGATTGGATGCCCGCTACAATACCGAAGCGCCTTTTATTACCAAAGCATTAGACGCTTTGCCGTTTTATAGTACAACTGCCACTTCATCAATTGATGTTGAGGCAGAATTTGCACAACTGGTTCCGGGAAGTTCAAAGTCGATTAACGGAGCGGTTTATATTGATGATTTTGAGTCGACAAAAACAGCTATTGATATGCGGACCCGCTCGGCGTGGATGCTGGCCAGTACACCTCAGAACCAGGACAATATGTTCCCTGAAGCCAACCTGAGCAACACGCTCGAGTACGGTATGAACCGAGCAAAACTGGCTTGGTACAACATCGACCCCTTGTTTTTGAGAAACAATTCGCTTACACCGGATCACATTAAGAATGACCAGGAAGGCAGGGACATGCAATCGAATCATTTAGTGCGCGAGGTGTTCGAGCAAGAGATATTTCCGGAGCGTGAATTTACTACCGGCGAGCCAACCAACATCGCAACGCTTGATTTAGCTTTCTATCCTACAGAGCGTGGTCCATACAACTATGATACAGGAAATTCAAATTACTCAGCAGGGGTAAACCAAGATGGATCATTGCGTGATCCGGAATCGCGATGGGGTGGTATTATGCGCGAAATTCAAACCAGCGACTTTGAAAATGCCAATATCGAGTATATCGAATTCTGGATGATGGACCCGTTCGTTAACGACAGTATGGGCGACAATACAGGTGGTGATCTTTATTTCAACCTCGGAGAAATTTCGGAAGATGTATTGAAAGACTCAAGGAAAGCTTTTGAGAACGGCTTGCCAACAACTGCTGAATTAACCAATGTCGACACCACCATTTGGGGACGCGTTTCAACACAACAATCGCTGGTAAATGCATTCGATAATACCGTAAGTTCACGCCAGTACCAGGATATTGGTTTTGATGGTTTGAACGATGATGACGAATTTACACATTTCCAACAATACCTACAGGAATTGGAGCTTAAAGTAAACTATGATGCTTACGAGCAGGCTAAGGACGACCCTTCGTCAGATAACTTCCATTATTATCGCGGATCGGATTACGATCAACAGAAACTAGGAATTTTGGAGCGCTACAAACAATACAACGGCCCCGATGGCAACTCGCGAACTTCGGAAATGTCGCCTGAAAGTTATCCTACTTCGGCAACTACAATTCCTGATATTGAAGACATTAACGACGACAACACACTAAACGAATACGAACGCTATTTCCAGTATAAAATTAGTTTGCGTAAGGAAGACATGCAACTTGGAAGCAACTTTATTGCGGATATAAAACATGTAAAGAATATTCCATTAAAAAATGGTGAGATCGGCGAAGTTGACTGGTACCAGTTTAAAATTCCGGTAAATGCGCCAGAGTCGGTTATTGGTAATATCAACGACTTTAACTCCATTCGCTTTATGCGTATGTTCATGCATGGTTTTGCCGATTCTACGGTGCTGCGTTTTGCCACACTAGACCTTGTTCGTGCCGACTGGCGCCGTTACACCGGCGATATCCTGGAAGACGGAGGGATTCCTTCGCCAGATGCAAGTTTTGATATTTCGGCAGTGAGTATTGAAGAAAATTCAAGCCGCAAACCGGTTAACTACATTTTACCGCCGGGAGTTTCAAGGGTAATCGACCCTGCCAATCCACAGCTGCGTCAGTTAAACGAGCAGTCGATTGAAATAAAAGTAACTGATTTGGAATGGGGTGACGCACGTGCGGCATACAAATCATTGTACATGGATTTCAGAAGGTACAAAACCCTGAAAATGGAAGTACACGCCGAGGAAATCGAAGAATACCCGTTGGAGGATGACGAACTCTATTTCTTTATTAGACTGGGATCGGATTACAATTACAACTATTATGAATACGAAGTACCATTAACGCTTACGCCGGAAGGAAATTACAATGGTGATATTGAAAGCGAACGTTATATTGTTTGGCCCGATCAGAACCGGATTAATATTCCGCTCGAGCTGTTTACCAACCTGAAACTGGAGCGTAACGACGCGATGCGAATGGAAGGCTCGAGTATTTCGATGCAGGATATTTTTGAAGGTGCACACACTGGCTGGAACGACGGTAAAAACCGGGTAAAAATAAAAGGTAGCCCGAACCTGGGCAACGTGGAAGTAATGATGATGGGGGTTCGCAATAAACGAGGACAGGTGAACACCGGACCGAAATCGGTAATTATTTGGGCCAACGAATTACGCCTTACCGATTTCGATGATGAAGGTGGCTGGGCTGCCAATGCTCGCGTTTCAACTCGTTTAGCCGACCTGGGTAGCGTGGTGGTTGCCGGACGTAAACGTACTGCCGGCTTCGGTAGCATCGATGAAAATATCAATAGCAGGTCGATGGATGATCTGAACGAAATTGATGTGGCAGCATCTATCGACTGGGGACGTTTCTTCCCTGAAAGAGCCGGTGTTCGTATTCCAATGTACTATGGTTACTCAAACAGTACTGCAACACCAAAATACGATCCGGTAAATCCGGATATTGAATTGAAAGAATCGTTGTCTCATGCACGAACCAGCAGCGAGAAAGACTCGATAAAAAATATATCGCAGGATGTGATTGAGCGAAAAAGCCTCAACTTTACAAACGTAAAAATAGAGCCACAGCGCCAGAAAGAGAAAACACATTTGTGGGATCCGGAAAACTTCGCAGTTACCTATTCGTACAACGAAACTTCGAAACGAAACATTACGACCGAGTATAACGTGAACAGAACGCACCGTTTTATGTTCTCGTACAACTACAGTAACCGGCCGAAATTGATTCAGCCGTTTAGCAAAGTTCAGTTCCTGCAAAAGGGGCCTTTAAAATTGATTGGCGACTTTAATTTCTATCCGCTGCCAACACAAATTTCGTATCGTACCGATCTTTTCCGTAAGTACCACGAACGTCAATCGAGGAATATTACCAACCCGAACCTGATTTTGCCGGCTACCTACGACAAGGATTTCCTTTGGAACCGTTACCTCGATATCCGTTACGACGTTACCCGCTCGTTAAAATTCGATTTCTCATCACGGGGAACCTCGCGCATTGATGAACCCGAAGGCCGGATAAATAAAAACGACGACGATTACGAATGGAAACGCGATTCGATACTGACAAACTTGTGGCATTTAGGACGACCAACAGTTTATAACCATAGTTTTAATGCCACTTATCAGGTGCCACTCCGAAGTATTCGTGCATTGAACTTTATGAGCGGAACCGTTCGCTACTCGGGAACTTACGAGTGGGCCGCAGGGTCGTTAACAAACGACGATATTAATGTTGGTAATATTATTACCAACTCGCGCAACCTTACTCTCACCGGTAACGCCAATTTCCAAACCCTGTTTAACAAGGTGCCTTATTTTAAAGAGGTCGACCAGAAATTCAGGCGGACAGGACGTGGCCGTGGCAGCCTAAACAGCCGGAGTACAAGAGGAAGAACGAACCAGCAAGCCGAACCACTGCAACGAAAAAAAGAAGAAACATTTAGCAGCAGTGCGAAATTTGCAGCCGACCAGGGCCAACAATTTGCCCACAAGCTGAATACCAAAAAAGTAAAAGTATTGGTTACCGGTACAGACGGAAAAACTGTTCCGGGCCGAACAAATATTATTGATGCCAACACCATTGAGTTTATTCCGTCGGTTGATGTGCAACAGGCAATGCTTACCGTTACCGGAAAACGCGGCGATCAAACATTCCTAAAAGACATATTGGATTTAACTACAAGAATGGTAATTGGAGTGCGTACCTTCACTGTAAACTACAGCAAAAACGGAGGTACTGTTTTACCAGGTTTCCTGCCTGAACCAACGTTGTTTGGAACCGGCAAATTTAGTGGCGATCCCGAATGGGGAACACCAACTATGGATCCGAAACTGGCTCCGGGACTTCCATTCCTGTTTGGCTGGCAAGACCGAGATTTTGCGATAAAAGCTGCAGAGAACGGCTGGATAACCATCGACTCTACATTAAATCAACCGTTCCAGATTATGGAAAACGAACGAATTAATTTGCGTGCACTGTGGGAACCTCTCCCCGATTTGCGAATTGACATCAATGCAAATCGCTCCATATCGAAAAATATTACAGAGTTCTATAATTACGATACGAACTCTGGAAGTTTTGTGGCCAACAGCTATTCCGAAAGCGGAAACTTTAGTATGTCGACACTCACATTGGGAACTGCCTTCTTCAAAATTGGAAAAGAAGAAGTAACCAGCTCCGATGCTTTTGAAAACATGAAGGACTACCGCCGTGTAATTGCACATCGTTTGGCACAGCAACGCGGAACAAGTGGAGGTTATAATCCGAATGATCCGCATGCGAATTATCCGGGATATCCTGACGGATATGGTCCGAACTCGGTTGAGGTTCTTGTTCCGGCGTTCCTTGCGGCATATCAGAATAAAGATCCTGAAAGTGTATCGTTGAGCATGTTCCCGTCATTGAAATATATACGTCCGAACTGGAGCATTCGTTACGAAGGAATGGTTTCTCGAATTCCGGGACTGAATCAGGTAATGCGTTCGTTAAATTTCCAACATACCTACCGTTCAACTTACAATGTTGGATCGTATGCTACCAACCTGAACTTTATTGCAGGCGAGGATGGCTACACGATGGTACGCGACCTGGCCGATAACTTTGTTCCGGCCTACGATTTTAACACAGTAAGTATTGTTGAAGCTTTCAACCCGCTGATCAATATCGATATAATGTGGCTGAGCGATCTAACCACCCGCGGTGAGATTAAACGTGCCCGTAACCTGAACTTGTCGCTATCGAACAACCAGCTTACCGAGATATTGAGCAACGAATATATTTTAGGTGTGGGTTACCGTTTTACACGAATGGATTTGATCATAAAAACAAAGAATTCGCAACAGGCTTACTCGAACGATTTAAATGTTCGTGCCGATATTTCGTACCGTAAAACAAAAACTATTTTACGCCAGTTAGACGATGCTGCCGACCAGATTACGGCAGGACAAGGTAACTTTACTTTAAAAACGTATGCTGATTACCGGTTGAGTGACAAGTTTGAAATGCGTGTGTACTACGATCGTATTATTAACGATCCGTTTACATCGTTGTCGTACCGTACAACCAATGCGAATTTTGGAGTTAGTTTCCGTTTCACCTTATCGAACTAAAGTTAAAACAACCTTATTTTGAGAAACCGTTTTTAAAGCTTCTGCCAACAATATTTTGATATTTCAAAAAAAACTTTTTTCTTGCAGAAGATTAAAATTAAAAAATGCAAAAAATAAATACAATATGGCTTCCGTGGTGGGGTCTTCTTACGTAAGTTAGGAGTTAAAGAGCCATATTGGTATTTTTAAAGATATTTCAAAAGGCCTGCTTCTAACAAGAAAGCAGGTTTTTTATTTAACAAGATTACAATGACAAGAACAAATAACATTTGGTGGTGGCGTAGCAACTTTTTACAAATATCGTGAAGAGAGGATACGTCATTGCATAAATTAAAAGCGGCTCATCGGAATTCACGATGAGCCGTTTTTAGTTTAAACATCTTACTGACTACAATTTTGAATAGTATTACAAACAAATAAAAAAACAAAATGGAAAAACTCAATTTTAAACCGGTCGTACGTAAAATACTTGCCGACACCGTAACTCCGGTAAGCATTTATTTACGACTTCGCACGCTTTATCCAAAGTCGATATTGCTGGAAAGCTCCGATTACCACGGAGTTGAAAATGCCTACTCGTTCATTGCTTTTAATCCAATTGCGAATTTTAAAGTTACAAACGGCGAGGTTGGTATCGATTTGCCGGGCAGGGAACAGGAAAAATTCAAAATTTCGCCCGAAAAGAAGTTACACGATGAGTTGGACAACTTCTTTAAAACATTTAATGTTGATTCAGATGAAATTGAATTGCCGGCCAACGGATTATTCGGCTACCTGAATTTCGACGCCATTCAACATTTCGAAAGCATTCGTTTTTCATCACCAAAGCCGGAAGAATACCAAACACCGGAAGTACACTACAGCTTTTATAAATATGTTGTAGCCATCGATCACCACAAAAACCAAATCCACATTGTTGAGAACCTTTTGGAAAATGAAGAGTCGCAAATGGATTACGTTCATCATTTATTAGTGAACCTGAACTTCTCTACAGCCAGTTTCGATGTGCGTGGCGAAGAAAAATCGAATATCACCGACGAAGAATACATGCACATGGTAACCAAAGGTAAAGAGCACTGCTACCGTGGCGATGTTTTCCAAATTGTTTTAAGCCGCCAGTTCTCACAGGAATTTGTTGGCGACGATTTTAATGTTTACCGGGCACTTCGTTCCATAAATCCATCGCCGTACCTGTTTTACTTCGATTATGGAACTTACAGTATTTTCGGATCGAGTCCGGAAGCGGAGATCAGAATTAAAGACAACAAAGCATATATTCACCCCATTGCCGGCACTTTTAAACGTACCGGAAATGACGACCAGGACCGGGAGCTGGCAGAAAAGCTGAGCAAAGATCCAAAAGAAAATGCCGAGCACGTAATGCTGGTAGATCTTGCCCGTAACGATTTAAGTAGAAATGCTGACAATGTAATTGTAGAAACTTACCGCGAAGTACAGTTTTTCTCTCATGTTATTCACCTCGTTTCGCAGGTTTCGGGAGAAATTACCGACGATACCAACTTGATAAAAGTATTGGGAGAAACCTTCCCGGCCGGAACACTTTCGGGTGCACCAAAGTATAAAGCCATGGAACTGATCGACAAATACGAAAACCAGAATCGTGGTTACTACGGCGGTTGTATTGGTTACCTTGGTTTTGACAATTCGGTGAACCATGCGATTATGATTCGCTCGTTTTTGAGTAAAGACAAGAAACTGTATTACCAGGCAGGGGCCGGTATTGTTGCCGACTCGCAGGAAGAAAGCGAACTACAAGAAGTGAATAACAAACTGGCTGCATTGAAAAATGCGATTGAAATGGCTAAAGGAATTAATTAAAAACTTGAAATGATGAAGATATTAGTTATCGATAATTACGACTCATTTACCTACAACCTGGTACATGCTATAAAAAAGATCTCGGGCCAGCCGGTTGATGTGTTTCGCAACGATCAGATTGCATTGGAGGAAATTGACAAATACGATAAGATCGTTCTTTCTCCGGGTCCAGGAATTCCGGAAGAAGCAGGTCTTTTACTCGACATTATTAAAGCATACGCACCAAAGAAAAGTATGCTCGGCGTTTGTCTGGGGCACCAGGCCATTGGCGAAGCTTTTGGCGGTAAGCTACACAATATGAACCGTGTTCTGCACGGAATTGCCACACCGGTTAAACAAACCGAAATAAAATCGCAGTTATTTGAAGGATTGCCTGAATCATTTGATGTGGGGCGTTACCACTCATGGATCGTGCAGGCTGAGCAACTTCCCGAATGTTTTGAAGTTACCAGCTACGATGAAGACGGCCTGGTAATGTCGATGCAGCACAAAGAATACGATGTGCAAAGTGTCCAGTTCCACCCGGAATCAGTATTGACACCGCTGGGCGAAAAAATGATCGAGAACTGGTTGTATCCGAACAAATAGTAAGTCAAATTCAAAAAAACTCAACTGCTTAAAAAAGATGAAAGAAACATTACAATACCTTTTTGAAGGAAACACCCTCACCCGCAAAGAAGCCAAAGCTGCTTTAACCGGCGTTGGAAAAGGCCTTTATTCTGAAGCTGAATTTGCTGCATTTCTAACCGTTTTTAAAATGCGTACTTTGCAGTCGGAAGAACTGGGCGGTTTTCGTGATGCGATGGTAGAACTCAGTAAAAAAGTTGATCTCTCTGACTACAACGCAATTGATATTGTGGGTACCGGCGGCGACGGTAAAAACACGTTCAACATTTCCACCCTATCCTGTTTTATTGTTGCGGGTGCCGGAGTAAATGTTACCAAACACGGGAACTACGCAGCCACATCAACCAGCGGTTCATCGAACGTTTTGGAATTTCTTGGTTATGAATTCAGCAACGAGATCGACAAATTAAAAAGCGATCTGGAAAAAGGAGGATTTTGCTTTTTACATGCTCCGCTATTCCATCCGGCAATGAAACATATTGCTCCGGTTCGCAGGGCTCTAAAAGTGCCAACCTTCTTTAATATTCTTGGGCCGATGATCAATCCTTCGGAACCAAAATACCAGGTTCTTGGCGTTAACAACAGTTTAAATTTCGAGCACTACAAGAACGTGTACAAAACAATGGATGTTAACTTTGCCATTGTAAACAGTGTAGATGGTTACGACGAAATTTCGCTGACAGCCGATACGCACTTTGCCACAAAATCAGAAGACAAACTGGTGTCTCCGTCAGAATTTGGATTGCCACAGGTTGAACCAGAGAAGCTTTTTGGTGGAGAATCGGTGGAAGATGCTGCAAAAATATTTATCGATGTTCTGAAAGGCAATGGCACTACAGAGCAAACAAATGTTGTTCTTGCAAACGCTGCCGTTGGTCTGCAAGTAGTTTTCCCGGATAAAACATTGACGGAATGTGTTGAAATGGCGCTCGAATCTTTACTAAGCGGAAATGCGTTGAAGAAGTTGGAAGCAGTAACTAACACCGTCTTTTAAGGCGGTGATTTTGCCAATATCAATACAAAGAAGAGATTTTAGAAAATTTGTAATTTAAAAATCTACAAATTTTCTAAAATCTCTGGCGGACTTATAAACACTTTAATAACCGCCCTAAAGGACGGTTCAATAAAAAAGACAATGAATATTCTTGACAAAATAGTAGCAACAAAAAAACAAGAAGTAGCTGCCCAGAAAAAGGTAGTTAGCATTGAACAGCTGGAGAAATATCCGGGTTTTGCAAGAAAATGCAACTCCCTAAAAGCAAAGCTGCTAAAAGAAGGTGCTTCCGGGATTATTGCGGAATTCAAGCAAAAATCGCCATCAAAAGGTGAAATCAATTTTTCGGCAAAAGTGGAAGAAGTTACCCATGCCTACAACGCTGCGGGCGCTTCGTGCCTTTCTGTCCTTACCGATTTTGAATATTTTGGTGGCACCTTGGCGAACCTTGCAAAAGCGCGTGAAGCTAATCCTGATATCCCGATTTTGCGAAAGGATTTTATGATCGATACCTATCAAATTGTGGAAGCCAAAGCTTTTGGTGCGGATGTGATTCTTTTAATTGCGGCATGTCTTCCAAAAGAAAAGGCCCTGGAACTGGCAAAAAAAGCCAAAGAACTGGGACTGGATGTGTTAATGGAAATTCACAATGCAGAAGAGCTGGAGATTGTAAACGACTTTGTTGATGTTGTTGGCGTAAACAACCGCAACCTGAAAACCTTTGAGGTGAGCGTTGAAACTTCGGTGGAGCTTTCGAAACTTATTCCGGCCAAATTTGTAAAAATATCGGAAAGTGGTTTGGCAGGAGCCGCCGAGATCAAATACCTGAAAGAGCATGGTTTTAAAGGCTTCCTGATTGGAGAAACCTTTATGAAAACTGATGATCCGGGAGCGGCTTGTAAAAAGTTAATTGATGAATTATAAATGTCATTTCGACGAAGAATGAGGAGAAATCTTTTAATTCGGAGCACGATGTTACAGATTTCTCACTACGTTCGAAATGACAGAACTGGAACAAGATGACAAAAGACCTAAAAATAAAAGTGTGCGGAATGAAATTCACCCAAAACCGTGAACAGGTGGAAGCGCTTGGCGTTGATCTGCTGGGGTATATTTTTTACGGCCCTTCCAAACGATTTGTTGGTGACACACCCGATGCCGGACTCTTTCAATCAGACAAACCCAAGGTGGGTGTTTTTGTAAACGAGAATGCATTTGAAATTCTTGGTCTGGCAAAGAACTTTGGTTTCGAATACATTCAGTTGCACGGAAAGGAAAATCCAAAAACCTGCGGATTATTAAAAAACCAGGGTCTAAAAGTACTAAAGGCCTTTCCTATGGATGATGATTTTAAATTTGCTACAACAGCAGCCTATGAGGGAAAAGTTGATTATTTTTTATTCGATACAAAAACCAAACAGCATGGTGGTTCGGGTAAAAAATTCAACTGGCAGATCCTGGAAAACTACACCGGGAATACACCCTTTTTTCTCAGTGGAGGAATTGGTCCTGATGACTCAGCTGAGATAAAAGAACTAAATCATCCGATGCTGGCAGGAGTAGACCTGAATAGTGGGTTTGAGGACGAACCCGGATTAAAAAACATTGAAAAACTAAAACAATTTATTGCGCAATTAAAGGCAGAATAGATGCTGATTGCGCCAAAGCAATAAAGATTATGAAATATCAAGTAGACGAAAAAGGATATTACGGCGAATTTGGCGGGGCATGGATTCCCGAAATGATGTTTACCAATATTGATGAACTTAAGCGCCGTTACCTGGAAATCATAGAATCAGATTCGTTCAAAAAAGAATTTGATCAGCTTTTAAAAGATTATGTGGGCCGTCCGTCGCCGCTGTATTATGCCAGCCGCCTTTCGGAGCATTACGGTAGCAAGATCTACCTGAAAAGGGAAGATCTGAATCACACAGGATCGCATAAACTGAATAATACCATCGGACAAATTCTGTTGGCACAGCAGCTGGGAAAAACACGCATTATCGCTGAGACCGGAGCAGGCCAACACGGTGTGGCAACAGCAACAGTTTGTGCGCTAAAAGGCATTAAATGTATTGTTTATATGGGAGCATTGGATGTTTCACGTCAGGCACCAAACGTAAAAAAGATGAAGATGCTCGGTGCCGAAGTTATTCCGGTACACAGCGGTAACAAAACGTTGAAAGACGCCACCAACGAAGCTATGCGCGACTGGATCAACAATCCGGAAGACACACACTACATAATCGGCTCGGTGGTTGGTCCGCACCCCTACCCCGATATGGTTGCGCGTTTCCAATCGGTTATAAGCGCCGAGATGAAAAAGCAATTACAGGCACAAACAGGCTCTGAATTTCCAACACGCATTTTAGCGTGTGTAGGTGGAGGAAGTAATGCCGCCGGAGCTTTTTACCATTACCTCGATGATGAACGGGTGGAACTGATCGGTGTGGAAGCTGCCGGAAAAGGAGTCGACACCGATGAAACTGCGGCGACCTTAACGGTTGGAACTCCCGGAGTATTGCACTCAAGTAGGACTGTGTTAATGCAAAATGAAGACGGCCAAATTACCGAACCGTACTCTATTTCAGCGGGACTGGATTACCCTGGAATCGGGCCTTTACATGCGCACCTTTTTAAAACAGGTCGTGCTAAGTTTTTGGCTGCTACCGACGAGGAAGTATTAAAAGCAGTGCTGCTACTTACACAAAAAGAAGGCATCATTCCGGCACTGGAATCAGCTCACGCTCTTGCGGCGCTGGATAAAATAAAAATGAATCCTGACGATGTGAATGTGATTAACCTTTCTGGTAGCGGAAACAAGGATATGGAAACCTACCTGAATTATTTTGGATATTAAAACCGAACGCTGACAACACCAGATTTAAAATGATTACCACAGATAAAAAATCAACGAAAATCTGTACAACCAGCGTCATCTGCGTTCTATTAAAACTATTATCATGAACAACAGAATCAATCAACTTTTCGAAAGAAAAAAAGAAAACATACTCTCGGTATATTTTACTGCCGGATTCCCCAACCTGAACGATACCGTTGAAATTATTCAGCAGCTGGAAAAGAATGGCGTCGACCTCATCGAAATTGGCATGCCTTTTTCTGATCCAACAGCTGACGGTCCAACGATTCAGCGTACCAGCGAGATTGCCTTAAAAAATGGCATGTCGCTGAAAGTACTTTTTGAGCAATTAAAAACCATTCGCGAATCGGTTTCTATACCGTTAGTTTTAATGGGCTACCTGAATCCTGTTTATCAATACGGTGTAGAGAAGTTCTGCCAGAAGTGTAACGAAATTGGAATCGACGGCACTATCCTGCCCGACCTCCCATTGGATGAATTTGAGGCAGAATACAAAACAATTTTTGAGCAGAACAACCTGCACAATATTTTGCTGATTACCCCACAAACTTCGGAAGCACGTATTCGCCAGATTGACGAAGCCAGCGAAGGATTTATTTACATGGTTTCATCGTCGTCAACAACAGGTGCCGGCAAAAGAGTAGAAGATTTTCATAAGGATTATTTTGAACGTATTCAGACAATGAACCTAAAAAATCATCGCCTTATCGGTTTCGGTATTTCGGACAATGCTACCTTTACTAACGCGTGCAAATATGCCAGTGGAGCTATTATCGGCAGTGCTTTTGTAAGCTCATTCAGCAATGAAGTTGAGATTGCTGATTCGGTAAAACAATTTGTAAAAAACATGCTTATTACTGACTAATGTTTACTACTTAAAAGTTTAACAAATCTAAATGTTATTAAACACAAATTAGATAGAAACAATCTAAATAACACACGATCAATGCAATAGGAAAAATGCAGCCAAAAGGATGCGTTAATTAGTGTTAAAGGATATTTTACAGCATACTTTAATTGAATTTTGGATGTTATTTTTAGTAGCGAACAATAAAAGAAGAAGCCATGTTTGAATACGCAAAAGTAATTCTACCCAAAGTTAGTTTTAGCAAAGAATTGTTCAGTAAAGAGTTATCCAAATGCATTAACTGGGTGGAGCCCGATCAGTTGCACAACTTACGCAACTGGTGCTATGAAAATTTTAAAGAGATGTACCCCGATGTACTGGCAGACGCATTTGCCGACATCGCGGCTTAAAAGTATTAACCGGGCGGGATTTTATCCCGCCTTTTTTATGCTTGAAGATTGAGGAATTACCGTAGATAAACTCTCTTTTTTCTACCCCTCACCCTCTTGGAAGCTCCCCTCATGAGAAAAGCCTGCTCACCGAAGCTTATGCAACAAAACTGTTTTCCCTTTCAAGGGAAAATGTCGACAGACAAAAGGGTAGTATTTCTGTAATTCAATCTCTTCAACTATTATTTGCACTAAAGTTTTTTAATCATCCAAATATCACACCCCGTATGCCCGGAATCTCCTAAAGGCTTTTCCAGTTTTTCAAACCCTGCCCTTTCATACATTCCCACCGCGTTCTCAAACTCAGGTAAGGTTTCAATATAAATTTCGGAATACCCCAACTCTCTTGTCGACTCTATACTTTGTTTCATCAATTTAGTTCCCATTCCATTTCCCCGGGCTTTTGCCAGCAGGTAAAATTTCACCAATTCAGCACAGCCTTTGGGTAGGCCTTTGGTAGGATAGATGCCGCAACAGCCTATAATTTCGCTATCATTTTCGGCTACCCACAGAATCGATTTTTCATTCCGAAACAGTTCATATAAATTATCGGTAGTTGGGTCGGAAAAAACGGTTCCTTCTCTAGGCGCATCATACTCAACAAATGCGGCTCTTATTAGATCTGCTAAGTGTTTATTATCTGATTTCTTCACTTTTCTAATCTTCATACAAAATCTTTGTAATAGTACGGTTCGCACTCCTATTATTAATTCCCGGTATAGTTAAAGGTTGAACAAAGTGTGCTTAAAATAAACACAATTTGTTCAAAAGCCAAGCTATTGCCTCAGAACTATACTAGCCGAAGCTGCCTGATGAGAGCGTAGTGTGGTCCACCATGAGTTCCCGAATTCATTTTTCGCCTCATGGTGAGCCACCACAACCTCCCTGATCGTTTTTTTACCTCTTGGTGAATCACCATGACACTTCAAAAAAAATCACGTGGAAGTCTTCTTCCACGCCCAAATCAGTATATAGTGCTTGCCAGAAAACTCAGCTATTTCTTTGTCTTTGATAAGAAAGCGTCAAAGGCAAGGCTTTCGAAGATTTGGAAATCAGGGAGTTTACTTTCGCAATCGACCGTTTTCAAACCGAGAGTAACGCAGCATTTGGCGTTTTCTTGCAAAGACTATATAAAAACACCGTTTTTAAACAATTACCGCCGGTCTTTCGTCTGCCAATAACCTCAATTCATCTGCAAACAACATTCATTACAACAATAACGCTCACATCTACAGATCATTGACATTAATCGTTCTGTGCCTACCGTTGGTTGATAAAAATCACGGCGTATTACTGCATTCTTTAAGTTTGATCAAAAAGTTAAAATGCCGAAGAATGCTAATCAACAATTTTTGGCTGGGAAACAACATTAAACAGGGGGTTCGGGGAAATTAGAAACGTTAACAGCGGCACTCCATTTTTTTACATAGAAACACGATTAAACAGCATTTAAAATGTAAAAAGTGCAATTATCTGGCCGGCTGGCAGATAATAAACTCCCGTTTCCCCGACGGGAGTTTTCCTTTTTTTGAGAAGGCAAAAACAAAAGCGAAGGGTAATAACGCTTGAGTATTAACATAAATTTTTATCTATGAAAAAACTACTTCTATTAGTTGTGGCTTTGTTTTGTGGAGTGAGTCTAATTTTCGCCCAAACAAAGCAAATCAGGGGAACGGTTACTTCATCCGACGATGGACTACCCATTCCCGGTGTTTCGGTTGTAATGAAAGGAACTACTATCGGAACCGTTACCGACTTGGACGGTAATTTCGTTCTTACAGCCCCTGAAAATGAAACGCTGAAATTTTCTTTTGTTGGAATGAAAGCAAAAGAGGTTCAAATTACCGGGGCTGCGGTCTACAACATTGTTCTCGAAGCTGAATCAATTGGCGTCGGCGAAGTTGTTGTAACTGCCATGGGGATTAAGAGAGACAAGAAGGCGCTGGGCTATTCGGTTAGCGAATTTGGTGCTGAAGATTTTGGTAACGTCGGCAACGACGATGCCACAAAAGCTCTCCAGGGAAAAGTTGCCGGTGTTTCTATTTCGGCAGGATCAGGAGCCCCCGGGGCTTCAACAAGAGTTATTGTACGTGGACTTTCGTCTATCACCGGAAGTAACCAACCGCTTTACGTTGTTGATGGTGTTCCGATTAACAACTCTCATGCCAGCGGAAATGCAACCGAAAACTCGATGAACGTAAGCGCCAAAGTAGACTTTGGCAACTCGGCATCAGACATTAACCCGGCCGATATAGAAACTATTTCGGTATTGAAAGGCGCTGCAGCATCAAACCTTTACGGATCACGGGCGGCTAACGGCGTTATAATGATTACGACTAAACGAGGTGCTAAAAACCAGGATTTACAGGTTAATGTTTCAAGTTCGTCGGCTTTTACTGAAGTTGGCCGCCTACCTTATTTCCAGAAAAAATTCGGACAAGGGTGGAGCGGAACTTACGACAGTAAAGAAAATGGTAGCTGGGGACCGGTAATGGATGGCAAAGACCGTTTAACCGGGTATATTGTCGACAATGTTCAGCAAGTAGCACCATTTAGCTACAAAGAAAACGGCATTCGCGATGTTTACGAATATGGTTATTCGCTGAACAACACCATTGCCCTCTCAGGTGGAAACGATTTTATGGGATGGTATGCATCGGCTACCAACTCGAAAAACGATGGTGTGCTACCCGGCGATGTTGATGTACTCGCCAGAAACACCTTAACTTTTAAAGCAAATGGGGGAACAGCCAAAACCAAGGTTAATTTTGGTATGACCTACATTAACCGTGAGAACAAAACAATACCAACCGGTCAGGGTGATGATGCAGGTACCGGAGCTGTAATTTATGCCGACATTTTATATCAGCCGGTAAACCATTATCTACCAGATTACCGCGATTATAACTATCCCTTTAACAACCTTGATAACTACTACAATGGATATGCGCAAAACCCGTATTTCACATTAAACGAAACTGGTGCAAAAGCCGATCAGAACAGGGTAATTGCCAACCTGAACATTACTCAGGATCTTTTGGAAGGATTAACTATCGGGTTCACCGGAGGGGTTGATACCCACTCTCAGTTTTCGAAAGTTTACGGAGCAATTGCAAAAGTAACACCCGGGTCAAACAACGACGGAACAATAAACGATGTTGCCGGAGCTGTTAAAGAAGAAGCAAGATTCAATACTCAGCTAAACAGCGATTTGGTTATTACTTACGATAATGAAGTAGATGTTTTGGGCGGCAACCTGAAATATAATCTGCTGGTTGGTAATAACATTAACCAACGCTCGTTTAAGCGCGATAACATCGTTTCAAAAGGACTGGTTGTTCCGGGCTATTACAACGTTGGAAACATTAGCGGCTCGGCCGAAGTTTATACAAATGAATACAAACGTCGTTTGGTTGGTGTGTATGCACAACTGGGACTGGAATTTAACGATTACCTCTTTTTGAACCTGCAAGCACGTAACGACTGGTCTTCAACGCTACCAATCGGAAATAATTCATTCTTTTATCCGGGGGCATCAATGGGTTTTGTTTTCACAGAGTTAATTACTGAGAACAATATACTCCCTTACGGTAAAATTCGTGTAAGCTACGCTCACGCCGGAAACGACGCTGCGCCGTTTATGACATCGGAGATTTACAGGCCATCGATTTTGCGAGCCGGAGGTTTTGGCTACACCAACTATCCGGTTGGGGGAATTCCTGCCTACGAAAAATATCGACGTTTGGGTAATCCGAACCTGAAACCTGAAATCTCGAAAGAATTCGAAATTGGTACCGACTTACGATTTTTCTCGAACCGTATTGGCGTTGATTTAGCTTACTACAAGAAAACAACTACCGATTTAATTATGCTGGCCAATATTGCAGCATCAACCGGTTATCGCGAAATTACATCGAACCTTGGACAAATTACCAACGACGGTATTGAGCTGGCACTGAACATTACACCAGTGCAACGAAACAACTTCTCTTGGGATTTCACCTACCTGTTTAATAAAGCCGATATGGTTTTAGATGAATTATCGGACGAACTCGGAGTTTCGGAATACGTGATTAACTCGGCTTACGAAACTGAATTTGTAGCAATCCCTGGCGAGCAACTCGGTATGTACCGGATTCCGGATTACAAATATTCGCCTGATGGAAAAATTATTGTTGGCGACAACGGCTTACCTGTTGAAGGAGATAAAAAACTGGTTGGTTCTTCTGTTCCTGACTTCCTAATGTCGTTTACAAATAATATTTCGTATAAAGGATTCCGCTTCTCATTCCTTATCGACTATCAAAAAGGCGGTATAATGTATTCAAATACAGCCGATGCTACTTACTGGTCGGGCAACAACGAGCAATCAACTACAAACGACCGTCGACCATGGATTATCCCAAACACTGTAGTAGAAGTAAAAGACAGCGAAGGAAATGTAACCGGCTATCAAGAAAACTCGACTCCGGTAGTAGATAACTGGCATGAATATTATTCATCGAATACCAACAAGCCTTTTGAAAGTTCAAGGCTCATTTCCCGAACCTTTATCAAATTGCGCGAGGTATCGTTATCGTATCGTTTCAACAATTCCTTACTCGACAAAACGTTCTTATCATCAGTTAATGTTTCGGTATTTGGCCGCAACCTTTTCTTGTGGACACCGAAAGACAACAGTTACGTAGACCCGGAAACTACAACCTGGGATAATGATATTGAAGGACTGTTTGGAGAGTTTAACGGAGCTCCTTCGGTACGAACCTATGGATTGAAACTTGACTTAACCTTTTAAATATTGAATAGTATGAAAAAGTTAATTATAATATTGAGTGCTGTCCTGTTCTTAACATCATGCGATGAATTTCTGGACATTAATGAGAATCCAAACTATCCAACCGATGTTTCGGATGAATTGCTACTTACCTCTGCCGAGGCTGCGGTTACCAATATTTATTGTGCCGACTGGGGACTTATTGGTTCGTTCTGGTCGCAACACTGGGCACAGAATAACACCTCATCTCAGTACAAAATATACGAATCGTATGCCATAAGTAGTAATACAAATGTTATTGAACGTTCTTACCGTACCATGTTTATGGACGGTCTGAGCGATAACGAGATTTTTATGCAGAAAGTACAGGAAAACGAAAACTGGGGCGCCTATTTAATGGGAGCAGTTATTAAAGCATACGGTTTTCAATACCTGGTTGATTTATACGGTAACACACCATATACTGAAGCATTTTTAGGAGCCGAAAAGTTGAACCCGATTATTGACAAAGGCGAAACTATTTATGCTGATATTTATGACTTGCTTACTGATGCTTTAAGCAAAGACTTCCATTCGTATGTTCCGGAAATCTACGAAGCCAACGACATTGTTTTTGAAGGAGATATAGACGACTGGCAGGCATTTGCAAATTCATTACGTTTACGTATTCTGTTGCGTCAATACGATGCAAACACATCATTTGCACAACAGGAAATTTCAAGTTTGCTGACCAATATGGAAGCCGGAAATATTTACCTGCTCGACAAAGATGTTATGGTTGACAACTTTGAAGATGCCGACAGTAAATCAAATCCGTTGTACGAAAGCGACCAGCGTCAGTTAAACACTACTAACAATATAAAAGCGTGTATTACTTTCACTTCATATTTGGAAGAAAACAGCGACCCGCGTCTTGAAGTGTTATTCACACCTGTTGACGGTAATTATTACGGACTTGTTCCGGGATCTTACAACGTTCCGTCTACCGAATTTGAAGCACCAAAACTGATTGCTTCGCCGGTAATTGAACCCGAAATGCCTGTTTACTGGATGACTTACGCCGAGTCGGAATTATTAATCGCCGAAGCTTATTTGCGCATGGGCAACACCGAAATGGCACAGGCATATTACGAAAGCGGAGTAAGCGAATCATTCTCGCGCATGGGAGCGGATATTAGCGATCTGTTAACCGGTGCTTATGCTTTCCCAACTACCGGATTTGAAGATCAATTAAAAGCCATAATCATGCAAAAATGGGTTGATGCTGCCGAAGGCGGACGCGGAATTGAATCGCACATCGAACGTGTAAGAACAGGATATCCTGAAGAATCAGCAATTAGCGACCAGATTGACGAAGGTTACATGGTGCCCGGCAACTATATTCCTGGCACACTGATTTACAGCAAAAAAGGAACAAGCGGAGGTATACTTCCCCGTCGATTCCCATATGCCGATAGCGAACTGAATTTCAACTCGAATGCAGCTGAATACAAAGCACTTTCGGATGCTGATGTGATTTTACAAAATGTATGGTGGAAAAATTAAAACAGACGAAAATGAAACGAGCATGAGAAAGATTTTCACACAAACGCAAATAATTAAAATCATGCGAGTTCCATCTTATACCTTTAATAACAAACAATTTTAATAAGATGAAATTAGTAAAATATTCAATCATTTTTATAGCTGTCGTTTTCCTGCTTGCCTCCTGCGAGAAAGATTACGAAAGCTACATCTCGGAAACTCCGGCTCCGCAAATGGAGTTATATGGTAGTAACCCATTGGTACTATTCAAGGGAACACCATACGAAGATCCGGGAATATTTGCGATAGAAATTGCAAATGGCGATACAACAGAATTGGATTACCAGATTCTTAACGAAGTAAATGTAGATGTTCCGGGTAGTTATAAATTACAATACCAGGTTACAAATTCTGAAGGCTACAACTTTTACATTTCAAGAAACGTGAATATTGTAAGTTTTACCGGTTATGATGTATTCGAAATTCCATCGGGAACTTACGACGGAATACGCGTCAACCGAAATGCCGGTGGCGAAGTACAAATTACAAAACTAGCACCCGGCGTATACCAAATTAGCGATTTGCTTGCAGGATATTACGACCAACATGTGGGTTATGGCCCTGCTACTGCCGGTCCGGGTATTCTTGTAATTGATGAAAACGGTGAAATGAGATCAGAGTTGGGTAATACTGAAGCCTGGGGTCCAATTACCGGAAGAGACTTCAATTTTGATGTGGAAAACAACGTATTAACTTATACTGTTGTGATTGTAGACGAAGATTTTGCGTTTGATGTACAATTTACCTTACAATAAAGAATTATTATGAAAAAATATCTGATATATATTTTGGCATTCGTAAGTATAATTCTTACTTCTTGCGATGAGAAAGAGGATTACGAGCAAATCAATTCGCAGGTGGTTGAAGCCGCCGGCGAATGGTGGATAAAATTCTCGAAAACAGATTACGAAACCGGTTATCTAAAAGTACTTACTTTTAATACTGCCGACGACGTTGCTACCGAAATGTGGATCTCTGATGATGGAAACTGGAAAGACATAACGTTCAAATGTCCGGTAAACATTACAGAACTTACATTTAGCGGAAGCGGACTTGATGATATCAATTCTGATGTTACCATAACTGTTTCTAACGGATTGATTGAGCCTGATGCAGGACTTTCAACTGCCGGAAATGTAACGGATAAAATATCATTCGAAATTTCGTTTAGCGACGAGCCCGGCGTAACTTACCAGGCAATTGGCACGCGCAAAACAGGATTTATCGAAGATGAGCATTAATAGCACTAATAAAATCAATAAAGAAGGGTTGCCATATGGCAACCCTTTTTTAGTCCCGGGTATTTTATCTACCGATGTATTAAACTCAATTCGACTATAAAATAATACCGATTATTAAAAACATTGAGCCATTGGTTCGCGCACTCCCGATGACTTTGTTTTTATATATCGGCATTTAACCAATTTGAAAATAATTCAAAATAGCTTAATCATTTTCATAATTGGTATAACACATCACAACTTTAGTTCTTCTTAATCTTCAAATCATACCGTTCTTCATGAAAGAAATTTCCCCACTGTTCAACAGCAACAGATTTCGTGGGCATAAAACCTATCTTTCTATACATTTTAATTGCTTGTTGTTGTATATCAGTTGTGGTTAGAAAAACATTCTGGTATTTCATTTTCCTGCAATAATTGATAGCCTTGTTTAGTAACTTCTTCCCTATACCGGTTCCTCTAAAAACCGGATGTACCAAAAACCAACGCAACTGTGCTTCACTTTCAGATCTGTGTACAATTGCAATACAACCAATTATTCTATTATTATATTCTGCCAGCCACACCCGATCTTTTTCTTCCGAATAGGTCTCAAGAAAATCATAAAATGTTTTTGCTACATACCCCTCAAAATCTTGCGAATAACCAGATTCTTTGGCATATAATGTTCCATGAAGATAAATTAGATAGCCTATATCTCCTGGTCTCAACCCCTGACGATACTCGACTTTTTGGGCAAGTAATTGATTGCTGTATGAGTTTGAAAGTAAATCTTCAATGGTAAGCATTGAATCAACAAGCATAGTCTTTTCTTCATCGTTTAACTGCTTGACAAAATTTCCAATTTGATTATTAGACAAGGCGTGTAGTTTATTCAATAATTTTTTCCCATTTGCTGTAAGATTAATATGATAAGTCCTCTTGTCTTCTTTAGGTATAATTTTTATTATAATACCTTCTTTACTAAAGCGGTTAAGAATCCTGCTGAGATAACCTTTGTTTAATCCCAAAAGTTGACACAATTCTTTTGCTCTAACATTTTTATGTTCATCAATCTCATATAAAATTCTTATCTCAGTAAGCGAATAGGAACTTTCTAAGAAATGATTGTTCAAAATTCCCAGATGTGAAGTATAAAACCTGTTAAAGTGCCTTATTTCATTGATATAATTATTCATTCAGATCATATATAGTTGCCTAAGGCAACAAAATTATATAATTAATTTGAAACAAACAATCCGATATTATTTCTATGTCGTTTGCCCGGCATACAAGAGTTACCAGTAAGACTTACTCCCAGTGTATAAAGCATCGAAATCTGCGAAGAGCCCCAGGCTGGTGCGGATTTATAATCAGGATCTTGTTTTGCAAAAACAAAAGTAAAAGATTCAGAAAGTATACCTAAACAATTGGCTTAGCATAAAGCCGGGTTGTTGTTTTTAAGTTTTTTTGTTTTCAACAAAGAGGCACAGATTGCAAATTTGCACCAGCGGTGGCTTCATCATCGACGCTAAAATATTTGCAAATTAAGAAACAGAAAAGCCAAGGGGAATTCGTCAAATAAAAATGGCAATACAAAAGATTATGGCTTTCCTCATATTTTATGTTGAATATTATTTTTTATTTGCAATCAAATATACAAAAATGGTTTTGGCCAATTAAAGCCAAAAAAAATACAAAAAACTCATGAAAAAATTCCAAATTTTACTGGTTCTGCTGTTGCTGTCGGCAGTTACTTTTTCGCAAAATACGCTAAAAGCCTTTCTCGAAAGTCAACCCGAGATTAAAAGTGTTGAACAAATGGACTGCAACGATTTTTTTGCAGCTAAATACAAAATAATGGTTGAGCAACCTGTTGATCATTCCGACCCGTCGAAAGGAACTTTTTTGCAACGGGTTTTGATCGCCGACAAAGGTATCGACCAGCCTGTAGTTTTTATAACCGAAGGATACAACGGTGGTTATTCCGAGAATCCAAATTACATTAATGAACTGTGCCCGATTCTGGGAGCCAATCAAATTTGTATGGACCACCGCTATTTTGGAGAATCGATGCCGGAACCTTTGAACTACGCTTACCTGACCGTACGCAATGCCGCGGCCGATCATCACCACATCATTCAACTGATGAAAAAGTATTATTCGGGGAAATGGGTAACCACAGGCATCAGCAAAGGCGGGCAAACTACAGTGTATCACCGCTGGCTTTACCCCAACGATGTTGACGTTTCAGTGCCGTATGTAGGGCCACTAAACTTCGGTGTTGAAGATGGACGGCATGAGCCGTTTATTGCCAATACTACCGGAACACCTGAAGGCCGTGCAAAAGTACGCGCATTCCAACTGCAGATTCTTAAAAACCGTGAGACTTACCTGCCTCTTCTTGAGCAATATTGCACCGATAAAAAGTTGCATCCGCTGCTAAATAACGACGAAATGCTGGATTATGTAGTGCTTGAATTCTCCTATGGTTTCTGGCAATACGACAATTCGCTGGATGATATTCCGGCAATGGATGCTCCTGCAAAAGAGTTATTTGCTGAGCTTGTTAAAGTATCCTCGCCAATGTACCTGGCCAGTGAAGGGGTGAATATCTTTAAATCGTTTTATGTGCAGGCTGCGCACGAACTGGGGTATTACGGTTACGATGTAAAACCGTTTAAAGACTATTTATCGATTAAAAGTGCAGAAGGCTGGCTGAACCGCATTTACCTACCCGAACTGGATATTAAATACAACAAAAAGACAGCCAAGGAGGTGGAAAAATTCATCAAAAAGACTGATGCAAAAATGCTGTTTATTTATGGGGAATGGGATCCGTGGTCGGCTTCAGCATTTGAAGTTCCTGACAAGCCCAATTTCCTGAAGATCGTAAAACCAAAAGGGAGTCACAGCACCCGAATCGGGAATTTACCCAAAGAACAAAAACAGCAGGTAAAAGAAACACTTGAAGATTGGCTGGATATGGAAGTATATATCGAAGATTAGAAGTATTCACCCAATAAATATGTGACAATTAAAGTCAGTCTGGGCGAAGTTGAAATGTCGTTTCAACAGTCTTCGACTTCGCTCATACTGACGATCTACAAAAAGAACATTGCCACACCTCCAACTGTAATTACTGCTCCCAGAATTTCTTTCCAGTTCACCTTTTCTTTAAACAGTAGAATTGAAGGTCCAATAATCAGCACTGGAACAATGGACATAAGCGTTGCTGCAATTCCAGCTTGTGTATGCTGAACAGCCAGCAACGAAAAAGAAACGCCAAGGAAAGGGCCAAAGAAAGCTCCAAGCGTAATACGTTTCATTGCCGGACCATTTTTTAGAGCCGCCCAAACACGAGGCCAACGTTTTATGAAAATAAAGAGGATGGAAAATCCCACAGTTCCTGCCAGAATTCGAATCTGTGTAGCCGAGAAAGCATCATAGTCGCCCATTCCCTTTTTGCTAATTACCAGTCCGGCAGCCTGCCCCATGGCGCCTCCCAAAGCCAGCAAAATTCCCTGAATCGGGTACGACGATTTAAACTTCCGTACTTTAACACCATTTTCTTCTGTCTTTTCGCGTTTCAAAATAACAATAATAATCCCGGTCATGGTTACAACCATTCCCAGCCAACTTTGTGGTGTAAGAACCTCGCCTAAAAGCAGCCAGCCAATTAGCGCAGCAAACGGCGGAGCCAACGCCATCAACAACATGGCAATTCGTGCACCAATTAACACAAACGACTGAAAAAGCAGCAAATCGCCAATAACAAAACCAACCAATCCGGAAAAAGCCAACCATTTCCAGGCGTATATACTGGCGTCGCTTGGGAAGAAAAAACCACGGGCTATCCAACTATAGGCACCAACCAGAAAAAAAGCGATAACCAAACGAATGAGATTTACCGCCAGCGAACCAACCTTTCTCCCAGCCGATTCGAATGCCAGCGACGTTACTGTCCAAAATACGGCAGTCAATACACCGGCTATTTCTCCAAAATGATTTTGCATGCGGCAAATGTACAAAATCACATCAATGTATCTATCGATTTCTTTTAGCTCAAAAAAACAGTTAAAAGTAGTTTATTTGCCTGCTGTTGATCTAACAAAAAAAGATCCTGACAAAAATGCCAGGATCTTTTCCTCCTCTAGTCCTAAGAAAACAACTTTTAATTGGTCACACATTCATAATTGGCCCTTCACCTCTTCCTTTCATCACAATTTAACCAATTCTAAAACTCTTCTATTCTTCAATACTTTAATGATTTGTAGGTACAAATATATATTGCAAAAAGGAATAGAGCGCCAAAACTATTGCTGATTAAGACAGCCTAAAACACTGATTTTTAACTTCTTTTTTACTGACAAACAATTAAAACCGGTCACATAAAGAGCCATAAAAAACAGTAGAGAAAAGAGTTGATTAAGAAAATATTCATAATTTTACTTCTATATCATCAACTAACTAAAACCAATGAAAAACATAGTCCTAATTTCTTTGCTATTTATATTATTGGTAGCATGCGAAAAGGAAGAATATCCTGGCGTGATACGAGGAAATGTAGTGCTAACTGACCATTACAATTTGGTATCCGTTGAATCGTACGAAGATAATAGCGGAATTGCAATATCGTTATGTGATATAAACGGTACAGTTACGAAAACGATTTCCGATGAAGCGGGAAACTATGAACTAGTGAACATTAAGTCGGGAGAATTCAAATTGCATTTTGAAAAGGATGGTTTTTCATTCTATGAGCTTTTTGATATCAATATTGAAGGTGCCGATACTATCGATCTTACATACCCTGTCAAAGATGGCAGAGTAATTCGTTTGCAAAAATTAGAATCGTTGACTTTTCAAACAATCAAAGGGCCCTACATTGATTCGTATAAAGGGAGCCTCCCTGAAGGCCCGTACGAAGGTCAGTTTGGATTGATCTACGACATTGTAACTGAAATTGGGGAATCGAGAGAGTTCATGTGTATGGCTTATATTAGCACAGAAGAAGATGTAGATTACATGAATTACCAGATGGCAGTTTATTGCCATAATATGAGCAGAAAAAATATAGGTAACAGAATCTTAAAATTCAATTTTCATGATCTTGACCGCGAACTGTTTCCATTAAATACGAAAATATACATCCGCTATTATCCATATGACGGAGATCCGGTAATTCACGATCCATGGTTAAACATCGATAAATATTGCACCATGCAGCTCAACAAAAGTAAGCTGGTTTCCTTTACAATTCCAGATGACCCAATGTATTTTGAAGGTACTCCATTATAAAAGCAGAACCATTCCCCTAACTGAGGAATGGTTCTGTTTTTATCATTAATAAAGAAAATTCTTGAAGTTGACTATCCCCGTGGCAGAGCCAAGGGGTATTACGCCAACTTCATTTCAGCTAAATCGCTGAAAATCGAATTTTCTTTATTTCACCCCTCTGTCAGTCATAAAGACTGACATCTCCCCTCTGCAGGGGAGAAAAAGCGGAACCCCGTGGCAAAGCCTCGGGGAATTATTCAGATTAAAGATTTATTACTTATTCAAAAACTCAGCAACTGTTTCTCCCAGTTCTTCGCCTCGTTTATTTTTAGCAACGATCTTTCCGTTTTTGTCAACCAACAAACTCGATGGGATTGAATTAACAGCATAAATTTTAGCTGCAGCATTGTTCCAGTATGCAAGGTCGGAAACATGATCCCAGGTTAAACCATCATCGTCGATAGCTTTTAACCACGCATCTTTATCACGGTCGAGCGAAACGCCAAACACGCTAAACCCCTGATCCTTGTGTTTGTTATAGGTAGCAACAACGTTTGGATTTTCCTGACGACATGGGCCGCACCACGATGCCCAGAAGTCAAGTAAAGTCAACTCGTTTTTTGAATAGATATCCGAAAACTTAACCGGATTTCCATCCACATCGTTTTGAGTAAAATCAGGAGCAGTTTGTCCAACGGCTACTGTTTTCTGTTTCTCAATCCTTTCTTTTAGAGCAACAATTGTAGGAACAATATCTAATTTCGGATCCAATGCAGAAACCATCTCTTCAAGTTCCTCTACATTTTTTTCGAGCTGAATTTCGTTTAATAATACAGGTGTTAAATACGATGCAGGATTATTCGTTATAAAGTCTTCCTGCATTTTCCCAACACTTTCAGACATGATTCTAACCTGCTCCATCAATTCATTGGCTTTTACAGTATCGCCTGTTGCAGCTGCAGTACGTGCTTCCTGATACATTGCCATATATTTTTCAGCTACTTTCTGAATTTCGCCACTTAAAGTTTTATACTCATTATGTGTAGTTGAGCCACTTACTTCTATTCCTGCAATTGAATCGGCTTTACCTGTTACGGTCATAGTCTTGTTCTCAACAAAAACAATAGCCTTATTTCGTTGTCCGTTTACCGATAAATAATATGCATCAGGAAATTCAACCTCTCCTTCCAAAACAGCTACTCCATCAACAACCTCTGCGGTATCTATGCCAATCCACTGGCTTGTGCCACGTTGTTCAAGCACTATATTTCCGTCGGCACCATCCAGTTTAACGGTAATTTTATAACCATCCTGCGGCTGCGAGCAGGCAAACAAGGCAATACCTAAAATAACAACTAATAACTTTCTCATTGTTCAGTTTTTTCTATTTATTGAATTCAGGTCGAATATAAGCATTCTGCGCCTACCTGAAAAGTGAATAGTTTGAATTATACACCAGAAATTAATTAAATTGCAAAAGTTAAATTGACAAAAAATGAACAAAAATATAGCACTGGTACTTTCAGGCGGAGGAGCACGCGGAATGGCACATATTGGCGCAATTGAAGAACTTGAAGCACGTGGCTACACGGTTACCTCGATTGCGGGTACCTCAATGGGAGCGTTGGTTGGCGGAATTTATGCCGCAGGGAAATTAACAGAATTTAAAGAGTGGGCCATTTCGTTGGATCGGCACGACATGTTTCGTATGGTAGATTTTTCGTTTGGCGGAAACGGCTTGATAAAAGGAGATAAAGTTTTGTCGAAAATTCAGGAGTTTGTCCCCGATATGCTTATCGAAGATTTGCCCATTGCATATTCGGCTACTGCCGTTGATTTAACACACCGCGAAGAAGTAGTTTTTACCAAAGGGAGTTTGTTCAACGCTATTCGGGCATCAATAGCCATTCCATCGGTTTTTACGCCCATTACCGGCGACAACACGGTTTTGGTTGATGGTGGTGTTATGAATAACCTCCCCATTTCAAATATAAAACGTACTGAGGGCGACATGCTGATTGCCGTTCATGTGAATGCAGCTATTCCGGTTCCACATCATTTTTACGAAAATGAAGACGGGGT
The DNA here is from genome assembly GCF_963677575.1 of uncultured Draconibacterium sp. NCBI lineage: Bacteria > Pseudomonadati > Bacteroidota > Bacteroidia > Marinilabiliales > Prolixibacteraceae > Draconibacterium > uncultured Draconibacterium sp. Next base: position 2,073,636 of record NZ_OY782038.1, read on the forward strand.
GGAAAAGGAGTCGAAATACAAAAAATGGGTGAACGAGTTTTACGACTTTCTACACATTAACCATCCGAAAGAGAAAAAAGAACAGCTCGGATTTCTTTCGCTTATGGATCAGGCGTTATCTACAGGAATGTTAAGGCAGGTAGAATATTCGATTGAAAAAGGAAAACCCGATGTGGTTATTAGCGTTTCGCGCGATGTTTGTGGAACCTACGACTTTTACAAAGCAAAAGAGGTAATTGAAATCGGTCGTTATTCGGCCATTCTCGAACTCGACAAAGTAAAATTCTATGTCTGAAATATTAGTTGTAAATAATGCCGAACCCGGAATTCGGGAGTTTGCCGAACCGATAATGAAAATCATTTCGGAAGCCGGTTCTTCGCCAACTTTTATTGATTATGCTGATTGCACAAAAATAAATTTGAATGCTTTTGACGGTATAATTTTAACCGGCTCGCCACAAGGCGACGATATTGTGGAGCACCATGCTCCCTATTTTGCGTGGATAAAAGAGTTTGAAAAACCAATGTTTGGAATTTGCGCCGGCCATCATGTTACGGGCCATTTGTACGGCTCGGAATTGCTACGAAGCCAGGAGCCTGAATCGGGCGATTCTGAAGTGGAGATCGTTAAAACAGATCCACTTTTTAATGAGCTTCCGCAAAAATTTATTGTTAGGCAAATGCACAACGACTCCGTTTCTTTACCCAACGATTTTGAGTTGCTTGTTACTTCAACAACCTGCAAAAACCAACTGATGAAACACAAAAGCAAACCTTTATACACCAGCCAGTTTCATCCTGAGTTTTATAATCACCAGCTTATACGAAATTTTATTTCGCTTTGTAAGAAATGAAGAATTCGATCCGTATTTGTTAAAAATGATACGGATAGGATCCATTCAAAACCTGTCAATCTATTTCAACAAAAAAGCCATCCGTATAAAACGAATGGCTCTTTGAATTGATCGATAATAAATTAAATTATTTCTTTTTAATATCCTTAAATGTCGCTCCTTGCGCATGAACAGTATTAACCGCACGACCTGACGGATCGGCATTTCCTTGGAACGAAGCATCCCACTCAAGAGCAGCTGCAGTACTACATGCAATTGAAGCCTCAGAAGGCACACAAGCTGCAGCTGCATCCGACGGGAAGTGTTCGCTGTAAATTTCGCGGTACACGTACTCTTCTTTGTTCATAGGTGGATTCACCGGGAAACGATATTTCGCATTTTCCATCATCTCATCGCTCACCTTATCTTCTGCAATTTGTTTCAGTGTGTCAATCCAGCCATAACCAACACCGTCAGAAAATTGCTCCTTCTGGCGCCAGGCCACTTCTTCCGGCAGGTAACTGGCAAATCCTTCGCGCAGGCAATGTTTTTCCATTTTTCCGTCTTTTGCCATTTTAGCTTCCGGATTAAAACGCATCGCTACGTCAACAAATTCTTTATCGAGGAAAGGCACACGACCTTCAACCCCCCATGCAGCCAACGATTTATTGGCACGCAAACAGTCATACATATTCAGTCTGCCAACTTTACGCACACACTCTTCATGAAAAGCCTGGGCATTTGGTGCTTTGTGGAAATACAGGTAACCACCAAAAATCTCGTCAGCACCCTCGCCGGTAAGTACCATTTTAATACCCATCGACTTAATTACACGCGACAGCATGTACATTGGTGTTGATGCACGAACGGTAGTTACATCGTATGTTTCGATGTGGTAAATTACGTCTCTGATAGCATCCAAACCTTCCTGTATGGTATAATTAATTTCGTGGTGAACTGTTCCGATGTGATCGGCCACTTTACGTGCTGCTGCCAAATCGGGAGAACCTTCCAATCCAATTACAAACGAGTGTAACTGTGGCCACCAGGCATCTTTTTCACCTTCATCTTCAATACGTTTTGATGAGAATTTTTTTGCCAAAGCCGATGTAATCGAAGAGTCTAATCCACCCGACAACAATACTCCGTATGGAACATCCGACATTAACTGACGCTGAACAGCATCTTCTAAGGCTTGCGACAATTCTTCAACACTTGCCGGATTATCTTTTACATTATTATACTCCTGCCAGTCGCGCACATACCATCTTTTAATCTCGCCTTCTTTACTATATAAATAGTGTCCCGGAGGAAATTCCTCTATCTTGGTACAAAATCCTTCAAGCGACTTCAATTCCGATGCTACATAGTAGTTGCCCCACTTGTCCCATCCCTGGTACAATGGAATAATACCAATATGGTCGCGACCAATCAAATAGGCATCATTTTCTTCGTCATACAAAGCAAAAGCAAAAATACCATTCATCTCATCCAGGAATTTTTCCTTTTTGTCGTTGTACAAGGCTAAAATTACCTCACAATCCGATTTTGTTAAAAAATCGTATTTCCCTTCGTAACGCTTACGAATTTCGCGATGATTATAAATTTCGCCATTAACGCCCAGAATAAGTTTTCCGTCTTTACTATATAAAGGTTGTCCACCCGATTCCGGGTCAACAATTGAAAGACGTTCATGAGCTATTACTGCTTTTTCGCCACAATAAATTCCAGACCAGTCCGGTCCGCGGTGACGAACTTTCTTACTCATCATCAGCACCTGAGGGCGGAGATCCTCAGCTTTAACTTTTAAATCAAATGCTCCAACAATTCCACACATATTCGTAAATTTTCTTAGCTGTCAAATATTTTGTGTCAAAAATAATCACTTTGTCAATACCACAAAATAATTATTGACAAATTTCTATCCAAATTAACAATTAACTATCTTTTTAGGGCTTTAATAACAATTAACGAAACATTTTAATAATCAAAAATTATAAAACCACCCCCTTGCGGATAAGGCAATATTGCCATGTTCTATTTCTTTTTGCATTTGCACCCTATAAATTGATAGTATGGCGATCAAAAAAAGGGTATATTTTTATAACACACCCTAACAGAGATCACAAATAAAAAGTTTTAATTAACATCTCTGCATTAATCAATCTGTTAACAAATCGGCAACATTTATGACAATTCAGTTACTATGAATTAGCCTTATTTTCAAATATGTAAGAAAATTACGTCGTTTTAGCCCTATGTATTAGTAGCCAACCCTGTAGAATTGATTGTATTTGTATTTATAAAAAGCGAATTTGTATGTTTTCTCCAACTTGCTCAAAATTATATGCTCCCTCGCGCTGAAGCTCGCATTTTCGTTTTTCAGTCTCGTTTTTAAGATTGGCAAAAATATTTGCAGCATCCGTTGCTACACAATCTTCATGAAAGTAACAATGCAGTTTATCGGTGCTTTCCTCGTTAAACTGTATAATAAATGCACCATGCTCTGGAAAAACAAGGTCTTCGTAGGCATAGCTAATATCTAATCCGGTTGCTTCGTTTACAATTTGCCTAACGGCTTCCAGGTCTCTGTAATTCATAGTATAAAATTTTGGTCCGAAGCCAGAATACCCACTTCGGTATCATTTAATAATTATAAGGATAAAAACCACATGCGTATCTGTTGATACACTTCGGCCTGCTCGTAGCTCTGGCATTTTACCAACTCCATATTTATTGCATCATCGAACTCTACCTCGGTAAAGCCTTTTTCTTCCAACAAGCTCTCTCTGGACGGGGCTCGGTAACATGCTTTCCTGAAATCGCTTTCGGAAGTTGCCCGCTTTACAAATTTTATTGCTTTATCGATTGCCATAAGCCACTAGTTTTTGCATGATGTTGAACTACACGAATGACAGCCACTATCGCATCCCCACAATTCGCGTGCTGCCTGCGAGGTAAACGATTCCAGTTGGTTTTGGGTAAAAAAGCTGATGTTTTCCTGTACATTTCTGCCACGTGCTTTTAATACTGAAAATCCGTTGCGGGTAAAAATTTGCAAAACCATGGGAGGAATATAACCGCTGATTATGGTATTTATTTGCAAACGTTTTAACTCGTGGGTAAGATTCCCCGGTTTGGGACTGATTTCGGCAGTCTTTTTCCACTCAAACGCTTTCGACTCAGAATCGTAAATACACACCAATTTAGCATTATGAAAACCCCGTGCGATTTTCTCACTTCCTGTTTCTTTTCCGGCAACTGGTAATAGCACTCTCATATCCTGTACATTTAAATTGTTTGGCATGAACAGGGCAAATGAAATACCAAAAAAATGAGATTACTGGAAACCAGCCATTTGAGAAAACCGATACTCAACTCAACATTTCTTTTTTGTAAGAAAAATATGGCAATCCTACAAAAATGTAGTGTTTTCTACTTCAGAAAATCTTTGATAAAACGTATTTTGGATTGATAGACATTTTTTTTCCACTCGCTCTGAAATTGTTGCTGATCGAGATGATGCCCGCGATACGGAACGGCATGGATAATTTTCCGTCCTTCAGTTTGATTAATGGCCGCATAAATAGCATACGACGGACAAGTAACATCAATCAAACCGATCTCGGCAACTATCGTTGCTTTACTGCCTTTTAATAAATGTGCGGTATCGAAATAAGGAACGGTTTCCAGAATTGCTTGCTGATCGGCATCAAACGAAACGGGATTCGGCCATCCACCAATTGCATCGTCGAAATGACTTATCATGTCGGACATGGCAGGAACAGTAGCTACCACTGCACTCACCCGGTGATCGAGACCGGCTGCTGCCAACGATTGTCCACCTCCCTGGCTTTCGCCCAGAACCAAAATACGTTTTCCGTCCCATTCCGGCTGATTAGTTAAAAAATCAAGCGTGCGCATCAGCCGAAGGTACATGCCTTTAAAATAATATTCATCACGACTTTCAACGCTTTGCGCCCAATATCCTTTTAGTTCTCCTTCTTCCAACTCATCGTAATATTCTTGTGGCTGCCCGTTAAGCATTCCGTGTGCATTCAAATCGAAAGCCAAAGCTCCCTTCCCCATTTTGGCATATTTCAGGGCCTCATCAGCTCGCGACAAACACCACGATCCTTTTACGCCGGCCGCATGCACATACAACACGATCGGTAACGATTTCTCTTTGGCATTTTTGGGTTTGGCAAAATACCCACGGGCCGGTTTTGGTCCTGTACAATTTAACTCTATATCCCAACATGCATATCCAGCTTCTGCAGCAGTATCTTCTTTTTTTACCGTCATCGGCAGAGACCGCAGTTCTTTCTTTTGGTTATCCCAAAACTGATCAAAATCTTCGGGGCGGTTGGTTCCGGGTTCGAATTTCTCCGGTTCAATAATAGCGCCTAACTCTGCATAGGTTTCACCTGCTTCAACTTTAACAATTACCGTTGATGGCTTTGTAAACATTTCGCTAAACACAATAAGTTCGCCTCCGAAATTTTTACGAGTGGTCTCCACAATTTCATTACTGTAATTTTTTCTCACCTTAATGGTAATCGAATCCGACTTTACACCTTCCAGATTGGCCGTAAAAATTACCTGTTCGCCCGTTTTATAAATTCCGCTTTTATAACTTTGTGTAAGCTGAATTTGCTGTGCACCGCAAGCTGATGCAACAAAAACAGACAAGATCGTTAATGCTAGAAATCGTTGAAAATTAGTCATCGATAATGGTTTAAATTGAAATACCCTGCTAATGTAATCTCATTTTGTAAAAAGAACAAAATGAAACAATTGAAATTTGATTAACTTTATTGTTTAAGTTCAATTGACTTTATTCCCGGTCAGAATTTTGTGATCAATGGTGAAATGACAACGAAAATGATTTATGTGTAGCTAGCTTTCTATTAAACTACAATTCAAAAGTTAAACCTGAATAATTTTTGTTTACCACTTCCAGTTCGTTACTCAGCACCTCCAGTTCCTTTTCATCTTCTTCCCAAACAATCGTTCTTCTGATTCGACTGAGGCTTTGTGGTGTAATATGCAGGTAGGATGAGATATCTTTCAGCTCGCAGTACTTTGCCACAGCCGGAAATTCGCGTAAAAACTGTTTGTAACGTTTATCGGCGCTGATAGTACGAAGCAGAGCCATTTTGTAATGTGTCATCCCCAGGTAATTGGCGACACCGGTTGTTGCAAATTTTGCCAGATCAGGATTGGAGTATACTACCGGCAGCAAGGATTCTGCTCGAAGCTCGAAAAATTCACAAGGCGTAACAGCCTCCAATGTAATACGCGAAGGACGGTTATTAAAGAAGGAAACCGTTTCGCACAAAACTATTGGTGCAACTCTGAAATCGTACACATAAGACTTTCCGTTGAAATGATCCTCGCACTTAACAATTCCTTTTACCAAAAAACGAAGGGCACGTTCAACACGCATATAATCGAGCAACCTGGTTCCCTTCTCTACTTTATAAAAACGCATTTGTTCGCGTATTTTCAGCCACGAATCATTGGAAATAGGGCTTGTTGCTTTTATAAACTCATGAAACCGAATTTGGTATTTTTCAAAATTTTCATTTTCAAGTTTCGTCATAGTCAGGTTGGTAAATTATTAGCAATAAAAATAAACAATTACCGTATGTTAAGTGAATAGTTAACCTATGTTAAACGAAAATTTTATCCATTACATAATTTTGCAGTTACAAATCCTAAAATAAAAATGAACAAGCAGAATTATTTTTCAGTTTCGGGCAAACAATTTATCGTTGCCCGGTAAAGGAAGAGGACGTAAAGCATTAGTCTTAAAATATTCAAACTATAATCCCCCTGTTGGCAGCTAACATGTGCATGCGCATGTTGGTTGTCATCAAAAATTGTTTAATGCAAGACAACACGACTTCACTGATAAATTCCAGAAAACGAAGAAGATTTCGGACTTAAAACAAAAACAACATAACACATCATGAAGAAACACAACATTATTGTCGTATTGGCAATGTTAATTTCTCTTTTGAGCTGTACTAAAGAGGAATATGTAGAGCCTGCTCCTCAAATATTAATTACCGTTGTTGAAGATGACCTGGTATTTGTTGAAGGCGCATCTGTAAGCCTTTTTAACAGTCAAGAGGATTGGGAAAACCATTCCAATGTAGTAGCATCACTACAAACCGATGAAAAGGGGCAGGTTCTTTTTGAAAACCTGGACGAACAAATCTACTATTTCTATATAGAAAAAGGCGATCTCAACAACCTGGCAGATATTGCGGCCTTATCCGAGCCCCTTCAAAAAGGCAGAAAATCGGAACTGTTTGTAAAAATTATGAATACTCAACTTCAACGATAAACAACCATGAAAATAGTAAAGATCAATGCAATAATTCTTGTTGCCATTTTCTCGTTATTGACAGTTTCGTGTCAGAAAGAGTACATTGAAAATGAACCGGAAGCTTTTTACGACCCGGGAAAACGACTAAAACTAAACAACTACTTGTTAGTATTGGACGATAGCGAATTAACGCATAGTGGCGAACCAGGCGCTTTTTATGACGAGGAAAGTCAGGTTTTGATTCTTGACACAATAGTTGTAGAGAGTGAAATTGACACTTCCAATGTGATTCTTATTGACAGAGAAGATGACGTACTTTTATTGAGAGTGGACCAGCTAACAAAAGAGGATGGACAATACACGATTGAAACAGAGAGAGGTTTCATTCATGATGTATTTGACAATGTTGATCTTATTTTCGATTTCAACCCGCAGTATAGTGACGACAAGATGAAATCAGCAAGCCTAAGCCAGCTCGATAATGAAACACTTTCACAGGAATTAACCGATAACAAAAACGCCATTCACCCCAGCGAAATCAGAATGATAGTGGGGAATACAGAACAGGTAATTTTTTCGGTAGACAAAGATATTCCGCTAACAACAACCAAATCAGCAACAAGCCAATCAGCAACAAACAATGACGGCCGGGTAGGATTTGATCATCAATTCAATACAAATAAAACCATTGTTGAAGTTGGCCCGGTAAAATTGCAATTGGAAGATTTCGGATTCTCCTGGTACTCCGATTTAAAAGCGAATCTTTCAACGAGCACTAAATATAAGCATCACAAAGTTTGTTTTGTGAAATGTAAAGAGTGGGACACAGCCTACGAAAAAGATGTGGATTTCACCCTTACTGCAACCAACATGGATATTGAAGCATGGTTTGATATTGCCGCAGTAATTAACGGAAAACTTCCTTTGGTGAGCGAAACAGATCCCATCGTCAATCTCCAACTGCAGTTTGAGTTTCCTGTTGGTGCGGTTCCTGTTATATTGGGGGTTGAGTTTGGTCTTGACCTCGGCGTAGATATTTCGGTTGAAGGAGCAATGAAGGCGTCAACCGGTTACACTGTCAAGTATAATATCCCAAAAATGCAAGTGGGAGCGCACGGTTGGGTAAGGGTACCTGATGCGTGGCATCATGGACTTAATCCAAAGTATGATTATACGGAAGGTCACATTGTTGAACAAAAAATTCACCCGTTGAAATTGGAAGCTATGGCAACCTTGAAGCAAGTGTACACGCTTAAGCCCACAATGGGAATCAGTGCGTATCGTGCTGCCGGTCCGGAAATTAACCTTGCCATCGGTACCGAGGTCGATTTTAGTGTCGGCGGAGGTGTTAGTATTGATCTGACAAAACCCAAAGCGCCTGAGGCATACGTTGGCTGGGGCAGCAAGTGGTCCACGAAAGTGGGCGCAGGCGGTGGAGTCTGGATTGATTGTTTTGGGCTCGCCAATAAACATCTTGATATTCCAACGCTTAGTTTGTTGCCCAGCATCCCTATTTGGCACACTCCTGAATCGATGAAAAAGACGACTGATAACGATTTTGCACAAACGGTTGTTGGAGAGGCAAAGGAAGTAGAAGTAGAAGTAAAAGATTCATGGACCATACCGGCGCCTGCAATGTTTATCTCATGGGAATCGCGCGATTACATCGGAGAAGGCGAAGTTTCCACAGAAGCAGGGGGTTATTGGGAATATCCAATTACGGTAAGCGGAATTGATGGCAAAACAAAAAACACCTGGCATCCAACAAAAGCAGGAGATCATAAACCATACTGTATGGTTAAAAACGGAAAGTTGAAATTGGTAGCACAAGAAATATTTACGACCACTACCTATGAGAATTAGAGTCCCATTCTCGAAACAATGACATTTAAACAATTACTTTTTTAACCAAATTATTGCTCCTATAGACCGTATCATCCAGATAATGATACGGTCTTCTTTTTGTAGTTTCTCTTTTTCTATATGTACCGGTGTTTCTGTTAACGAACAATCAGACGTGCCATGAAAAAATATTTCATCCAACTTTTAATTCCGAACAGAACTTTGTAATCGACGGTAGTAATGGCAAACTTATAATTTCCATTTTGCGATAAGAATTTACGCTCCGCAAAATAAAAACAACCTAGTAAAAATGTAAAACCTGATTCCGAGTAACATAAACTGTTCATTACTTACCGAATTCTTCAGGCAAAGCTGCTTTATATTATTCTGTGCCTATTCGTAAACAACATAATTGTATACACCTCCAAATCCAATTTTAATCATTACATCATCAGTCTCCACAATAGAGTGAGATGGTGTGAACGCTACATGAACCGTTACAGATCTTTTGGATTTCAGCGCATTAAAAACATCTGTGGCAATTTTTATATATTTGGTTGTAGAAAGCTCTACATCCGAAGCAAATTCTGTAGTTGTAGCAGGTTCTACCTTGCAATCGCCCAGCAAAACAGCATTATTATTGCCAATTGTTACTGTAAAATCTTTGAGAACTATAGTTTCTCCCAACGATTCCTGAAGAGCACCAAGTCCTTCAACTTCAACAAAACATTCTCCTATCTGAAGTTCAGCACTTTTAAGGTCATTCGCTGCTTCGCTGCCAATAACCTCTGCTAAGGTTAACAACGGTAAATTATAGTTACCAGATACATTTTTAGTCCCTACTATCTCCCCTTCAAACACAAAAGTGTCGGTCATTTGTCTCGGTGTACCTTCTTTATCATCTTTACTACAAGATGTTACGATTAAACCTGCCATTAGTAACAAGACCAAAATTTTCATTGTATTCAGTTTTTAATTAACATTTAAGCAATTTCGAAAATTATCTATTCTATGATTATTTAAATCGTTTAATACTCTTTTTTATTGCTTTTACTATTCGAAAAATTAGTTGATAACCTCAAAGAAGGTGATTGATCCGGTTATTGCTTTTATTCACAAAAATAAAAAATTTTGCTTTCCACCTCCGCATTCTCCTGTTATCTTGGTAAGTCTTAATGAAATAAAAGCCCCCCTCTGTCAACTGACAGAAAGTGGCTTAATTATCTTCACTAAAAGCTAATAGCTCGTGGCTCGCAGCTTTTATTTATTGCATCTCAAATTTATAATCGCCCATGTCGCTTAATTCCGACGCACGGATAAACTCGGCATGCGCTTTCACCTGTGCTTTTGCAAAAGCAATATAGGTTTTTGTCGATTTAAGAAACGAAGCTTCGCGGTTGGTATCCAGCAACAACAGGTAACTCATAATAATGTGGCCTGCCATTTCAACCAAACGCCGTGCGTGAAAATCGATAAACTCGTTATCGCCCGCAGCGGTTACTTTCTTCACTGCTTCTTCGTAATCGGCAGTAAGAATAATCAGCGTACGTTTCAGGTACTCCAGTGTTGGCGAAACTTTTTCAGCCTCGTAAGCACGAATCTGATTCAGGTAACCGCCGGTAGTTACACCGCGGATGGCAGCAACAACCTGTAGCTGTGTAGTTCCTTCGTAAATCGAAGTAATACGCGCATCGCGGTAGATACGTTCAACCGGATAGTCTTTCATAAAACCAGAACCACCATGAATCTGTACCGCATCGTAAGCCAGCTGGTTGCTGTATTCGCTCGACATACCTTTTACAAGTGGAGTAAAAATATCGGCCAAACGCTGGAACTTTTTCATTTCGTTGCGCTCTTCTTTTTCCAGTTTACGTTCTTCGGCAATGTGCATGTATGTTTTGTACATATCAACAAAACGCGAAGTTTCGTACAACAAAGTACGCGATGCATCCAATTTGGCTTTCATCATGGTCAGCATTTCGTAAACCGCAGGGAATTTGATGATAGCTTTTCCGAACTGCATACGCTCTTTGGCGTATTCCATAGCTTCGCGGTAAGCTGCTTCGCTAACACCTACCGCTTGAGCGGCAATACCCAGACGCGCACCGTTCATCAATGCCATTACGTATTTTATCAATCCCATTTTACGCGAACCAACCAATTCGGCAGGAGCATCTTTGAATACCAGCTCGCAGGTTGGCGAGCCAATGATACCCATTTTGTGCTCGATACGACGAACAGTTACTCCCCCATCCTGCTTGTCGTAAATAAACATCGACAAACCACGACCATCTTTTGTTCCCGGCTCCGAACGGGCCAAAACAAGTGAAATATCGCCGTCGCCATTGGTAATGAATCGTTTTACACCATTCAGCAACCAAACTTGTTTTTCCTCGTTCCAGGTAGCTTTTAACTGCACCGCCTGAAGATCGGAACCTGCATCCGGCTCGGTTAAGTCCATTGCCATAGTGTCACCGTTGCATACACGTGGCAGGTATTTTGCTTTTTGCTCTTCCGAAGCAAATTCGTTAATAGTTTCGGCACAATCCTGCAACCCCCAAATGTTTACAAAACCGGCATCGGCGCGCGAAACAATATCGGCAGCCATAATGTACGGCACAATCGGGAAGTTCAAACCTTCGTATTTGTAAGGCAACGACATTCCCATCAATCCGGCCTGGTTCAATGCTTTAATGTTCTCCTCGGTTCCGCGGGCATATTTAACGTGTCCGTCGATTACTTCCGGTCCTTCAGCATCAATACTTTCGGCATTTTCAGAAACAATGTTTCCGCAAATTTCGCCAACAACATCCAGTACACGATCGTAACTGTCGATTGCATCTTCGTAATCCAGTGGGGCAAAATCAAATTCATCCTTGAAAGCATATTCACGTTCTTTCAATCGAACGATCTCTTTCATTAACGGGTGATTCAGGTGAAATTTTAACTCGCTGTTATCTGTATAATAATTTGCCATTTTTTACAATTTTAAGTCGTGACTACTTGGTGTTCTTTTTATAATACTTGATCATCTTAGGAATGATCTCTGCCACATCTCCGGTAATTACATAGTCGGCTATGGAATTGATCGGAGCTTCAGGATCGGTATTGATCGCAATGATCTGTGCTGAATCTTCCATTCCGGCACGGTGCTGAATTTGCCCCGATATACCACAGGCAATGTACAATTTCGGACGGACAGTGATACCTGTTTGCCCGATCTGACGTTCGTGACCTGCCAAACCAGAGTCGACCGCAGCACGCGAAGCACCAACTTCGCCACCCAGTACTTCTGCCAAATCGTATAACAGCTGGAAGTTCTCTTTTGAACCGACACCGTATCCACCGGCAACAACAATAGGTGCACCTTTAACGTTCACCTTGCTTTTTTCCATGTGGCGCTCGATGATTTCAACAACAAAATCTTCGTCGTTTACATATTTAGCCACATCAAGTTTTACAACTTTTCCTTTGTATTTCGGATCAAGAATCTCCTTTTTCATTACACCTTCGCGCACGGTTGCCATTTGCGGACGGCAATCGGGATTGATAATGGTTGCAATGATGTTTCCTCCAAAAGCCGGACGAATCTGGTAAAGGAGATTTTCGTATTTCTTGTCTTGTTTTTTATCGTAATGATCGCCAATTACAAGGCTGGTACAGTCGGCAGTTAAACCACTGTGCAATGCTGACGAAACGCGTGGTCCTAAATCACGGCCGATCGATGATGCTCCCATCAAAGCAATCTGTGGTTTTTGTTCTTTAAACAGGTTCACCACAACCGATGTGTGTGGCAAAGTCTGGTAAGGATACAAGCGCTTATCGTCGGCGATATAAAGCGTATCAACACCGTATGGAATTATTTGATCGCCAACTTTATCGAGTTTGCTCCCGATAGCAATGGCTTCAAGTTTACATTTTAATTCGTTCGCCAGCGCGCGTCCTTTGGTTAGTAATTCCTGACTAACATCAGCTACCTGGCCATCTTCTATTTCGCAATAAACAAATACGTTGCTCATTTCTTCAAATTTTTAACTATTCATGTAATGGCCTTAGCCAATTGTGTGACTCTTAATTAATTCAACCATCATTGACTCAATCTCTTCATCAGCAGCCGAAATTACTTTTGAATCTTTTGCCTGAAGTACCACATTCTCCACCGTTTTAACTTTGGTTGGCGAGCCGGTAAGACCAAGCTGCGAAGCGTCAGTTTCAATATCGTTAACGGTCCATTCCTGGATCATCAGATCGGGATGTTCGTTGTATAAAGCTGTGTAATCTTCGTTCTCTTTCTGAAGTTCTGTTACTGTTCTTGCCTTTTTGAATTTCATAATTCGTTTGGCGTTACGAGCACGGCAATCAGGTGCCGATCCGTTTACAGTCATTACCAAAGGCAACGGACACTTTACGGTTTCCACACCATTCTCTAAACGGCGTTTTACGGTAACTGATTTGTCGGTAGCTTCCACTACCTCTTCAACGTAGGTAATTTGCAACATTCCCAGTTTTTCGGCCACCTGAGGACCAACCTGGGCAGTATCTCCATCAATAGCCTGACGACCTGCAATGATCATATCGATTTTACCCATTCTTTTCAGCGCCTGTCCAATGGCATACGATGTTGCCAAAGTATCCGATCCGGCAAAAGCGCGGTCGGTTAGCAAAATACCACCGTCGGCACCACGGTATAAACCTTCGCGAATAATATCGGCAGCCCTACCCGGCCCCATGGTTAAAATATTGATTTTTGATTTAGGAAATTGGTCTTTTATACGCAGTGCTTGTTCCAGGGCATTCAAATCCTCGGGATTAAAAATGGCAGGAAGCACAGCCCTGTTTATCGTCCCGTCAGCCTTCATCGCATCCTTCCCCACATTTCTGGTGTCGGGAACCTGCTTCGCCAAAACAATAATGTTATAAGCCTTCATTCAATAAGATTTTTGTTGATTGATATATAATTTCTTTATTTTTTCGATCTATTGCCGGAGGATTTTAGCTACTCCTGCAATTTGAAGCTAACAAATATAAAAATCGGCGTAAAACTAACCAAAGAGATTAGGACTCCGAAACCTTTAATGTTTGTTAAAATGCAGAGCAGGCAAGGCATTCAGCCATCACTCGGCCTTCCAAACGCAATACTGACAATGCTTTAAAACAATCGCCTCTAATATTCCAAAATTCTGCACTAGGAAAGTGGCAATTAATTTAAAACCATTTTAATTAAAAAATGGAGGTTTTGGGCTGTTTTCAAGAGTTTTTGCCGACACTTTTCAATACAAAATGACGTCGTTTTTCTGTCGATGGTAATGTTGTTGAAAGTTGCTGAGAAATCAACTAATAAGATTGTTTACCAATTGTTGAGATTCAAAATTTGGATACAAATTGACCTTTTCACGCTTTCGTCCACATCAAATGCAATTTAGGTGCTAAATGTCCCATCTACAGATTGCTGTGTTTAGATAATTTTATTACCTTCATCCGCGGATTTCAAACCAAATCTAACCAAATTAATTCAGAGAACCGGTTCGTTTATTGCGGGCCGGTTGTTTTATGCCCTGCAATCTTCTTTTGTTACTCTGATGAGTTTCAAAAATAACGTCCCGAATTAATTCATCGCCTTCACGGACGATGCTGAAAAATATCGGGGCCTTGCCCTTATTGCTGCACAGGACTTAAAGTCCAATATGTGATAGCGTAGTCCGTGAAGGCAACGAATTAATCAGTTTATCGGCAGTAACCAATTATGATATAAAAAAAGAGGAACCACTAATGATTCCTCTTTTAATATTATGCTTGTTAAACTATTAAGCTTGAGCTGTAGGTCCACCAAAATTCATCGGTGGCAAATTCGGATCCGAACCTGGTTTAACGTTTTTAATCGGGCCATGCTGGGCTTCAAATTTAGCCACATTATCTTGCAAAGCCATTAATAAACGCTTGGCATGTTCCGGTGTAAGAATAATTCGGGATTTTACATTCGCTTTTGGAATACCTGGCATAATTCGTACAAAATCAACTACAAATTCAGAAGTTGAGTGAGTAATAACGGCAAGGTTCGAATACGTTCCCTGAGCTACTTCCTCGTTCAATTCGATGTTTATCTGTTGCGATTTGTGCTTTTTATCTTCCATAGTAATCCTTTTTAGCTATTATCCGAATGTCTCATATCTACTAACCTGTCGTACTCTGATTTTGAACCAACAACAAGGTTTTTGTATTCTTTCAATCCGGTACCTGCCGGTATCAGGTGACCACAAATTACGTTCTCTTTCAGTCCGTCAAGGTAATCCATCTTACCGTTGATAGCGGCTTCGTTAAGAACTTTTGTTGTTTCCTGGAACGATGCAGCAGACAACCAGCTGCGTGTTTGTAACGCCGCTTTTGTAATACCCTGAAGAATCTGGCTTGATGTTGCAGGGATTGCATCCCTTGATTCCACCAATTTTTTATCCTTTCTTCTGAGTTGCGAGTTCTCATCTCTCAAACGACGTGCAGAAACAATCTGTCCGGCCTTAAGCCCTTCGGCATCTCCCGGCTCAACTACAACTTTTTTGTTGTAGATCCAGTCGTTTTCAGACATGAATTCGTTTTTGTCTACAATCTGCTTTTCCAGGAAACGGGTATCACCCGGATCAACGATTTCTACTTTACGCATCATCTGACGGATGATGATCTCAAAGTGCTTATCGTTAATTTTAACCCCCTGCATACGGTACACATCCTGAACCTCGTTCAAAATGTATTCCTGAACAGCAGTAGGCCCTTTAATTGCAAGAATATCAGAAGGAGTTGTTGCTCCGTCAGATAAAGGTATACCTGCTCTGATGTAGTCGTTCTCCTGTACAAGAATCTGTTTCGACAGCGGTACAAGATATTTCTTCACATCGCCATTTTTAGCGGTAACAATGATCTCGCGGTTACCACGTTTGATCTTACCTAATGAAACTTCGCCGTCTACCTCAGAAACAACGGCAGGGTTAGATGGGTTACGTGCCTCGAATAACTCGGTAACACGTGGCAGCCCCCCTGTGATATCGCCTGCTTTACCAGCAGCACGAGGAATCTTAACCAAAATCTTACCTGCTTTCACCTCTTGTCCGTTATCAACAGAGATGTGACCTCCAACCGGAAGGTTGTACGAGCGGATCATTTCACCGGCATCGTCCATAATCTTCAATGTTGGGTTTTTGGTCTTATCTTTTGTTTCGATAATTACACGCTCGCTATAACCTGTTTGCTCATCTGATTCCTGACGGAAAGTAATACCCTCGATCAGATTCTCAAACTCTACTTTACCATCAAACTCGGTAATAATTACACCGTTAAATGGGTCCCAATCACAGATCATTGCTCCTTTACGGATTTCCTGTCCGTTTTTCACATACAGTTTACAACCGTATGGAAGTGGGTGTGTAGAAAGCGGAATATTTGTGTTTTTATCAATAATCTTTAATTCGGCCAAACGACTTACTACAACCTCAACATCGTTTCCTTCGTCATCTTTGTACGATACCGAACGAAGCTCCTCAATCTCGCAGTATCCATCGTATCTCGATTCAACTGTTGATTGTGCTGAGATGTTACCCGCGATACCCCCAACGTGGAAGGTACGAAGTGTAAGCTGTGTACCCGGCTCACCGATCGATTGTGCTGCAATAACACCGGTAGCTTCACCTTTCTGAACTTTCTTGCCGGTAGCCAGGTTACGTCCGTAACACTTGGCACATACACCAACTTTCGATTCACAGGTTAATACCGAACGAATTTCAACGGTTTCAATTGGCGAGTCTTCGATTACTTTAGCAATCTCTTCTGTAATTTCTTCACCCGACTTGATGATCAATTCACCATTCAGCGGGTGGTAAATATCGTGAACTGTTGTACGACCAATAATTCTTTCGAATAGTGATGCGACAACCTCTTCATTATTTTTAACATCACTGGCTACCAAACCACGCAGTGTTCCACAGTCGTCTTCCGAGATGATAACATCCTGGGCAACGTCTACCAAACGACGTGTTAAGTAACCCGCATCAGCTGTTTTAAGTGCGGTATCCGCCAAACCTTTACGAGCACCGTGAGTAGAAATAAAGTACTCAAGTACCGAAAGACCTTCTTTAAAGTTTGCCAAAATCGGGTTTTCAATAATCTGAGAACCTGTAGAACCAGACTTTTGTGGTTTTGCCATCAAACCCCTCATTCCGCATAACTGGCGAATCTGCTCTTTCGAACCCCTCGCACCTGAGTCAAGCATCATATAAATTGAGTTGAATCCCTGGCGGTCGGTACTAATGGTTTTCATTACTGAATTAGTAAGCTTCGCGTTCGCATGTGTCCAAATATCAATAACCTGATTGTAACGTTCGTTATTGGTAATGAAACCCATGTTGTAGTTATTGATTACCTCTTCAACTTCCTGGTAACCGTTACCAACAATATCAGCTTTATCCTCAGGAATGATAACGTCGCCAAGGTTGAACGACAAACCGCCACGGTATGCCATTGTGTAACCAAGGTTTTTAATATCATCAAGGAATTTTACGGTAATCGCATTTCCACTCTTATTGAAAACGTCGGTAATAATGGTACGTAACGATTTTTTAGTCAAAATCTGGTTTACGTATCCTGCCTGACGTGGTACAAATTCGTTGAAAAGCACACGACCAACAGTTGTTTCAATGATGTGATTGAAATAAGCTCCATTCTCATCAATATCTTCAACTTTTACTTTAATTACAGCGTGAAGATCAATTGCCTTCTCTTCGTAAGCAATAGTTACTTCTTCTGCTGAGTAGAAAGTCATACCTTCTCCACGACTACCTTTACGTGGTTTGGTCATGTAGTACAGCCCCAGAACCATATCCTGCGATGGTACCTGAATAGGAGCACCGTTAGCAGGGTTTAACAGGTTGTGCGAAGCAAGCATTAACAACTGAGCTTCCAAAATTGCAGCATTACCTAATGGTAAGTGAACCGCCATCTGGTCTCCGTCGAAGTCGGCGTTAAAACCGGTACATACCAACGGGTGCAGCTGTATTGCTTTACCTTCAATAAGAACTGGCTGGAATGCCTGAATTGACAGACGGTGCAGCGTAGGTGCCCTGTTTAACATTACAGGGTGTCCTTTCAGCACGTTTTCAAGAATTTCCCAAACAACAGGATCTTTTCTGTCAACGATTTTCTTAGCCGATTTTACAGTTTTTACAATACCTCTTTCAATCAACTTACGGATTACGAAAGGTTTGTAAAGCTCTGCTGCCATATCTTTTGGAATACCGCATTCGTGAATCCTTAATTTAGGCCCCACAACGATTACCGAACGTGCAGAATAGTCAACACGTTTACCCAAAAGGTTCTGACGGAAACGACCTTGCTTACCTTTCAAACTGTCAGACAGTGATTTTAGCGCCCGGTTGTTTTCTGTTTTAACGGCATTAGATTTTCTTGAGTTATCAAATAACGAATCCACAGCTTCCTGCAACATTCGTTTCTCGTTTCTTAAAATTACCTCAGGAGCTTTAATCTCGATCAATCGTTTCAAACGGTTGTTACGGATAATTACTCTTCGGTAAAGGTCATTCAAATCTGATGTTGCGAAACGACCACCATCCAATGGCACCAACGGACGCAAATCAGGAGGAATTACAGGCACAACCCTTACGATCATCCATTCCGGACGGTTAAGATTTTTACTTGCTCTGAATGCCTCAACAACCTGCAGACGTTTTAACGCCTCGTTTTTACGCTGCTGCGATGTTTCGGTGTTTGCTTTATGACGCAATGTGTACGACAATGAATCCAGCTCTAAACGGCTGAGAATATCAAACAATGCTTCAGCACCCATTTTGGCGATGAACTTGTTTGGATCGTCGTCGTCAAGGAATTGATTTTCTTTTGGAAGTGTATCCAGAATATCCAGGTACTCTTCTTCAGTTAAGAAATCTAATTCTTTAACACCATCCTGAGCTTTTACACCCGGCTGGATAACAACATAGCGTTCGTAATAAATAATGGTATCAAGCTTTTTGGTTGGTAAACCAAGCAGATAACCAATTTTGTTAGGCAACGATTTGAAATACCAAATGTGAGCTACCGGTACCACCAATGAAATGTGTCCCATACGCTCACGACGTACCTTCTTTTCGGTTACTTCAACACCACAACGGTCGCAAACAATACCTTTATAACGGATACGTTTGTATTTACCACAGTGGCATTCGTAGTCTTTTACCGGTCCGAAAATACGCTCACAGAACAAACCATCTCGCTCTGGTTTATACGTTCTGTAGTTAATTGTTTCTGGCTTCAGTACTTCACCAAACGATCTTTCCAGAATTTCTTCAGGAGATGAAAGGCTTACTGAAACTTTTGCGAAACTAGTTTTTGCTTTATTATCTTTTTTGAATGCCATAATTCAAATTAACTATCAATTTAAAACTGCACCTAACTTATTCTACTCCATTCTCACGCTCAGACCAAGTCCGCGTAATTCGTGAAGCAGTACATTCAGCGATTCTGGAATACCCGGTTGTGGCATTGGCTCACCTTTCACAATCGATTCGTAAGCTTTTGCACGTCCCATTACGTCATCCGACTTAACGGTAAGAATTTCCTGAAGGATATGAGAAGCACCAAATGCCTCCAATGCCCAAACTTCCATCTCACCAAAACGCTGACCACCAAACTGTGCTTTACCACCTAATGGTTGCTGCGTGATTAATGAGTAAGGTCCGATTGAACGAGCGTGCATTTTGTCTTCAACCATGTGGCCGAGTTTCAGCATATAAATTATACCAACTGTTGCAGGCTGATCGAATGGTTCTCCGGTTTCACCGTTAATCAAGCGAGTTTCTCCATAACGTGGAATACCAGCTTTATCGGTATATTCAGAAACCTCTTCCAAACTAGCCCCATCGAAAATAGGTGTTGCGAATTTCAAACCAAGCTCTTTACCGGCCCAACCAAGTACAGTTTCGTAAATCTGTCCAAGGTTCATACGCGATGGTACACCAAGTGGGTTCAATACGATATCAACCGGTGTTCCGTCTGCAAGGAATGGCATATCTTCGGCACGTACAACACGCGAAACAATACCTTTGTTACCGTGACGTCCCGCCATTTTATCACCAATTTGCAGTTTGCGTTTTTTAGCGATATAAATTTTAGCTAACTGGATAATACCTGCAGGAAGCTCATCTCCGATTGTTACATTGTAACGCTCGCGACGTGAAACAGCCTCTGCTTCTTTCTGCTTCATAATGAAGTTGTTCACCAATCTAAAAATCAAATCGTTTTTAGCTTTATCGGTGGTCCATTTTGAAGGATCGATATTCAGGTAATCCAGTTCCTGTAATTGCTTCAGTGTAAATTTAACGCCTTTTGGAATAAACTCAGTTCCGTAATAGTCTTTCACTCCCTGCGAAGTTTTACCATTAACCAATGTGAACAGTTTATCCTCCAGTTTTACGCGAAGTGCTGCAATGTCTTTTTCCAGTTTCTCATCGATCTGGTCGAGCAATGTTTTTGTTGCTTTACCTTTTTTGTCTTTCGCAACGCGAGAGAACAATTTTTTATCGATAACAACACCTTTTAAAGATGGAGATGCTTTTAATGAAGCATCTTTTACATCACCTGCTTTGTCACCAAAGATGGCACGCAGAAGTTTTTCTTCCGGTGATGGATCAGATTCTCCTTTTGGCGTAATTTTACCAATAAGAATGTCGCCAGGTTTTACGTTGGCTCCAACTCTGATCAAACCATTTTCATCAAGGTTGCGGGTAGCTTCTTCACTTACGTTAGGAATATCAGAAGTAAATTCTTCAACTCCACGTTTTGTGTCACGCACTTCCAAAGTGTATTCATCTACGTGTACCGATGTGAAAACATCTTCTCTAACAATACGCTCCGAAATTACAATCGCATCCTCGTAGTTATAACCCTGCCAAGGCATAAATGCCACCTGCAGGTTACGTCCCAGTGCCAGCTCACCTTTATCGGTTGCGTAACCTTCGGTAAGAATCTCACCTTCTTCTACGCGCTGACCTTTTACTACAATTGGTTTCAGGTCAACGGTAGTACCCTGGTTTGTTTTAGTATATTTTTGCAGATTATAAGTTACAACCTCAGGATCGAAGCTCACAAAGCGGTCTTCTTCCGTCATATCGTAACGAACAATAATCTGTTTTGCATCAACAAATTCGATAACACCATCGGCTTCGGCACAAATCATTACTTCCGAGTCTTTGGCAACACTTGCTTCCAAACCGGTACCAACAATTGGCGCTTCAGGACGAAGTAGCGGAACTGCCTGGCGCATCATGTTCGATCCCATCAATGCACGGTTCGCATCATCGTGCTCAAGGAACGAAATAAGCGATGCAGCAACCGAAGCAATCTGGTTAGGACCAACGTCCATCAGTTCAACTTCACCAGCATCAACTACAGGGTAGTCACCGTCCAAACGAGCCTTAACCTTTTCGTTAATGAATTTACCATCTTCTCCAATTGGAGCGTTTGCCTGTGCAATAATTTTACCTTCTTCCTCTTCCGCAGTTAGATAAACTGCACCTGTTTCTGACAGGTCTACTTTACCATTTTCTACTTTTCGGTATGGTGTTGAAATAAATCCTAAGTCGTTAATTTTTGCGAAAACACACAAAGAAGAAATCAAACCAATGTTTGGCCCCTCTGGTGTTTCAATCGGACATAAACGACCGTAGTGCGTAAAGTGAACGTCTCGAACCTCGAAACCTGCACGTTCGCGCGACAAACCACCAGGACCTAAAGCTGACATACGACGTTTGTGAGTCATTTCAGCCAATGGGTTGGTTTGATCCATAAACTGCGACAATGCGTTTGTTCCGAAGAATGAGTTGATAACTGAAGACAATGTTTTCGAGTTAATCAAATCAATCGGCGTAAACACTTCGTTATCACGAACATTCATACGCTCGCGAATTGTACGTGCCATACGAGCCAAACCTACACCAAACTGGTTGTACATTTGCTCGCCTACCGTACGTACTCTACGGTTACTTAAGTGGTCAATATCATCAACATCGGTTTTTGAGTTTACCAATTGAATCAGGTTCTTGATAATCTCAATAATGTCGACTTTTGTCAGGACACGGTTTTCCATGTCCACATCGATTCCTAATTTTTTATTGATTCTGTAACGACCAACTTCTCCAAGGTCGTATCTCTTATCCGAGAAGAACAGTTTATCAATAACGTCGCGTGCAGTCGCTTCATCTGGCGGTTCTGCGTTACGCAACTGACGGTAGATGTGAAGAACGGCTTCTTTTTCCGAGTTACATGGATCTTTTTGAAGGGTATTGTAAATAATAGCAAAGTCTTGCTGGTTTTGATCTTCTTTGTGTAACAGAATGGTTTTTACACCCGATTCAAGAATCTCCTCAATATGATCTTCTTCAATGTCTGTTTCACGATCAATAATTACTTCATTACGCTCGATCGATACAACTTCACCGGTATCTTCATCAACAAAGTCTTCAACCCACGATTTCAATACACGGGCTGCCAGTTTTCTACCGATTACTTTCTTTAGACCTGACTTCGAAACTTTTACTTCGTCAGCCAGATCGAATATTTCCAATACATCTTTATCGCTTTCGTAGCCAATAGCACGCAATAAAGTAGTTACAGGTAATTTCTTTTTCCTGTCGATGTACGCGAACATCACACTGTTGATGTCGGTAGCAAATTCAATCCACGATCCTTTGAAAGGAATAATACGTGCAGAATATAATTTTGTACCGTTGGCATGTAAACTTTGACCAAAGAATACACCCGGAGACCTGTGCAGTTGCGAAACAATAACACGCTCGGCACCGTTGATGATGTAGGTACCTCGGTTGGTCATATATGGCACAGTCCCTAAATATACGTCCTGAACCACGGTATCGAAATCCTCGTGTTCCGGATCGGTACAGTAAAGTTTCAGCTTTGCTTTCAGCGGCACGCTAAAAGTTAAACCACGTTCTATACACTCGTCTATAGAGTATCGAGGAGGATCGACCTGGTAGTCGATAAATTCCAACACGAAATTGTTTCGGGTATCCGATATTGGAAAGTTTTCTTCAAAAACTCTGTATAAACCCTCGACTTTTCTTTTGTCAGGTGTGGTTTTTAACTGAAAAAAATCTTTAAATGATTTAACTTGTACTTCTAAGAAGTCAGGGTAATCAAACCTGGTTTGTGTTGAGGAAAAATTAATCCTCTCTTTTTTTGCTTGTACTGACATGCATTTATACAGGTTAATTATATAAAATATAAATACACAAAAAGGTTTAGAACCCAACTTACGATGGGTTCTAAACCATATTACCTAAAATAGGTAAACTCTTGCTTATTTTACTTCAACTTCGGCTCCAGCTTCTTCAAGCTGTGCTTTTAAAGCTTCTGCTTCGTCTTTCGAAACTTTTTCTTTAAGAGCTTTTGGAGCTTCATCTACAACTGCTTTGGCTTCTTTCAGACCAAGACCAGTTAGTTCTTTAACGAGTTTAACAACTGCCAGTTTCGAAGAACCTGCAGCTTTTAAGATCACGTCAAATTCAGTTTGTTCAGCAGCAGCCTCTTCGCCACCACCTGCAGCTGGTCCTGCAACTGCTACTGCAGCAGC
The DNA here is from genome assembly GCF_963677575.1 of uncultured Draconibacterium sp. NCBI lineage: Bacteria > Pseudomonadati > Bacteroidota > Bacteroidia > Marinilabiliales > Prolixibacteraceae > Draconibacterium > uncultured Draconibacterium sp. Next base: position 2,097,289 of record NZ_OY782038.1, read on the forward strand.
AGCTGGTTCAATACCATATTCGTCTTTTAGAATACCAGCTAATTCGTTAACCTCTTTAACAGTCAAGTTTACCAACTCTTCTGCAAGCTGTTTTAAATCTGCCATTTTTATTTCTTTTTAAATATTATTTCAAAAAAATTATTCTTTCGCTTTCAGTGTATCAAGAACACCGTGAATTGTATTACCACCAGACTGCAACTGTCCGAGAACTGTTTTCATTGGTGATTGTAACAGAGCAACAACATCAGCAATAAGCTCGTTTTTAGATTTAACGGCAATTAATGTCTCCAATTGGTCAGCTCCCATGTAAATTGATTCTTCAACATAAGCAGCCTTTAATACAGGCTTTTTGTGCTTTTTAGCGAAGTCTTTAATCAATTTAGCCGGTGCATTACCGTTTGAAGAAAACATTACTGTGGTGTTTCCCTTAAGCGCATCGAAAATCTCTTCAGCCTCTTTAGTAGAGTTCTCAAGAGCTTTTCGTAGTAGAGTATTCTTAACAACAACCAGTTTTACCTCTTGGCTGAAACATAGTCTCCTTAAATCACTGGTATCTTCAGCATTTAAGCCAGCAATGTCGGTCAGGTAAAAATGATCGTATGAATCTATCTGTTCTTGTAACTGATTAATAATAACTTGTTTCTCTGAACTCTTCATAATTCCTCATTTTTATTCTGCAAACGACTTAGCTTCTACTTGGATACCAGGGCTCATGGTACTTGATAAATAGATACTCTTAATGTAGGTTCCTTTTGCAGCAACAGGTTTCAATTTATTGATCATGTTAAGAAATTCAACTGCATTGTCCTTAATTTTATCGGCCGTGAAAGAAACTTTCCCGATTGTAGTATGAACAATACCGAATTTGTCAACTTTAAAATCAATTTTACCCTGTTTTACTTCGGAGATAGCTTTTCCAACTTCCATAGTTACAGTACCACTTTTTGGGTTTGGCATTAATCCACGAGGACCTAAAATACGTCCTAACTGCCCAACTTTTCCCATTACTGGAGGCATGGTAATAATAACATCTACATCGGTCCAACCACCTTTTATTTTCTCAACGTACTCGTCAAGTCCTACATAGTCGGCTCCGGCATCTTTGGCTTCCTGCTCTTTGTCAGGAGTAACCATTGCCAAAACACGTACCTCTTTACCTGTTCCATGGGGTAACGAAACTACGCCCCTAACCATCTGGTTAGCTTTTCTAGGATCAACTCCAAGTCTTACATCGATATCAACTGATGCATCAAATTTGGTAAATGTAATTTCTTTCACCAACTCTGCTGCTTCTTCGATAGAGTAAACTTTTCCTTTTTCGAGTTTATCCAAAGACGCTTTTTGATTTTTCGTAATTCTGCCCATCGTAAAAGATATTTTTAGTTATTGAATGGTGAAGCACCTTTTACAGTGATTCCCATACTTCTGGCAGTTCCAGCTACCATTTTCATCGCTGATTCAACTGTAAAGCAGTTCAGGTCGGCCATTTTGCCTTCGGCAATTGACTTTACCTGATCCCAGGTTACCGAACCCACTTTTTTAATGTGAGGTTCTGGTGAACCACTTTTCAGTTTCGCAGCTTCTAATAATTGAACAGCCACAGGAGGTTGTTTGATTATGAAGTCAAAAGACTTGTCTGCATAAACAGTAATAATAACAGGAAGTACTTTTCCTGCCTGGTCTTGTGTACGACCATTAAACTGCTTACAGAACTGCATAATGTTTACCCCTTTGGCACCCAATGCTGGTCCCACCGGTGGTGAAGGATTAGCTGCACCACCTTTGATCTGTAATTTAATTAATCCAGCAACTTCTTTCGCCATAATAATTGATTAAAGCGTTACTATTCCTTTTCAACTTGCATAAAGCTAAGCTCTAAAGGAGTTTTACGTCCAAAAATCTTCACCATCACTTGCAACTTCTTCTTCTCCTCATTGATTTCTTCAATGGTTCCGTTAAAGCCGTTGAATGGTCCGTCGATTACTTTCACAGTTTCTCCTACCACATATGGGATATTGATTTCTTCGTCGGTTTCTGCCAATTCATCCACACGACCTAAAATCCTGTTTACCTCGCTTTGCCGCATCGGTACGGGATCTCCACCTTTGGTGTCGCCTAAGAACCCGATTACGTTAGGGAAATTCCTTAGTGTGTGTGTAACTTCACCCACTAAAGCAGCTTCGATTAAAACATATCCCGGAAAAAAGTTTCGTTCCTTACTGATTTTTTTACCATTTCGGATCTGATAAACTTTTTCGGTTGGTATTAGAACCTGATCTACATACCCTTTGAGGTCTCCTACCGCGATTTCGTTCTCGATATATTCTTTAACCTTCTTCTCTTTGCCACCAATAGCACGCAGAACATACCATTTTTTACTATTTTCGCTCATATAGCCTTAAGGGTTTTGATTAATAAAATAATCCATAAATAAAATCCATTATGTTTCTGAATGACAGATCCATAACGAAAATAACTAATGATATTATAAAGGAAGCAATCATTACTACCAAGGCGCTACTTTGTAGCTCTTTCCAAGTTGGCCATGTAACTTTATGTACCAGTTCATCATAGGCCTCTTGTAAATATACTTTTAGTTTCATTTAGTATAACTTATTTAGCTCGGAAGGTAAGATTCGAACTTACTGTTTTTCAACCACTCCCACTATTGAGTTTCAACCGAAATTAATCCCGGGCCGGAACCCGGGATTAAATTAATTTCCTTTATATCGTATATTAAAGAATTTCAGTTACCTGACCTGCACCTACTGTACGACCACCTTCGCGGATTGCGAAACGAAGACCTACGTTCAATGCTACCGGGTAAATCAAATCTACTTCAATAGTTACGTTATCACCAGGCATAACCATTTCGCGGCCTTCTTCTAAGTGAATTTCGCCGGTTACGTCAAGCGTACGTAAGTAGAATTGAGGACGGTATTTGTTGTGGAATGGAGTGTGACGTCCACCTTCTTCTTTTTTCAATACGTAAACCTCAGCTTTAAATTTGTTGTGAGGAGTGATTGAACCAGGTTTTGCCAAAATCTGACCACGTTTGATTTCTTTTTTGTCAACACCACGCAACAACAAACCAACGTTGTCACCAGCCATACCTTCGTCCAAAATCTTACGGAACATCTCAACTCCAGTACAAACTGTCTTACGACCTTCAGCGCCAAGACCGATTAACTGCATTTCATCACCTGTGTGAATAATACCAGTTTCGATACGACCAGTTGCTACAGTACCACGACCTGTAATAGAGAATACGTCCTCAACAGGCATCAAGAATGGTTTATCAACGTCACGTGGAGGAAGTGGAATCCAAGTATCGCAAGCTTCCATCAACTCAAGAATCTTTTCTTCCCATTCTGGCTCTCCATTCAATCCACCAAGAGCTGAACCTTGAACAACAGGAGTATTATCGCCGTCGAATTCGTAGAAGTCTAACAACTCACGAATTTCCATTTCAACCAATTCTAATAATTCCTCATCGTCAACCATATCCACTTTATTCATGAATACAACCAAACGAGGAACGTTTACCTGACGTGCAAGAAGGATGTGCTCGCGAGTCTGAGGCATAGGACCATCAGTTGCAGCTACAACGATAATAGCACCGTCCATCTGGGCAGCACCAGTTACCATGTTCTTCACGTAATCGGCGTGACCCGGACAGTCAACGTGTGCGTAGTGACGAGTTGCTGTTTCGTACTCAACGTGAGCTGTGTTAATTGTAATACCCCTTTCTTTCTCCTCAGGAGCGTTATCAATTTGATCAAATGCTTTTATTTCACAAAAGCCTTTTTTTGCTAATACTGTAGTAATAGCTGCTGTTAAGGTAGTTTTACCATGGTCAACGTGGCCGATAGTACCAATGTTCACATGGTCCTTGTCCCTGTTAAAATGTTCTTTAGCCATAATTGCAAAATTTTAATTTATTATCTTTTTAAATCATCTGAGCCGAAGACGAGAATTGAACTCGTGACCTCATCCTTACCAAGGATGCGCTCTACCCCTGAGCTACTCCGGCCTTAAACACACAAAGAGACGGGAATTAAGAATAATTGCTTATTCAAAATTCCAATCTCTGTTCTGAGCGGGAAACGGGACTCAAACCCGCGACCCTTAGCTTGGAAGGCTAATGCTCTATCAACTGAGCTATTCCCGCTTATAGTCTACTGGCAAAAAATGCCGTGCAAAATTACAACTTTTTTCGAAACAACCGAATATTTTCATCTACTCGTGTGCTTTTTTTTCGATTTTTCTCATTTTTCTTTTGAGCAAAGCCAAAACTAAAAAATCACTTCAAAAGCCTCAATTCTCTGCAAAGCATTGTATTTTCAGCTGTCTTCAGAACGCCCCTAAAAAGGGTGTGCAAATGTAAAAATATTATTTTAAAAAACTAAAATTTATAGTGTAATTTTTAAATATTATTTGCTCTTCAATTTTTCTTTGAATTTAACTAGCTGTTTTTTAATTGCATCGATAGCTAAATCTGTCGCTTCTTCGAATGTATCTGCCTGCTTTTTTGCAAAAAGATTTTCCGTTGAAGGGATGGAAACTTTTAACTCAGAAACCTTATTTTTTGCTGCTTCGGGCTTTGCAACCTTTAAGGTTACTTCCACCTTTAATATACCATCAAAAAAAGTATCCAGTTTGTTTACTTTTTTGTTCACGAATTCCACCAACTTCTGGTCGGCGTTAAAATGCACTGAATTAATTTTTACTTCCATAATCAATCGTTTTTACCACCACGAGGGTGGGCTTGTTTATAACTCTGTTGCAGCTTCTCGAATGTTGTGTGTGTATACACCTGAGTTGCTGCCAAATTTGCATGTCCCAGCAATTCTTTTACTGCATTAAGATCGGCACCATTATTCAATAAATGTGTTGCATAAGTGTGCCTCAAAACATGCGGACTTTTCTTTTCAAGAGATGTTACCCTGGCTAAATTGCTTTTTACAACGCGGTAAACCAGTTTTTCGTAAATTTGCTTTCCTTTTTCCGTTACAAATAAATAGCCACTACTGTTTACGATTTCGTCGTTTCTAATGTCTACGTAATCATTAAACAATTGGTTAATTTCTCTTGGATATGGAATAATCCTTTCTTTATTCCGCTTCCCCAGCACTTTTATCAAATATTCGGCTGTGTTAAAATCCCGATCTTTCAGGTTAATTAACTCTGCCAAACGAATGCCGGTTCCGTAAAATAACGAAATGATCAATTTATCTCTCCTCCCTCTGAACCCATTATCAAAGAAATCATCATCCAATAAATGATTCAGATTATTCTCCTCAACAAAATGCGGTAGCTTCTTCCTTATTTTCGGAAGCGGAACATTTATAGCCGGATTGATATCTACTACCTGCTCGCGAAGCAAAAAGTTATAAAACGACTTTACTGCCGTCATCATTCTGCTTACCGAACTCGGACTATAATCGTGCTCCATCAAGTCTACCACCCAAGAACGCAGTAGTTTTAGGTCAACATCTTTAACAACAAAATCCCCGACCATTTTTGTGCAAAATTCCACAAACCGATCGAGGTCTTTTTCATATGCTTTCACCGTATGAAGAGAATACCTCTTCTCATACTTCAAAAAATTGATAAACGATTCCTGATAACTCATTGGCCATCTAAACTAATAATTCAGGAATCACCAAAGAAAACTTTAGTCTTCCTGTTGCTGCAAACCTTGTACGTATGCTGCCTTTTTCAATTCTTCCCTTCTTCTTACAGAAGGCTTGGTGAACTTCTGACGATCGCGTAACTCTTTGATAACGCCAGTTTTCTCGAATTTTCTTTTGAACCTTTTTAAAGCTCTTTCAATATTTTCGCCTTCTTTAACCGGAATAATAATCATATCTTTCGGATTTACATTTTTTAAAAATTGAGGCGCAAATTTAGAAATAATTCATAGTATATCAAATTTAAAGCAAAAAAATAATATTTCCTATCGTGAAAAAATAGTTTTCACTTTTTTAACGACAGGTAACGTATGGCCTCACTTTATCAATAAACTCAGCGTCAATAGATTCAAGTACCTCCAGTTCTGATAATTTTTTTATGGGTCCGTTTTTATCCTTTTCATTTAGTATTGCGTTTACGTTCGATTTATCAAAATATGGGTGTCTGATCAATTCTGAAAACCCGGCATAATTAATCCTAATCGGTTTTATCGCTGTTGTGTCGATAGTAATAGAAGGTTTTACGGCCGCGAAAAGTTCTTCCGAAAAACCATAAACTTCCAGTAACTGATTTACATCACAAAAGCCTCCAAGCAAGTTGCGGTATTTTATTATGCGCGATGCGTAAACCGAACCTATCCCTTTTAATTTTACAAGATCGGAAGTATCTGCACTATTTAATTCAATCGTGAAAAGTTCTTCCGGCACTTCCTTTTCCGACTCGACGGCGACATCAATTTTTATGTAAGGATAAATGCGGCTATAAATTGCTGAATCGAGCCCGTAAATTTTTAGCAGGTCTTCGGGCTGGTTATAACTTCCTCCGCTGTTTCGATACGACACAATATTATTGGCCTGGTAAGAACTAAAACCCAAACCCTCTAATTCTTCTTTGCTCGCCGTATTCGGGTCGAAGAATCCTACAGGTTGTTTGGCCTCTAACTCTTCGACATTTTTTGTTTGAGGCTCTACTGTGGCTTCTGGAATGACAATATATGGAGCAATCTGTTGAAACATTGAGTCGCTCATTCCATAGAGTTTCCGTAAATCGTTTTTCGAATTAAAACTTCCACCAGCTGCACGATATCTTATCATGTTCCGTTTAATTTGCCGAGGCAGATTCAACGAATCGAGAGTGTTTTCATCAATGATATTAGGATTAAAATTGAAAAGACTTAATACCTCTGCATTTTCATTTGCATGCCAGGCCGCATTCCATTGAGCCTGTATTTCGTCAAATTGCTCCGGCGTATAATACGGTTTAGGCGCTATTCTTTTCACATAAGCATTCGCTCCAAACAACAGCAAAATCAGAATTGATAGTATAATAATTCCAACGCGGTCGCCTCTGGAATAGGAAAGAAAACCATTTTTTATTTTGAGCCAGGCTTTTCTCATTGCATCTGGACTAAACAGTTGACAGTGATTGACGTTCTGCTAAGTTACAATATTGAAATTAAGTAAGCAAAACAATACAATCGTGCCAGTATACCATTACACAATACAGAAACCGAATAAAGGAGTTGTATTACCCCCTATTCGAAAAATAAAAATATGATTGTCGGGCGATTAGAATTTCAACAGCCCGAAATTATTCAACATTACAATGGCAATAGCGATAGGCGCAATAAATTTCACGAGGAACATAAATACCGACAGCAGTGCGCCTGAAAGTGTTCCCCCCTGCGCCACTTCTTCCTTAACCTTCTTACGTCCGAAATGCCAACCAATAAATAAGGCAATAAACATTCCTCCAACAGGCAAGAATAAATTAGCCGATATCCAGTCCATTAAGTCGAAAATATTCAGACCGAAGAAAGTATATGGCGATAATACGCCCATTGAAAGCGAACACAAAACACCTAAAATTGAAATAAGAACCGTTGCCAAAACAGTGGACGCTTTTCGGCCCATATTGAATTCTTCTTTAAAATAGGCAACAACAACTTCTAGTATTGAAATAGACGAGGTTAATGCTGCTACCGACAGGAGCACAAAAAACGCAATTGAAAAAATATAGCCGCCCGGCATTTGATGGAACACATTTGGCAGCGTAACGAAAATAAGACCGGGCCCCTGGCTTGGCTCGATACCAAAAGCAAACACAGCAGGAAAAATTGCAATTCCTGCCATCAGTGCAATTACCGTATCGGCAACTGTTACATTTATAACAGTATTTACCAGATTATTATCTTTCTGCACATATGATCCGTAAGTTATAAGTGTACCCATTCCAAGGCTAAGCGTAAAAAAGGCATGACCTAATGCACTCAAAATACCATCGGCAGAAAGTTTTGAAAAATCAGGTTTAAACAAAAAGTTCAAGCCTGCTTTTGCTCCTTCAAGTGAAACAGATTTAACACACAAAAAAACAAGAATAACAACCAACAATGGCATTAAAATTTTAGTGTACTTCTCAATCCCTTTTTGAATACCTACAATCACAATTGCAGCGCTCAGAATCATAAAAGCTAATTGATATATAACTGGCTTAAGAGGCGATTCAATAAGAGTAGTAAATAACATTCCTATCTCATCGGGGCTTTTAGTTGAAAACCCATTCTCCAAAGACAAGACAATATATTCCAGGCTCCAGCCGGCAACAACACCGTAAAACGACAAAATCAAAAATGCAGCTCCTACGCCTAAAATACCAATATACCGCCACGGTGTACCCGGAGCAAGAACTTTAAACGCACCAAAAGCATTTTTCCTCGAGCTTCTACCAATGATTAACTCCGATAACATAACCGGAATTCCGATTGCAAGAATAAATCCGAGGTAAACAAAGAGGAAAGCTGCACCACCATAAACTCCGGCGATGTAAGGAAATTTCCAAATATTACCTAAACCAACTGCTGAACCGGCTGCGGCTGCTATAACACCAAATTTTGAACTAAATGAATCGCGGTTACCCGAAGGAAGATTTGACATAGAAAATAATATTTTGAGAGCAGTTCTCTCCTTTAACTAACAATATGTAAAAATTTAAGCCCCAAAAATGCAAAAAAATAATTCATAATAAACAAACCACATAAAAAACATTCGTGATTGGCGGGATTCACCACTAAGAATTAAAATTTGGTTCCCAAACCGTCTTCCTTCCACAAAAAATAGCCGTCCTACACCCGGGAAACACGCTCCTACAAACAAAAATTACCTTCCTACACCGGAAAAAGTGTTTCCTACGCCGATAAAACCTCGTCCTACGCATGCAGGACGAGATTTTTGCAATGCAGGATGACTATTTTGTGTTATTTATCCACTTTTCCTTCATTTTTGTCAGGTTTTCTTGAAAAAAGAACCTGTTATGCTTGCAGCCAACGTATGGGAAAACGATATTGAACTACAGAGATGAAGTGTTTCTCCCGGCTTGATGTGAGAAATTTAAAACGGATAACCAATAGCAAATGAAAAAGTAAAGTCGTCTCCTTTATATCTCCTGTTGCCGATAATCCACCTTTGTCCCTGAGCTGCAGCCGGATCGCGAAGTTTCATACCAATATCAGCACGAATAATAAAATACGATAAATCGAAGCGAAAACCTGTGCCTGTACCAACAGCAAACTGCCGGTAAAACTTATTTATCTTAAAAACGGCGCCTTCTCGGTTATCGTTACTGTTTATTGCCCAAATATTACCAGCGTCAACAAACAGAGCACCTTCAAGCGAACCTAACAAGCGAAAACGGTATTCGATGTTGGCCTCCAGTTTAATATCAGACGATTGATTCGGATAAGCATTCTCATCATCTGGTGTGTAAGTACCCGGCCCCAATGAACGAACTTGCCATGCCCTGATTCCATTTGCTCCACCGGCAAAATATTGTTTTTCAAAAGGCAAGAAAGGTGAATTTCCATAAGGTAATCCAACTCCACCAAACAAGCGCCCAACCACATAGTTATATCGGTCAATCTGGAATGCTTTCCTCAATTCGAGGTCGGCCTTAAGATATTGGGCAAAACGAATATTAAATACTTTATAATATTCAGAGATTTCCTGAGTAACGGAATCTTGTTCAACGGTAAGATCCCGGCCGGCAAGTTCTGAAATTGCCCAAAGTACGTTTCCTGACGACTCCACATTCAGTCGTGCATAAGTATAATTTTTATTTGACGAAAGCCGCTGGTTATTGAAGATCAACGAGTAGTTCATGGCAAATATGAGGTGGTCGGTAAAACTACTTTTAATATAAAGGTCCTTAATATCGTTGATAAACTTTGGATCGAATTCATACAAACGCACCACATTCATATCCAAAAAATTCCAAAGGTGTTGATAGTTTTGAGAGGTCTTCCAGTCGTAACCAATCTTAAAGTTGGTTATAGTTCGTGTGTATTCGGGCCGGCGCTGGTAGTTATACCCTGCGTTAAAAACGGTTTTCGGCAAATACTTCCCAAAACTTTTTATGTATTTACCCGGCCCCAAAAGTTTTGGAACCATTAACCTTGTTTCAACACCAAATTCGCGCGTGTTAAAGGCTTCCGATGTGCCGTCTCCTACCGACCGGTGCAGGCGTTCAGTTGCCCCTTTTAACCTCACTTGAAATACCTCGGCTCCTTTAAACAGGTTTCGGTGCTGGTAATAAATATTTCCGGCCACACCTAAATTACCCGATGTATTAGTCCCCTCAATATCAAACGAAGTTGATTGTTTATTTAAAGGAGCCAGCCGAATATTACAATCGAGCAAATTGGTGTCTTGCTCCGGATAAGTTTCTTCGAACTGAATATCTACAAACCGAAACTGGCGCAATCGGTTCAATGCATTAAAAGTATTTTCAACCTCCGCAATGTTATACAGGTCGCCACTTTGCATTTGGTTTGTTCGGATAAAAAGCCCCGGCGGATACGAAATCTGCTCGTTTGCATAAAGTATGGAGTTGTCCCAAAACAGTGTGTCAGAGAAATTATACTCTTGTTTACGGTTCGATGTAACCGGTGTATTTCCAGGCATCACTGAATAGTAAAAATTATTCAGGTAATAAGGTTTTAACAACCTTGTGCTATCAACCTGGCTCGAACGGGCTTCGCCAATAAAAAGATCGAGAATTACCTGTTTATCGTACAATGTAGAATCAGCAAGATAACGCACCTGATTATTCGAGAAATAATAGTACCCGTTGTTTTGGTATAAACTAACGATTCTTTTCTGCTGCTTTTCCAGCTCATTAATATCGAAGGCAGTACCAGACCGCATTTGGTATTTAGCCGAATCATTAAAAAATATCTTTTGTAACTCCGGGGTTTCGAAGTGGTAATTTACACGTCGTATTTTATACTGATCGCCTGATTCAACCGAGAATTTAAGTTTTGCTTTTCGCTTCTTTTCATTGAACTGAACATCCTGGTTAATTTTAGCCCGGTAATAGCCTCGTTGCCCCATGTAAGCTTCCAGTTGTTCGGCCGAATGCTCTGCCATAACTTTATCGTACAGCTGCGGCGCCTCACCAATTCGTTTTAGCCAATCGTCGGTCTTTTTCTTCGACGACATATTGTACAGCAGCAAATAAAATTTTATGAAACCCAGAATCTTATAATTTTCCTTTTGCTTTAAAACAGATTTGGCTTCTTCTCTGCTCACTTCCTGTTTATCGATTTCAAGTTCCACCTTTTGTAACAAATACTCTTGCTCCGGAACAAAACGAGTTTGCGAACACGATGCAAGCAGCATTGCAGATAAAACAAATATCCACTTGTAGCTTCCAATTTTTTGCCTGTAATACTTCTCTGCCAAATCCTACAACTTTTATTGAACAAAAATAACCACGTGTTTTTTTAGAAACAGTAACTTTACCACAAATATTATATGAATTCAGTTCAAAAATAAATGATTGGTAAAAGTACAACAAAACTTATTAATTCGCTGGCTTTAAAAAAATACCGTTCAAAAGAAAACAGCTTTCTTATTGAAGGCTATAAAATGGTAAAAGAAGCTTTGGATTCAGATCTGAAGATCAAACTTTTAATCGTTACCGATCAATTCTTAAGCCGCTATCCGGTTTCGCAAAATGATGCCGAACGGATTATTGAAACCGATGCGAAAGAACTGAAAAAGGTAAGTCTGCTTCAACATCCGCAAAACAGCCTGGCCGTTTGCGAGATTCCTGAAAAACCTAATTTCCCAAATTCGCTGCCCGAAGGTTTATCCATATATCTTGATGGAATTCAGGACCCTGGAAACATGGGAACTATAATACGCATTTGCGATTGGTACGGCATTCAGCATGTTTTCTGTTCGCCCGACTCCGTTGATCTGTACAACCCGAAAGTAATTCAGGCAAGCATGGGATCTTTCAGCCGCATAAAACTGCATGAATGTGATTTTGAGAGACTCGCCGGATTAGCACAAGAATCAGAAACGCCCGTGTTTGGGGCATTTATGAATGGCGATAATATTTACCAAAAGCAGCTGCCAAAGCAAGCCGTACTTGTAATGGGTAACGAAGGAAACGGTATAAGACCTGACGTTGAAAAACTTATTACCGACAAACTGAGTATTCCTAATTTCTCGGAGCATGAGATTAAAGCCGAGTCGTTAAATGTTTCGGTTGCAACAGCAATACTTTGCTCCGAATTTAAACGAGCTTATTCAAAGTGAAATGAAAGAGTGAAAATCTTCGATCTCAGATTTTTTATCGATTGTGCGTAATATAAACGTTGCTGTCCGCCGGGAAGATCTCCCAACTGGTCGTTCAATCCAAAACTAAATTTGGCTTCAACCGAGAAACGGAAGAACGCAAAATAGTGGTCCCAGCCACCACCAACTTCGGCATAAAAACCTCCGTTCTTCAATTTTATTAAGTCTTCCTGTGCAGTTCGCGAGATATCATGACGATAAGCTCCACCGAAAATAACATAGGGCCGATCGTTATTAATACGTCGCGCTTTGTATTTCAACAATAACGGGAAATCGAGAAAAGTAGACCGAATGGTGTAATAAGAAAGATCCTCTTCATAAACATTTACATCCCTTACCGGGACATTAAAAGTCAATTGCCTTTCGCCAAACGACAAGCCGGGCAGAAAACGCAAGTTAAAATCCTTTGAGAGCCTCATACTTGTAACAATCCCAACCGTAAAACCGGGAATTAAAGTAGCCACATCAGAACGGATATTACTATCCCAAATTATTCCATCATCCGGATAGGGTATAAAATCAGTATTTTCGCCAATAGGATTGTAATTTACCACATTAAAATCGAGGGTATTCATCCCGAGGGTAAAACCAAAATGAAAAAGTTTATCATCAAAAGTTGTCAGGTAGTTAATTTTTTGCTTTTGGGCAAAAACACTACAACCTGCAATAAGGAATATGATTGAGATTAAAACTTTCTTCACCTTCTTAATGTTGCTTTTATGAAAAACAAAAAAACGAATAATTTATTGTTTGCTATGATTTTAATTGTTGGGTTTATGTGCCTTGTAAATTGAGGCGATTCCAAAAGTCTGCCGATAACATTCATTCTGAACAAAACCAACATCGGCTAAAATAGTTAAAAATCTGTCACCATCGGGGAATTCATTTACCGATTCGGGCAAATAAGTGTAGGCTCGGCTATCTTTCGACACCATTCTTCCGATTAACGGCAAAATGCGCATGAAATAAAACATGTAAATCTGCTTGAACGGAAAACTTACCGGTTTCGAGAATTCGAGAACGAAAAATACGCCGCCGGGTTTTAACACACGCTGAATGTCGGAAAGTCCTTTTTCCAGATTCTCGAAATTGCGTACACCAAAACCAACAATAGCAGCATCAAAAGCGCCGTCATCGAACGGCAGGTTTTCCGAGTCAGCTTTTCGAAACTTGATTTGGTCGTCAAGTTTTTTTGCCTTTATCTTTTCTCGTCCAACATTCAACATTCCTTCCGAAATGTCGATACCGGTAACTTTTACATCGCCAAGTTTTAACGCAGCGATAGCAAAATCGCCGGTACCCGTTGCAATATCAAGAATAGTTGCGGGCTGATAAGGTTTCAGTTTTTTAATGGTTTTTCTGCGCCATATTTTATCAATATTCAATGATAATACATGGTTCAGTAAATCATATTTCGGAGAGATATTATCGAACATCTCCTCCACCTGACCTTTCTTGGATTGTTTTGATTGCTTATAAGGAAGGGCTGCCATTAAGATCCAACAGTCATTTTATCGATGTAACCTAACGACTGATCGTCGATTCTGATCTCTCCTTTGGTAACATGCCCTAATGTAAAGAAAGGCACATTTATTTCCGACATCGCATCAACGAATTCATCCTCTTTATCCGGATGTACACCAACGATTAAACGTCCCATTGATTCGCCAAACAGAAATGCATCGTTTCTGGTTTCGGCATCAGACGTTATATCAAATCCCAGTTCATTTGGAATAGCAGCACGCAACAAGGTAAAGAAAAGTCCTCCTTTTCCAACCGGGCTGGCACTTTCTATCAATTTTTTATCGAGCAAGGTTTTTATCGCTTTTTGAACAGCAATTTCATCTTCGATATTAAATGCCGGTAGTGCCGACTCCGAAATACCGTGGTAAAACTCAAGGTATTCTGATGAGTTTATATCATCAAGCGATCGGCCAATAACAAATATGTGGTTCCCCTTATTTTTAAAGCTATGGGTTATCAAACTGTCACTTTCGGGTACTTGTGCCATAATACTAATGATAATTGTAGGTGGCACCGGACCGTGTTGAGAGAAATGATCAAAGCGAATTTTTCGATCAGAAATTTTAAGCCCAAACTTTGCAGCAGCATTTTCCAGGCCCTTCTTAGCACCTGACGCAATAAACTGGCCGTTAGGATCGGCAAAGTCGATGTGATACAAAAATGCACTTACAGCGAAAGGCTGAGCTCCAAAACACAACATCTTGCGCGTTGCTCGCGAGATTAAAATCTCTGTTGCTTTCTGAGGATCGCTTTCTAAATGGTGATGAAAAGCGTGTGTACTCATTGTCATTCGAGTACCATTACCTCCCAACTCGAAAATACCTATTTCATCAGTTTCGCTTTCACCAATTGATTCGGGAGAAATACCCTGATCGCTAAAATCATTAAAATAGTTAATGGTTGATAAGTTGGGATTAACCATTAAGGAAAACACGATCTCCTCCAGGTTCTCCGGTTCAGGAATCATATCGATCGAGAACTCTTTTTCAGTCTGAACAGCATTACTCATACAGCATTTCTTTTCTTGTTAACCTAAAGCAAAGGTAATTAAGTAGCCGATTCTACCATAGATTTTAAAGTATTTTTTAACGCTTGGTGCCGCTTGTATAAACCAGATTTAGAATTTTTGATACATAAGTTTAAATAACCTGACGAAGGATATCCGGTTTCGCTCTGCTCCTATTTTCAAAAGCATTATTCTGTTACTGTAAAGGACAATAATTTAATTAACTTTGCATCTCAATTTCAAAAACAATGTCAGAAGCTATTGTAATTACTCCGGTTAAAGATTCGTTGCAAACGACTATACGCACAATTAATGCGATAATGAAAGCCGGTGGCAGTTTTTCGTATTATGTATTTAACGATTTTAGTCAACCCGAAACGAAACAGTATCTTGATTCGGCGGCTAAAGAACTTGGTTTTTCGGTAGTCCATCTTGAAGATATTACCGATACACCATCGCCAAATTACAAAATCGTTCTGCAGAAATCTCAACAACTTGCTCTTGAGGCAGGAGTACCTTTGATTATTATTGAATCGGACGTTGTAGTAAAGCAAGATACCATCCAATCCTTACTCGACATAATGAATGCCGGGCAAAAGCCAGGTTTAGTTGGAGCAATTACAGTTGACGAAAATGGCGACTATAACTTCCCGTATAATTTCGAGAAAACAAAAAACAACGATATTATTGACACATCGCATAGTTTAAGTTTTTGCTGTACGCTTATTACAGTTCCTTTTCTTGAAAAATTTGATTTTAAGGAACTAGCAAAAGATAAAGACTGGTTTGATGTTTTTATTAGCCGTCAATCGAAAAAAATAGGTTTTACGAACTACCTGGCAAAAGGTGTAAGAGTTTTGCATCTACCCCATTCCAGCAGACCGTGGAAAAATCTAAAATACAAAAACCCTGTGCTTTATTATTTAAAAAAGATATTTTTAAAGCGCGATAGAATTTAAATGCGAAAACACTTATTAAATAAACGTAACAAGATTATCGGGCACATTCTTTTTTGGATTGCCAGCGTTGTTTTTTTGTGTTTTATCTTTTTCATTTACAGCCGCGAATTTACGATAACAACTATTGCAAAATCAATTGTAATAAACGTCGGTTTTGCCGTAGGAGTGTATTTCAACCTGAATATTCTCATCCCCCGCTTTCTTATCCGAAAACAGTACATTTATTACATTTTTTGGTTGGTTGTTCTCATTTCAATCAGCAGTTTATTTGTTCAATTACTAATTGTTTATCCGTTACGGCAATTTCTCGAGGTATCGGAGCAATTACAATCGCTAAGTACCGAAACCCACTCCGCATTTTTCTTTGCAACGCTTTTTTATATTGGAATAACAACATTTTTAAAGCTGTTTAAAGATTGGTTATCGTTACAGGATTTGAACTACAAACTGGCCAAAACCGAAAAGGGGAAACTTGAAGCAGAGTTAAAATCTTTAAAAGGACAGTTAAATCCACACTTTCTTTTTAATTCGCTCAATAACATTTATTCCTTGTCGCTTATCAATTCAGAAAAAGTTCCGGAGCTTATTTTGCGTCTTTCCGACTTAATGCGGCACATTATCTACGAATCGAAGGATAACTTTATTAGTTTGCGAAAAGAGATAGAGTTTGTCGATAACTTTATTGCCCTTCAACGAATAAGAGTAACAGAGAATACTATTATAAATTACGAAAAGCCACAAATTACCAGCTCTTCGTACATTGCTCCCTTATTGTTTGAGCCGTTTATCGATAATGCCTTTAAACACGGCCTTCCCGGGATAGAAAATGACTACATAAACATTTCCTTCAGTATAAATGAAGATTGGCTAAACTTTGATTTGGAAAACAATTTTGCAGAGCCGGAGAATTTTGACTCCAAAAATTCCGGTATTGGAATTGTAAATGTAAAACAACGACTTAAACATTTATATCACGCTAACGACTATCAGCTTGTTGTAAAACAAAAAGAATCAACTTATTCTGTTCATTTAAGACTTAAACTTAAAGACCATGGCAATTAAAGCTCTTATAATCGACGATGAACCCCTTGCCCAGAATGTTATCAAACAATATGCGCTAAAAATTCCTTCGCTCGATATTATCGGGGCATGTAATGACGCGATTTGTGCCCAGGAGTTTTTACTTAAAAATGAGGTGGATCTACTGTTCCTAGATATTAATATGCCAAAACTTTCTGGCATTTCATTTCTGAAAAACCTGAATAAAAATGTATTGGTAATCTTTACAACAGCCTATTCGGAATACGCACTTGAAGGTTATGAACTTAATGCCTTAGACTATTTAAAGAAGCCCTTTTCTTTTGAGCGTTTTTTTAAAGCTTTTGTAAAGGCCGAAGAGATGTATTGGCTTAAGAACAAAGCCGAAAGTACATCAGAAAGTGAAAAGGCTACTGACTTTCTGTTTATTAAATCGAACAAAAAGTCGGTCAAGATAAAATTTACCGATATTCTTTATATAGAAGGATTAGGAGACTACATAAAAATACATGTAGTTGATGATAAATTTGTAACGAATCTATCGATGAAAAAGATTCATGCGCTTCTGCCACAAGACAACTTTTATCGTACACATAAATCATTTATTGTTTCAGTAGACAAGATTGATTCTCTGGAAGGGAACATGATTTCTATTAACAGCGAGAAGCTTCCTATTGGCAACAGTTACCGCCAGGACTTTTTTGCCTATATAAATAAGTTTACAGCCGACTAATCAGCCAAAAATCCCTGTGCTTTTATTGTTTCCAACATCTTTGCGGAAAAGAATTCATTATCGCTCTTTTTGTATCTAATGTCAGTGAAAACCTGCGCTAATGTCTGTTTACCATTTTCAGCTACAAAAGATTTAGATGACTCCAAATTCTCTTTAAAAGCATATAATTCTTTGATTCTATCTTGATCATAGTCCCAATATACTTCGTCGTGAATAATACCTTCTACAGGGATCCTATCCGTTAATTCGGGAATTTCTTCAGGATAACCGATCGCTACGGTAGTTACGGGAAATGTTAGTTTTGGTAATCCAAGTACCTCAATATGTTCTTTTGCATTGTAAGCAGTTGTTCCCAGGTAGCAAATTCCCAATCCATTATTCTCAGCTGCGATACAAACATTTTGCGCGGCAAGCGAAGTATCGATAACCGCATTGGTAAAAGAGATCAGATTGTTGTACCCCGGTTGAGCATCATTATTCAGGCACCACTTCGAAAAACGATTAAAATCGGCTACAAAAGTTAATAGTACCGGAGCATTTTTAGCAACAGGCTGATTAAAATGTAATGGAAGTAGTTTTTCTTTCCTTTCAGCATCCTTTGTTACAATTACACTATATAACTGCATATTACCCGTTGTAGAGGCTCTTGTTCCTGAATATATTATACTTTTTAATAGTTCTGGGCTAATTGCCTTATCAGTAAACTTCCTAACGGATACGTGCTTATTTAATAACTCCATACAACCTACTTGTTTAAAAAATTAAAGAACACAAAAGTATTGAAAATAAAAAAGGGAAGCTAAAAGCTTCCCCATTTTAATTAATCAATTCGGTATTATCTTTTAATTAATCTTACTGACTTTACAATTTCGTTATCAGCAGACAATGTAATTATATATACACCAGTGTTTAGATTACCCGTACGGATTTCAGAATCTGGGTATTCAATATCAAGAACACGTTGACCGGCGATATTAGAAACAATTACCCGGTCAAGTTCTGTTGCATTCTCAATTCTAATAAAATCATTAAATGGGTTTGGATAAACCTTGAAGTCAGCGGCTTCCAACTCGGGGCCAGGTCCTAATGGATATTCTGCGCCTGTTGTAAATGTCCAATCTCCTGTAACACCATCCCAGGCAAGTCCGTCTCCCATTACAATACCGCTATCAACTGCTACCGTATAAGTAGTATTCAATGCTAATGCTCCAACTTCCATATAGTCGTAATCAATGGTAATTGTATTACCATTAACCATATCAGCTGTAATAGGAATCATTAATGTAGCCTCGGTCGAATCCAGTTCTGTTACAATCAAGTATCCACCTTCTATTGAATTATTAAATGTAATCGGTACATCATCAGTAAATACAATTGTAAAGTCTGCGTGATTTGTTTCAATCGTAACACCATTCGGGGTTACAGAGTCAAGAATCGGCATTGTTCTTTCTCTGGCGTCAAGTATTACTTCTACTTCTTCGATACATGCTGCCTCTATGTCGTTATACAACTTGTGGCTTGTTTCTCCTTCAACTTCAGCTATTAGCATCGTATCAATTGTACCGTACACGAACTGTGTTGTATCGCCAACATAAACACTTATTGTAGTATCCATGCTTATTGGATATGCTAATTCTATCAATGTATCTTGCATGCAACCATGTGCATCCGTTACGATAATGTCGTGCATTCCTCCGCCTAAACTTAATTCAGTTTCGGTTGCTACTTCACCGTTAACCGTGAAAGAATAAGGAGCAACACCCCCTGCAGCAGCAACAGTAACACCTGTTGTACAACCATCAACTTCGCCCACTGTAACTGTTAATTCAAGTGCAGTTACCTGTTCGAATTTCATGGTATCAACTTCTGCCACACAACCTTTGTCATCAATAACAGTAAATAGGTATTGAACATCATTATCATTGGTATCAAAAACAAACCTCTGGTCTAGTTTTATTGATTCATCAAACCATACTGAAGTATCGGTATATTCACCAGCTTCTGTTTCAAGTTTTTGCCAAAGTACCTGATACATTCTACCTTCTTCAACAGCCACTTCAACCAATACAGATGCCAGTGTATCATCAGAGCAAGTAACGTCAGTAAGTTCAAATTCAATTGGAGGTACAGGATCAATAGTGATTACATTAGAAGTATCAGTACATCCATTTCCATCCATCACTACAACAAAGTAATCATTATCAATTGCTACCAAAAATGAGTTTGATTCCTGATAATCTGTTTTAATATCTGTATTCTGCCAAAGCTGATACATAAATCCAGAGCCTTCAGTACCACCACTAACTGTTGTTTCGATATAACCAATATTGTCTCCCGGACATGTAAATTCACCTTCGGCTTTGTCAAGCAGTGCATCTAAAACCTCAGGCTCTGTAAATGTAACAGTATCACGTCCGTAACATCCATTTTCATTAGTAACTACAATATAGTACGTACCGGCCCCCAAATTTTCAAGTGTATTTGTTTCAACGTCGTTAATTGTCACTGTATATACAGGATTAACAACAACAACTCCATCCTTATAAATGGTTACATCATCGGAGTTTACACTGATACTTCCGGTTAAATCGCCGTTACAAGCCGGCGCACCTGCAACACTCGCATCAACAAGAACTTCAATTTCAGGCTTTTCAATTTGTACTGTCCAAGCCTCAACCGGATTTCCAAGATCATCCTCTTCTCCTCCAATCACACATTCGTTAACATCCATTGCCCAAACAATATATGTTCCGGGTTCAGTAACCGTAAATATACTATCTGACTGCCACTCCGAACTACCTGCATCCGGCACGGTAATATAATCGGGTAATTCAGATAACGCTGCATAATATTTATAATCACCTGCACCTCCTGAAACCTGAACCGAAAATTTACCATCTTCGATACATACTATATCTTGTATATGGGTAGTATTTAAGGTTAATGCTGTTGGTTCTTCCACTATCACATTATTAATAGGAAAGTCGCAACCTACTGCGTCTTCAATTCTTATACTGTAAGTACCGGCTAACAGACCTGTAAAAGTGTTTACTCCAGCTGCATCGTATGCCATGTCTGTAGTAACAGGACCTGTTAAATACAGATGGTAAGGACCGGTACCTCCGGCAACTTCGCTTATCATGATTTCACCATTGACGCCACCGTTACACAATACGTTTTTGGTAACTGTAGCTATACCTGTAATTGCACCCGGATCAGTTATTACCACTGTTGCGAATCCTTCACAGGATTTGTCTACTCCCCAGTTTTCAATAACTTTTACGTTATAAGTACCGGCGGGTAAATCAGAATAGGTAACAGAAGACCCGCTTATAGCAGAACTCCATAATTCGTCGTTTACGTATACGTTATAATCGATAGGATATCCGGCATCTAAATGTCCTCCTGAAATCGTTACTGTGAAAGCTCCATCCGGGTTACATACACTATTCACATTATCAACTGTTGTTGATACGGCAACAGGTGCAGGCTCACTAATGATGAATGTTACACTCTCTGTTGTACAATCCGGAGCTAATGCATCACGAACCTGAATCTCATATTCTCCTGGCTCGGTAACAACGATATCTTTATAACTGGAACCTTCAGGGAAGTCTCTCCAGTTATTATTATTAATTTTGAATTGATATGCTCCGCTTCCTCCTGCAGCCCAAATTTCAATCAGGCCATCGCTTGCCCCATTACACGACATATCCTCAAAATTATGATTGCTGATAACCACCGCGTCACCCGGTGCCGCACCAGCTACCTCAATGTTTGCTGTTTCTGCATTACAGCCTTCTGAATCAGCAACTATTACTTTATAAGTTCCATATGGAAGACCAGAATATACCGTATCAGCTACACCAACATAAGGAGTAACATCTACCCAAGCTCCTTCTTCCCAAACTTGTAAAGTATAAGTATATTCACCAGTACCTCCTTCAGCAGAGAATACTGTAATTTCTCCGGTGCTTTCTCCTCCACAAACGATGTCTGTTACTGCGGCTGCGGCATCAGTAATAGTCACTCCACACTGAGCCTTTAGCTCCATAGCAAAGCCCATCATACAGAAAAGTAACACCAAACTAAAAATCCTAGTAAACATTTTTCTCATAGAACTTCTTTTAAATTCAACTTAAGTGATTGGCAGATTATAAAATATCTATTTATATAATCATTCGATACTGTAGATTTGCCTCTGTGTACAGCATACTCCAGGCATTTATCTAATTTTGTGTCAATGTACAAAATCTAGCTTGCAAAAAGGACACACTCCGGCACTATATTTTCAACACGACCAAGTCAAATCTCAGGCTTAATAGTTAATATCATTCTATTTTTTGTTTAAATACCATCCAAAATTCTGCATTTACCTACAATTTTAAGTTTATTTTTTTTAATTCGTACAATAAAAAGCTTATTTTTTCGGTTGTTAGTAGTTATACTTGTTTAATAATGAAGAAAATCAACCAAAAATATCATAGAACTCGTTCCATTTCAAGACATTACTCCTTTATCAAAACAAATTTTTCTTTTAAAAAGAAGGAGTTAGGCAGACAATTCTTTGCCGGCTTACTATTGTTCATCCTGATACTATTTATTAGCTCTTGCAAAACTTGTAAATGTCCTGCATACAGTTATCAACAATCTCAACAAACCGGTATTACAGCACCACCTAATTCTTAAACTTCATATTCCCAGTTGTATTTATTGTATCTCAGAAAAACCTTCTCTTTTCTTGCTATGATTTTTTATAAGATGAAACGAGCATATAAAAAGCTTTTTTATACACAACTTGTCCCGGATAACCGGGAGGAGTATGATTATGCGAGTTCCATGAGTCACCATAAAAAATAGACAATTATAAACGAATGAAAGTAACGGAAATCTGTTTTAACATGAAAACACCAAGAATTTCCCCAAGACCTTACTCTTTATCATATTTTTCAAACATCTAATTTATGGTTTACTATATTGATAATTTGGTTTTTATTCAATTTTTAAGCCCGCGAAAATTTGATATCTACACTCTCCCTGTGGAAATCGGGCGGAAAACGCGACTTATTCCATTCAAAACACTTTAAGTAAATATTAAGGTTCGGACGAAAAAAAAAACAGCACTTGACTCAATAAATAATTTGTACTTACTTTGTGGGGCTTAAAAAAAACAGGTGGTTAAAACCTGAAAGCGAAATAATTACAATAATTTTCTTTTAAATAAATTTAAACTTTCTCAACTATGATTAAAATAGGTATTAACGGATTCGGTAGAATCGGACGTTTTGTTTTCCGTCAGGCAGTTGCAAAAGGAACTGTACAAGTAGTTGCTATCAACGACCTTATCGACGTTGACTATATGGCTTACATGTTGAAATATGATTCAACTCATGGTCGTTTCGACGGTACTGTAGAAGTTAAAGATGGTGCATTGGTTGTTAACGGAAACGTTGTTCGCGTTACTGCTGAGCGTAATCCTGCTGACATTAACTGGGGTGCTGTTGGTGCTGAGTATGTTGTTGAATCAACTGGTCTTTTCTTAACTAAAGAAAAAGCTCAGGGACACATCGACGCAGGTGCTAAAAAAGTTGTAATGTCGGCTCCATCAAAAGACGATACTCCAATGTTCGTTATGGGTGTTAACAACAAATCATACTCTAACGATATGACTTTTGTTTCTAACGCATCTTGTACTACTAACTGCTTGGCTCCTATCGCTAAAGTATTGAACGACAACTATGGTATTACTGAAGGTCTGATGACTACAGTTCACGCTACTACTGCTACTCAGAAAACTGTTGACGGTCCTTCTATGAAAGACTGGCGCGGTGGTCGTGGTGCAGGTCAAAACATTATTCCTTCATCAACCGGTGCTGCTAAAGCTGTAGGTAAAGTAATTCCTGAATTGAACGGAAAACTTACAGGTATGGCATTCCGTGTTCCAACTCCTGACGTATCAGTTGTTGACCTTACTGTAAACTTAGCCAAAGGTGCTTCGTACGATGAAATTTGTGCAGCAATGAAAGCAGCTTCAGAAGGTGAATTGAAAGGAATTTTAGGTTACACTGAAGATCAAGTTGTTTCTAACGACTTTGTTGGTGAAACTCAAACTTCTGTTTTCGATGCAAAAGCAGGTATTGCTTTAACTGACAAATTCGTAAAAGTTGTATCATGGTACGATAACGAAATGGGTTACTCAGCAAAAGTTTGCGAATTGATCGAGTACATGGAATCAGTAAAATAATTTTACAATTATATACTGTATGGAAAGGGATGCCGAAAGGTGTCCCTTTTTTATTTACTGAAGAATTGTCATTGGTTACCATGCAATGGTCATCGGACATTGAGACGGTGAGCACAGAGGCGGTGAGATTGTGAGCAATTGTTAAACTGTAAAATTGGTAAATTGTTGATGCTGGATACTGGATTCCGGATACTGCGAATGAGAACTGCGACTAAACACTTTTAACTGCTTCTTGCCGACTCCTTCTTAAATCAAAAATCGTTAATCATCATACTGAAATCTTTTCTGATGCATTAATGCAGACTACTCGTTACAAGTTTATACCCCATAAGATAACAATCATCTGATAGGAGCGAATAATTATCTTCCTTCAGCAATTCATTCCAAAACGCTAAATAAACATGGCTCTTTTGCCTTTACACTTTTTACTTTTACCTTTTTTACTCGTAACGTAACGATTCTATCGGATCGAGTTTTGAAGCCTTTTGTGCCGGGTAGTAACCCGAAATTATTCCCACAATAAAACACAATACAACACCTAAAATAATCCATGTCCATGGAATAAAGAAAGGTGAATTGATCAAGCGGGCTACACCGTTTCCGGCAAGTATGCCAAGTATTATTCCAACAAAACCGCCCATCTGTCCAACCAAAACTGCCTCTAACAGAAACTGTTGCTTAACAGTAGAGCTTTTGGCACCAATAGCTTTCCGCACCCCAATTTCGCGGGTACGTTCGGTAACCGTTACCAGCATAATATTCATTAAACCGATAGCGGCGCCAAACAAAGTAATCAATCCAATTATTGTTGCAACCAGTGTAATATTCTTTATATTTTCCAAAAGCATATTGGCCAGATTATCACTTTTTTCAATGCTAAAATCAGAATCGTCGAGCGGATCTAAATTACGAACAACCCTGAACGTAGCTTCGGCCTGACCAACTGCAGCATCCATAAATTCCGGCCGATCGACTTTTACCTGCACATCAAAATTCATATTCGGACGTGAGAAATAAGCCCTCGAATTTGTAAATGGAATAAAACAAACCATATCGCTGTTCATTCCAAAACTGCTACCTTTTGATTTTAAAACACCAACAACTTTATATTTTCCACTGCCAATACTTACGACTTTTTGCAACGGATTCTCACCGTCCTTAAACAAACGTTTCGCTAAATCACTTCCTAAAAGCACAACACTCCTGCCCACTTCAATATCGTGATTGCTAAAACTTCGGCCAGTGCCAATATCGTATCCTGCTGTCGATAAGTAATTCTCGTCGATACCACGTACCGCAATATTCGGGTTGGTTTTTTCCGACTGGTATTTTAACGTAGCTGCTCCGGTTGACGAAACTGAAATTGAAGTTGTTGCCGGAAAATCGAAAAGCTCTTTAAATTCCTTTGCCTGGTAATACGAAATGTACGAATAGTTTTTTGTACGATAGCGAATATTTCCCTGGGTACGCAAACCTCCACTCGAAATTGAAAAAGTATTGGCGCCCATTACGGCAAATTCTTTTGTAATCGAGTTTTTAATCGAATCGATTGCCGTTAAAATGCCAACCAACGCAGTTATTCCCACCGCAATAATCATAACGGTTAACGTTGTGCGCAACAAATTGCTCTTCACAGAAGAGAAAGCAACTCTCATATTTTCGAAAAATAATGTGGTCGATCGCATCAGACTTATTTTGGCTTTAATTACGGTATCAATTCATTTGTAAAGTTACGCACCTAATAATTACCAATAAAGAATATTTTTTTTGAATTTACAATCTTTACCATATTATAAACCTTCAAACAGCTTATTACCAAAAATTTAATTTATCTTCGCCCTCTTGAATTCAGAAAAAAATAAAATGGCAGATTTCGAATTAAAAGACGATTTACAAAAATTTAGTTATGCCCTGGGAATGAGTATCTCTGCAAATCTCATCCAGTCAGGAGTTAAAACCGTTCATCCAACCGCTTTCATTACAGCTTTGCAGGATGTATTTTCAGGTGTTCCACCAAGAATGAAACCTGAAGAAGCCAACCAAATTCTCGAGTCGTTTATGGCCGAGTCGCAAGCTGCCGACGGTAGCAAAAATCTGGAAGAAGGTACATCCTTTTTAGCAGAAAACGGACAAAAAGAAGAAGTAATTGAATTGCCCAGCGGATTACAATACGAAGTAATAAACGAAGGCGAAGGAGAGATTCCAACAGCCAGCAACCAGGTAAAATGTCATTACCACGGAACATTGATCGACGGTACTGTTTTCGATAGTTCGGTAGAGCGCAACCAACCTGCTACATTCCCTGTAAACGGTGTAATTCCGGGTTGGGTTGAAGCATTACAATTGATGTCGGTTGGCTCAAAATGGAAATTATATATTCCTGCAAACCTGGCCTACGGACCAAACGGAGCAGGCGGAGTTATCGGACCAAACGCTACCCTGATTTTCGAGGTAGAATTATTAGAAATTGTAGAATAATAAAAAATACGGTCGGGTACCGGCCAAAAAAGATTAACAAATGAAGAATAGTATTATTTATGTTTTTGTAGTAGCATTGATTGTTGCTGCTACATCGTGCCAGCAAGGTGGTCCGGCAGCTGTAAAACTGGAAACCAGTGCCGACTCAGTTAGTTATGCAATTGGTGTTTTAGTTGGTGCTAACAACAAACAACAATTGGAAACAGCTCCCGGAAGTTCTGAAATGAACATCGAAGCAATGGCTGCTGCTTTCCGTTTAGCATCGTTAGGCGAAGAATTAGAAATTGCTGAAGAAGATGCAAACGCAATTGTACAAAACTTTTTCCGCCAAGCCGCAGATCGCGAAGCTCAGGCAAACCTTGAAGAAGGTAACAAATTTTTGGAAGAGAATGGAAAACGTGAAGGTGTAATAACCACTGATAGCAATTTACAATACGAAGTACTTACTGAAGGTACAGGCGAAAAACCAAGTGCAACCGACAAAGTACGTGTACATTACCACGGAACTTTAATCGACGGTACTGTTTTCGACAGCTCTGTTGACCGTGGCGAACCTGCAGTTTTTGGTGTTAACCAGGTAATTCCGGGTTGGACTGAAGCATTACAATTAATGCCTGTTGGATCAAAATGGAAAGTTTTCATTCCTTCTGACCTGGCCTACGGTCCACGTGGTGCCGGTGCCGATATTGGTCCTAATGCAGCTTTAATTTTCGAAGTTGAACTACTGGAGATTGTAAAAGAATAATAAGTTGTCATTCCGAAAGAGGAACAACTGAGGAATCTCAAACAACAGAGCATTGCTGTAACAGATTTAGCTCCGCTGATTTTCAATTCCCTCTTCGTTCGAAATGACAAAAACTTGTTGAAAAAAACCCTTTGTCTGATTTTAGGCAAAGGGTTTCTTTTTTTATCTTCGTTCCTGAAATTAAAAATTAGGAAATGGCATTAAGCGTAAAAGGAAAAATTGAGCAGATTTTAAAACCTGAATCGGGTGTGAGCCGGGCAGGAAAAGAATGGAGCAAACAAGAATTTGTAATTGAAACTGACGAGCAATATCCACGTAAGGTTTGTTTTACTTTATTTGGCGACAAAGTTGATTTAATTAAAGGAATGTCTGCCGGAGAGGAAGTTGATGTATCTTTTAACCTGGAATCGCGCGAATATAACGGACGCTGGTTTCACAACATTAATGCCTGGAAGATTGATAAAGTAAGTGCCGACGGGAATTTACCTGAGCCTCCTCCGGAGTTTGGCATGGACGATATTCCACCCGAACCATCGGAAGATTCGGCCGGAGATTTGCCGTTCTAAACGACTAAGGATAAAGGATTAACGATTAATAGAAAATGCCATCTTTGTTTAAACAGAGGTGGCATTTTTGTTTGTGGTCATTTCGACGAGCCCCGACGCTAAGGAAGAGCCCCCTGTTGCAGGTTACAAGTTCTCAGTCGCAGTATCCTGTATCCAGTATCCGGAGTCCAGCATCAACAGATTATCAGTTTAGCAATTGCTCACAGTCTCATGGTCTCAGGTCTTAAAGGATACCATCTTTCTATGTATAAAACAAATAAAGATGGCATCCTTTCTTTTTCAATTTTTTGCTTGTTGTCATTTCGAACGCAGCAAGAAATCTATATCAATGAAGTTAAGAAGTAACAGATTTCTCCTCATCCTTCGTCGAAATGACAATAGTCGTTTACCCCCGCGTAAAAACCGGATTACCAACCTTCGATAAACGCGGATTAAATACATAACCTTCAGCATCAAAAGCCTGCAGATCGCCCACCTTATCGATGTCGTTCTCAACAATAAAACGAGTCATTAGTCCGCGTGCTTTTTTGGCAAAGAACGAGATCATCTTGTACTGTCCGTTTTTCATGTCTTTAAACTGCGGCGTTATAATCTCGGCATCCAGTTTTTTGGTATCGATACTTTTGTAGTATTCATTCGATGCCAGGTTGATCAAAACCTTACTTCCCGACTCATCGATAGCTTCCTGCACTTTTGGCGTAATCTTGTTTTTCCAAAACGCATATAGATCAGCCAAACGTTGTATTTTTATTTTTGTTCCCATTTCAAGGCGGTAAGGTTGCATCAAATCAAGTGGACGCAAAACACCATAAAGGCCGGATAGAATCCGCAACTTCGATTGTAACTTCAGCAACTGTTCTTCGCTCATCGTTGGTACGTCCAACCCCTGGAAAACATCGCCACTAAAAGCCAGCACTGCCTGCTTGGCATTTTCGGGTGTAAACGGCTGGTGCCACGTTTGAAAACGATCGTAATTCAATTGCCCCAGGTTAGCCGAAATCCCCATTAACTCCGAAAGTTGTTTCGGTTTCATTTTCCGTAGTTTCGGAAGTAGTTTCTCCGACTCGTCGAGCATGTCGGGCATGGTGTACGTAGTGGTTACCGGTGGCGTTTTATAATCCAGCGATTTTGCCGGCGATATTACTATTAGCATATGTTCTGATTTTCTTTTTCCAAAGTTAACAGCTTTTCGTTTTTAAAGTTCAGTACAATGATATTTATTCCCTTCGATATTTCCACTTAAAACACCAACAGGAATGAAAGTAAAACTAAATTCGATTAACTCTCCCTCAATCCCTCTCTACCCGTAGCTACCCTTTATACACATCTTTTAAGAACTTCATTGCTACAAGGTAGCCTTCATATTTGTTGTAAAAGACATCAAGTCCGTTCTTAACCGATATGTACCCTGGTGGGCCATGGGATTTATAACCGCTCCAGCCACTAAGCCGTGCTATTGCCCAGGCACACCATGCCAAGCTTTGGCAGGGATATGGGTTTTGTTGTTTCTTCGTTTTCCCTTCTATCTCATTTTTTAATAATAACCCTATAAACTTTATTTGTTGTTGGCTAAAGACCAGTTCAGCTTTTATTGCTTCTTTATTGTTGAGCGATAACTTAAGTACCATTATCGTTAATGCCACCTGGAGTGCCATGACAACCTGTTTTTTCAATGCTGCACCAGTTTCAAGTTGCGAGGCTTCAAGTTCAAAGCCCTTGCTTTTCATTATCCTGAAAAGTTCTTCAATAAACCACCTGTTGCCGTACCATTCAAGGCATTTCATTGCCTGGCTTGCCCCGGTTATTGGGTGTGTAGTCAATAACCTCCAAACTATCGGGGGTTCTCCCCCGGGAATTGTTCCCGGTTGTTCCCGGGCTTCAATAGCCCATAATTCAACATATTCAGGAAGGTTCTTGTCGCGTAACCTTTCAGGCCTTTTTATTTTAACCTTTACATATTTTAATGCCATCTTTGCTGTACGGGCTTTTCGCTTTTTATTCCCTTTTATCTCTAAACCATAAACAGCTTTTTGTTCTTGCCCTGATAGCTTTTTATAAAGTCTCCCGTCCCCTTCTGCCAATTTCCTGTCTATTCTTGAACGCACCAGTAAATGGGTTCGTTCATCCGACACAAGGGCAAACTCGCTAAAAATATCGGATTCCCTGTCCCCAATGATGGTCAACAGTGGTGCTTTGTCTAAAACAGATTGTGTTTTTCGGGCACTTTCAACCCAACGGTACGATTCCTTTTCTGCGATATCCTGTTTCCAGTAACTTCGCTCAAATTTATCCTGTTTGTCCCAGTTACGGTTCCACAATTCTATGCTTGACAGGCCAATAGGCATTTTGTCTCCTTCGTTTACCACCAACATGGGATGGCAAAAGAAGCCCGCGTTGTCGTTCTTTGTTACCGGGCCGATATCTTTGTCTTTTTTCCCAATCCGTTGCAGATGGTTGGTAAAATTAAACTCTGTTGTGTCCTGTATGCAAAGAAGGTGTGCACCGCCTTGCTTGGCCTTGCAACTGGAAATTACACTTTCCGTTAGTTCGATATGGCTGAAACTATTATTCCCAAACATACGATATGCCCCAATTTTTTCTGTATTTGTTCTACTAAATTTGTTTACTACTGCTTTGCCGAAGTTAAGCATATCTCCCATAATTTTTTCTGCACGTTTTTCTATTCGGACATCAGGTAAAAAACCGCTAAAAAAACCCTTAAACTCCTTGACTATCACAGCTTTAAGATACGAAAAACCAACCAGAATGCCAATATTATGCTGTTGTTAATCAGACTGTTAGTTGTGTTTTTATCAACAATTTTATGTTAGCCCAACAATAAATCAAAGAACGAATATTTGTGTATAAAGGGTAGCTACCCGTAGAGAGGGACGATTGTGTCGAAGGCACAATCAGGGTGAGTCTATAAATGTTGAAGCAGATTTTGCAATTAATTTTCATTGGTCTTTCAGAAAAAAGGACAACAGTAATGCGACTTCTTTTTACCGAATGATTGTGGCTTTAGAGCACTCTCGAAGACCGTTAAATTAAACCAATGATGCCGAGTCATTAATTGTAGTATCTTTGCCGCGGTTTAGAACAAAAACAGAGGGGAAGCGTTTTGGTAGCAATGTGCTCTTTATCCACGGTTATTATTTTGTGAGCCCTTGTTTACCATAGAAAACGATAATGAAATTTGAAGATTTAAAATTGCATCCTGCCATACTAAAGGCATTAAAGGATGAAAACTACTCGGAACCAACCTCCATTCAAGCGCAGGCTATTCCACTGGTATTAGAAAAAAACGATGTTTTGGGAAGTGCCCAAACCGGCACCGGTAAAACGGCCGCTTTTGCCATTCCTATTATTCAGCATTTAATAAACAATACCCAACACGAAAAGGGTAAACGACGAATTAAATCGTTGGTGGTTACTCCTACCCGCGAGCTGGCCATACAAATTGGCGAAAGTTTTAATGCGTATGGTAAATACAGTAACCTGCAAAACACGGTCATTTTTGGTGGGGTGCCGCAAAACCCGCAGGTACGACAACTGCAAAAAGGCGTTGACATACTGGTTGCCACACCCGGCCGCCTGCTCGATTTAATTAGTCAGAACCATATTTCGCTGCGCGATGTGAAGTACTTTGTATTAGACGAGGCCGACCGCATGCTCGACATGGGTTTTATTCACGACATAAAAAAACTGCTACAGATACTACCCAGACAGCGGCAATCGTTGTTCTTTTCGGCTACTATGCCAACGAAAATATTGAAGCTCTCGCAACAAATATTGGTTAACCCGAAAAAGGTGGCGGTGAACCCGGTTTCTTCAACTGCCGAAACCATACAACAGCAAATCTATTTCACCAACAAAAGCGATAAAAAGAACTTGCTGTTGCATATTCTTAAAAATGAAGAACTAGAGCAAGTACTGCTGTTTTCGAGAACCAAACATGGCGCCGACCGTATTGTACGCAACCTGCGGAATAAAAAAATAGAGAGTGCGGCCATTCATGGAGAAAAGAGCCAGAATCAACGCCAAAAGGCCTTATTGCGGTTTAAAAAAGGAGAGATTCGCGTATTGGTAGCCACCGATATTGCGGCAAGGGGAATTGATATTGACAAACTGCGCTATGTGATTAACCACGACATACCCAACGAGCCCGAAACCTATGTACACCGTATTGGCCGTTGTGGCCGGGCCGGCGAAGAAGGTGTGGCGATATCGTTGTGCGAACCGGAAGAAAATGCGTATGTAAAAAGCATTGAGAAGTTGATAAAACTACGGATTCCGCTTGCCGATAACAATCCTTTTCCGCAGACCGACAGGCCGATGAACGCCAGCGAAAAGAAAGAGTTTGAAGCAGAAAAACGACGGAAACGACAAGAGTTTTTTGCCAACCGTAACAAAAAGCGGGGTAATCAAAACCCGGGATTTAGACGGAAGAGACGGTAAGGAAAAGTTAAAGATCGTCTTAGCGGATAACACTCCGACTGCAAATCGGCGAGAGCGGGTGCACATGCAATCTGTTATAGCCAGTCTTTATTTTTTAAATCCAAAAGGATATGTATAAGTAATTGTTCCCCAGAAATCTCCATCTTTTTGTTTATTAAGTGAAACATTGTATGAATTTTCCGGTGATTCTTCAATCGTCTTTAGTATTGAACCGTTTACAAAAAAATTAACAATAATTTTTTTGATGATAACGTATTTAAACTTTATTTCTTCGTTAGTAAAAGAAGTAAATGGTATGTTTATTTGCATAAACTTTATTTGATGTAATCTATCAATTCCTAAATCGAAAATAGGAGAGCCACTAACCGCCTTTACTGAAGTATTGAATAATGCGACTGAATCGTTTGACAT
The DNA here is from genome assembly GCF_963677575.1 of uncultured Draconibacterium sp. Lineage (NCBI taxonomy): Bacteria > Pseudomonadati > Bacteroidota > Bacteroidia > Marinilabiliales > Prolixibacteraceae > Draconibacterium > uncultured Draconibacterium sp. The sequence goes on from NZ_OY782038.1 coordinate 2,129,783, forward strand.
TATTATTGAATAGTCATTAGAGTTTAGATAGCTTACAAAATCTTTTTCATCAATTAAGTTTAGATGTGTTAAGCCATTGTTTGAGGTACTTATCGTAACTTCATCTGGTTTCAATTGAGATTGGCATGTAAAGTAGACTTCAATTGAAGCATCAAATGTTTTTATATCATTTATTTCTCCAGTTATTTTTCTGTCTATATTTTTTATTTCATTCTCTAGTGCACTTAATGCACTGTCAGGATTCAATTCGGGGAATTGTCCTTTCGCAATCTCGATAAAAGGCGTTAGCTTAAAGTTTAAAGTATCAATCTTATCATTAAGGCTCTCGTTTGTTACAATAAGTGAGTCAATCTTTCTTTTAGATGTTTTATTATCTCCATTCGTTTCTATTGTATTTAATATTGAAAAAGCAAGAATGAATATTGCCGATACAATGGTCGTTATTTTAATTATATTCTTTCTTGTCTTTTTCCTTTGCTTCCTAAATAGGAATGGAACAATAACGATAACAGCTGATAAGAGATAAACTATATAATTATACATTATTTTTCAGTCTTTTTATTTATTGATTAAAATGCACCGTTTTCTAATTGGCTATAGCGTACTTGAAACCCAACTTATTAGAATGTTTAGCTATTATCGGGTTAGATTATACTCCCAAGCTGGGGAGTAACCCAACTTTTTGCGTAAATCTTATAATTTCAGGATAAGTATTCAAAGGCTTGATTCTTTTTTGTTTAAAGTTACAATTCTGTTTAACAAATACAATATGGGGTTGACGAAAGAATGGGAATACAGGAGTTAGGGCTAAAGCCCATTTACCGGCGGGAGTTCACTAACCCCGGGCTTAAGACTGGGGTTAAGCAGCAAGCAAAACCGGGGGTTTTAACCCCAAACTCCCGCTCCACGCGGATTTTCGAAACTTCCGCATTCTTAAAAATACGTAACTAGCTGATTTTAAACCTTCCTGACGTAAGGAAAGTTGGTTTCAAACGCGTTTTTTTTGATGCCGACGACGATGCTACCGGTTTCAAACGCGTTTTTTCCCTTCCCGACGCAGTGAATATTGGTTTCAAACGCGTTTTTTTTCGTCCTCAGCTGCTGGGGAAGCTTTCAAACGCGTTTTATTGCGCCCTCAGGTGACTGAAGTCGGTTTCAAACACGTTTTTTCGCGCCCCCAGCTAACAGAAGTAGGTTTAAAACGTATTTTTTCTTGTAAACAGCACATAGTTGGTGGTGCAAAATGCATTTTGCAGGGGATTACTATCGTGGGTAAACAAACAGTTGCCTTGGAGACAGGGAACCGATCCGGTTTGGATGTACTTTTTTGCACCGTCCCTACCTTCCGGCAGGCAGGCTTTAGGGCAGTGATTTCGGATTAAGATTTGAAAACAGGCTTTAGCCTTTAATTTAGTTTTAATGGCTAAAGCCACGGTGCAAAGAATAAACCAATCCCCGTTAATCTACCCGAATACCATGCGTAAGAAACGAAAGTCCGATCTGTCCGTACGTTGAGATCATTACCGCTTCGTAAATCGGATCTGCGGCAGCAGGCGTTTTCCCCCAATCGAAAATAATATTGGCACCGGTTCCGCCTTCGTTATCGCGGTGTTCGATAATAATCTCAACAGTTTCCATTGGCAAAATAAATATCGGCTCCTGTATATACGACCGGATACGTTCTCCGTGGGTATTGTAGTAGTCGATGGAATGGATGAACAGCGTATCTTTTGTGTTCGGATTTCGCATGCTTATGGTTGCCGTTAAATCAACCAATCGTTCCTGCGAGCCGGAGTAGATTTGCGAATAAACCGACAGATAGGTGCTTCCTGTTTCCAACGAATCGGGAAGATTTGCAGCGGCATTTCGTGCTTCCCAATCTACCGTTGTTACCGGCAGTTTCCTTGACTCGTTTTTACAGGCAAATGCAACAAGTGCCATTACTGCAACTACCAGGATATTTCTCATTCTAATTGATTTCATTCCCAAATGTATGAAAAACCATGTTGCAAAAAAAGGCTTAACAAACAACAAACCCGGCACTTTCGCACCGGGCTATTGATATTGCGTCCCTAAAGGACTCTTTGCCTTTTGTTGTTTACTCCCGACGCTTCGGTCGGGATTTGGCTGTGGCCGATTTTCAATTCGACCAGCCAAGCTGCTCTCAACTTTTGCCTTTTGCCTTGTTATTCCACCCCGTTAACCTTGAGCACCACACTGGTATTGTTCAGGCTGATATGTGGATTAATTCCCACTTTCATCAGGAAATCGCCTGAATATACTTTCTCAGCATCGATCCACGAGCGTCGTCCCGGGTAAACATTCAATTCTTTTATGGTGTATTTTTTTGCCGGATCGAGGCCGGCAAATTTCACCGGAAGAATAGAGGCTGTTTGCATATACCTGAAATTAGACAAGTAATTAAACACCACTGCTTTGCTCTTTTCCTCGTTCACGTACATCAGCGCAGCAAAATCGTTTTCGTATGGATTGACCAAACGATACAGGTCGCCATGCCAAACCACATCTTTAAACGAGTTGTAATTCTGCACCGCCTGTTTGGCAAATGTCAGGTCGTTTTCGCTTAACTCATGAGCAACAATATCAAAACCCAGTTTTCCCATGCTGGCCACATCAACGCGGTATTTTAGCGGAAGACCACTCCAGTCGGTTACGTGACAATCGGTAACAATCGACGGGAAGAAATACGAATAATTCCACTGCATAAACACGCGCTCCAGCGGATCGGTATCGTCGCTGGGCCAAAACTCAGTGAAGTATTTAAACAGCTCGTAATCGCCGCGGCCACCACCACCCGAGCACAACATAATAGGTACCTTCGGAAATTTCTCGCGTACGCGTTCCATCACCTTGTACAGGCCTTTGGCGTATTCGATGTAAATATGTGTTTGCGGAATACCTTCTTTTTCGAGCCATGCTGAATGCGCATTGTAAATTACCGAATTACAATCCCACTTAATAAAGGCCAAATCCGGATTTTCAGTCAGCAGCTTATCCACCACGCCAAAAACAAAGTCCTGCACCTCGGGATTCGATAAGTCCAGTACCAGCTGGTTACGGAAATATTTCTCCGGGCGCTCCGGCTGACGAATCACCCAATCGATATGATTCTCGTACAACTCACTTTTTGGGTTTACCATTTCCGGCTCAATCCAGATACCGAATTTCACGCCCTCTTTTGTGGCTTCTTCTACCAGGTAACCAATTCCGTTCGGCAGTTTCTTTTTGTTTTCCTGCCAGTCGCCCAAACCGGCATTGTCGCCGTTACGCGGATATTTGTTGGCAAACCAACCATCATCGAGCAAAAACAGGTCAACACCCAGTTCTTTGGCATCTGTAAACAGGGAGGTCAGTTTGTCTTCATCAAAATCGAAATAGGTAGCTTCCCAGTTGTTCAGCAGCGTCAGGCGTTCGCCATTTCCATCCAGAACACGGTAATCGCGTGCCCAACTGTGCAGGTTTCGGCTGGCTTCGCCGGTTCCTTTGTGCGACACCACATAAACCAATCCGGGAGTTTTAAACACCTCGCCCGGCTGCAATTCATACTCCGATGCAAAAGGATTGATACCGGCAATAAAACGAACGTTGCCTTGCGGGTCTACCTCAAAATCGTAACGGAAGTTAGAGCTCCACGCCAACTGTCCCAACACCACTGTTCCGTTGTTTTCGGCAGCTTTACCGTCAAACGAAAGAATAAAATTGGGCGATTGCAGCAAATAAGCACGTGTGCCTAGTTTTGTATCGATCGACTTTATTCCGCGGGTGAGTTTCTCCTCGTTACGTTGCATTTCTTTGGCCCACTCGTTGCCGTAGCTTGTCAGGTAAAACTCGTTGCCGGTAAAAAACAGGTTCGCCGATGCAAACTTTTTCAGCGTTACGGCATCTTTCTGATTCTGTTGAATCTCGGTCCACTGCTCAATTACATTTTCGTTGGTCCATGCTTTGTAAAACAGCTTCACCTGAAACTGGTATTGTACATCTTCCAAAACAATGGTCGTTAGCACCACATTATCCGAAGTCGTTTCGGTTTTGTGGCTCACATATTTCAACTCCAGCGAAGTATTGCCATCGCTTTGAATCACTTGAATTGCCGGCTCAACAAGGTTCCATGTTCCGGAAGTGGTGTAAGTAGCATTGTAAATTCCACCGTTGTTATCGCGCAAATTGTAGCCTCGTGCAACAGCGGCATACTCCGATTCATTTTCCAGCGGTTCGTCAAAATATACCGTATTTAAACGGCCATCGGGCGATGTTTGCAACAACATCAGGTTATCTTTAGTTGAAATGGGGATAATCGTTTCCTGCGCATAAACAGCGGCAGACAGCAATAAAACGATCAACAAAAGAGATATCTTGCTCATGATTATTAGATTTAATTGTTTCTTATTAGAAAGACGAAGATAAGAAGTATATTACCTAGTTGGGTGGTTTTACAACAACTTATTGTCATCTTAACAATTTCTAAGATAAAATTAAAATACACTTTCGCGAAGAAGCAGAGATTTGTAAAAAAGTATGTAAGAGTAGCTCCGATAAGTAATCCGTTTCAGCACACAATTCCAGTTCTCACCATCTCAGTAGGACTCTGTGGCAAATGATATGTAATGTAATACCGATGACGAAAAATCGTGGGCTATTGTACACCTACTCTTTATTGCTCAATTTTTCAGTATCGGCATTATACCAATTTGAAAATAATTGCAAAATAGCCTAATCATTTTCATAATTGGTATAAGACTCAGATTGGAATCAATCCTCTCGATGGTATTGAAACGATCCCTCACCAAAACCATAGCAATTTTCATTCGGGCAATCTATAATTAACTCGTCTCCGTTTAATGTATAGCCAAGTTTAAAAGGCGGAGGAGGAGGAAACATATGCAATATTGCTCCTGCGTAGTTCATTCGTATCGAATCCTTTTCTAAATGATATTCATACGGAATGGAATTTCGGTAAGCCGCCTGATCTGAAATAAATTTAAGTGTGTCGTTTAATTCATAAGCCACCCAGACACCTAAAATCTCTTCCCTGTCTATTTCCAAATCGCTTTTTGAGCAGGAACTAAACAAAACAACAAGAAGAATAAACAGCGGAATAATTAAGTTTTTCATGGTTAACAATTTAACGATATACCTGACAGACGTAATTCTGTTCGAAATGGTTGCGTAACACGCTGGACTATAAACTCCGGCGCTCACGTACCGGGCTTTTGCGTTTCGCCCCGTTAGACCTCATTGCCGATTGTGATTTGCGTATTGCCTACTCTTTCTAAAATCCTTAATCATCATTCTGCAATCTGTTTTAATGTTACAGATCTCTCCTCGCACACTCGTCGAGATGACAGCCACTTTTGCTCCCGACGCTACCGGCCGGATTTGGCTTTGGCCGATTTTCAATTCGCTTCGCTCAACTTTTTCCTTTTTCCTTATTCTTCGCTACATACTCTGCTGTAACATTGTTATCGATTGCTGAATAGCGGCCCTGTCCTGTTCCGAAATACCTTCAACCTTGAGGGCATCTTTATACAGTTGCAGTGCTTTATCTCTGTTCCCTTCGCTCAGGTAGATCTGCGCCAGGTAACCTGTTGCCGAAAGATATGCAGGCGAATCGCTAATCACTTTTTCCAATGTTTTTTTCGCTGCCGAAGTCTGGCCATTCTGCATTTGATAGTAGGCCAGCGTATAACCATAATCAGGATCTTCAGGTCGAGCTTTAAAAGCTATTTCGGCATATTTTACGGCTCCAGCCAAATCGCCACGTTGAGCCACAATCACACTCAGGTTTTTGGCAGCCACCGGTTGATTTCCCGGGTTGGCTTCCAATGCAGTTCTTAAAGCACTCTCTGCCTCATCCATGCGTCCCTGCTCAGCAAGTAACAGTCCCAGATTCAGGTTAGCTGCTTCATTCTTTGGTTCGTACTTCAGCACCTTTTGCAGGTTCTCCTCCGCTTTTTCGTTATTGCCCACATACGAATACAACACGCTGCTGTTGATGAGCGGCAATACCGATGGTGGATATAAACGGGCAGCCGTTTCGTACGAACTCAGCGCCTCAGTCATCTCTCCTTTATTCTGATGATACAAACCAAGGTTATAGTGGTTGCTCCAGTTATCCTCACGAGATGTCAACGATGTTACATATTCTTTCTCGGCACTGGTAATTATTGTTTGTTGCTCTACCGTGAACTCATCCTGAGGGAAAGTTAAAATGGCATTGGCAGCCTGTATCCGCACCAAACGTATATCATCCTGACAAGCTTTCAGTAAGGCCGTTTTCACCTCATCGGTATAAATGCCTCCCAATCCGTATGCTGCCGACGAACGCACCAATTCCGATTTGTTATCCAGCGCATCGATCAGCACTGCCGCTTTCGATGCATCAGGGTAATTGCCCAACAAACGGATAAATGAGTTCGTTACAACATCGTCGGTTTTTGGATTACGGATATATTCGAACATCTTCTCCACATTATCCCACTTCAATTCGCGGGCTTCTTTTATCAGCTGTGCCCATCGCAATGTTTCATCCTGGTAATTACCATTCGGGCGCGCTTTTACAATATTATTGGCCCATTCGGGCGATTTATCGGTATGACACAGATTACAGGCATTTGGCGAACCAAACTTAATGGTTGCCTCTGGCATTGGCGGACGGAATGAGTGATCGCTACGCAGGAAGCGGCCAACAAATTCGCGCTTTGGCATATGGCAGCTTAAACAGGTAAGTCCTGCCGAAGCCGGGTGCCCCGTGTGTGTTGCCAGATCTTCAGTGCGGTTGTTATGGCATTTCAAACAAGCCTGATTCGGATTGTCTTTATTACGGTCGCGGCCACTTGATGTATGACAGGTAACACAGTGCAGCTCGCTGTTATCGGCACATGCATTCATCATCCATTCAGTCAATGTATAATTCTCTCCCAATGAACGGCCATCGGGGTAAAAATCACGATCCTCAAGTGTCGTCAAATTGTAATTATCGAAATACTTATCGCCGGGCATATAACTTGGCGTAATCGGGGTCATTTTGGCATGGCAAGGCGAACAGGATGCAACGTGTTGCTCCTGTGTAAACACTTTTGTACTGATCAGTCCGAGCTCTTTTGCCTTTTCGCCTTCTTTCAATGATTTGAAGATACGAACGTGCTCGCCAGCCGGCCCGTGACAGGTTTCGCAGTTAATTCCCGGTTCTTTCCAGGTAGTGTGATACGTATCGCTTGCCAAATCGTAATTGGTATTCAGCTGGCTGATGTGACAGCTGTAGCAACCGGTGTTAAAGGCAAACATATCATCTTTCCATGGCAAAGCTTCATCGTCGGGTGTATCTCCTCCAAAATGGCGCATCCCGGCCATCGGATAATTGAACCACTCTTTGCGGTTGACATCAAAAGCCAGTGGAATATTCTGCAGTTTCCCTTTCTCAAAAGGCGTAAGGAACGTATACACATTATGTCCACCCATGGCCCAAATTACGTCGTAGGTTTTTACCAACTCATTACCATCACGTTCGTACAGCACCATGGTCGAGTCTTTAAACTCTACCTGAAACTGGTGTCCTTCCACATCGATAGGTTCGCTGTTTGGCAACTGGTGCTCCGCCATAAAAGCTGCGTTTATCGGCATCATTGCCTGCGCGTGATACGACGGCTCCCAGAGCTTATAAAAGTTTTCGTGACATTCGATACAACTTTCCGATCCGGAAAATTCGTTGCTTACCTCTTTGGGTTTTTGCTTACAGGAAATGGCCATTAGCAAAACGGCAGCAAGTAGTAAAATTTGAGCTTTCTGGTGTAACATAATCGAACGTTTAGATCCTATTGTTGATAGTGGCAAGATACAAATTTCAGTTTTTCAAACACAAAAAAGCAGCTTATCCATAATGAGAATAAACTGCCTTTACTATAGTTAGATAATGTTAGTTACTTGGATAAAATACGGAATCGAAGAAGTTTTCCATTTCACCGATATACTTTATTCCGTATTCTGCAAAAGTTGCTTTGGTTCTGTCATCAGGTTTCCAGTCAAAAAAGGCATGGCCTGCACCTTCTACCTGATCATATTTCACACGCTGTCCGGCTGCTTCCAGTGCATCGGCGTAAACCTGCACCATCTCGTCTTTAATCAACATATCGTTAGTACCGCGAGTTAGGTAATGAGGAATCTGACGCTCTTCAGCATTCGGAATATTGCTCAAAGGTGCAATTCCTTCTTTCCATGTATCGTCGGCTTTCGGGTCTTCAGAATAATGATTCAGCATATCGCCACCAAACACACCATAACTTGGTGCCGCAACCTGAATGGCTGCCATCATTTCGTCTCGAACCTGGTCAACAGTTTTGTTTTCGGGAATATACGAAGGCATAAATTCGAATACACCCGGAGTTTTGCCAAAACCACCGTCGCCAATTTTGTTAGGCATTGTTCCTGCCACTGCCGACAGATGACCTCCGGCACTATCGCCTGTTACCGCAATTCGAGTAGGATCGCCACCATAGGTTTTAGCATGTTCCATAATGTGGGCAATAGCACCAAAAACGTCTTCGATTAAATCGGGCATGGTATTTCCAACTTCGTCGCCATCACCTTTCCCGGCCCAGCGATAATCGATACTGAACACAACATATTTACCGTCTTTTACCAATTCACGCGCCATTCCGCGCATAATGTCTTCGGAATTAGAAACCCAGCCTCCCCCATGAATAATAACAATACACGGCAGGTTTCTGGCTCCCTCGGGTGCAAACACGTCGTATTTCAACTTTTTTACGCCGGGTTGCGCATATACAATATTTGAAGCCACCATCAGGTTTTTCACCTCTTCCTTATCGATAAACGATGCCCCAAGGTTTTTATCCTGATCGATAACCACCTTAAAAGTGGGCGCCGTGCATTCGTGATACATTGCTCCCCAACGTCCTTTTACCGAATAGTAAACAGCATCGAGAACGTAGCCTTTATCGGCTTTTGCAGTAATCGTTAATTCAGTTCCTTCCTCTACCTGCCCATCTTTTGGAATAGCAGGCTGAACTTTTATTTTTCCGTTTTTCACTTCGTCAACAGCTACTGAAAATGTTTTTTGCGCTTGTAGAATTCCTGAACACGAGAACACGATCAGAAAGACAAGAATAATTGATTTTTGAATCATTGGATTTAGTTTTAGTTATTAGAATATCAGCATCAGTCTTCTTTTTCGGCCATTTATGATCATCCTGTTAAATAACAAGCAAACATAAAATGCTAACGTTCTATAAATTTAACTTTTCAATAGCAATGATCTATAGTTTTGGGGCTGTTCTTGAACATCTGAATAAGCAAAAACACTTAATATTTCCGTTTCCGCTTGCTTCTGCTACCAGTATTTCCAATATTCGATACGCGGATTGGCTTTTACCTTTTCCTTGTATTCCTCGATAAATTTCTGGTTCAGTTCATCGTTATCTCCGTACTGTTTACGAAGCTCTTCCAACTGAATATGCAACTGTGCCTGAACGTCGGCATAAGCCGGATCGTCGTAAACATTATGCATCTCCATCGGATCTTTCTCCAGATCGTACAATTCCCAATCGTCAATATCGTAGTAAAAATGGATGAGTTTGTACTTCTCGGTGGTAATTCCGTAGTGGCGCATTACCGCGTGCTCCGACGGGTGTTCGTAGTAATGGTAATAATGAGCATCGCGCCAGTCGGCAGGAGTTTCGCCTTTTAATATCGGCAGCAGACTTTGCCCCTGCATTTCTTCAGGTACTTCAGCACCGGCAACATCAATTAACGTTTCAGCAAAATCAAGATTCGAAACCAAATCGTTGTTTACCGAACCGGCTTCAATAACTCCGGGCCAGCTAACCAGCAGTGGTGTATTTAACGACTCTTTGTACATCCAGCGTTTATCGAACCAACCGTGCTCGCCCAAATAAAAGCCTTGGTCAGACGAATATATTACAATGGTATTTTTGTCTAATCCCGATTCTTTCAGGTAATCGAGCAATTCCCCAACACTTTTGTCAACGGCCGAAATACACGCGAGGTAATCGCGCATGTATCGCTGATATTTAAAGCGTACCAAATCTTTTCCGGTAGGATTTTCTTCTTTGAACTTTTCGTAAATGGGCTGATAAACGGCATCCCACTGTGCTTGTTGCTCTTCGGTGTACCCGCCGCGGGGTTTGTCGGTCATTTTCAAATCGCGATCAATAAACATCGTATTCGCAATGGTCATGTTATTTTTTGCCGCAGCATCGCGGGTATCGTAATCATCGAAAAGTGTTTCGGGCTCCGGGAAAGTGGTATTCTCATACATTCCCAATTCATTTGGCCCCGGTTCCCACGGGCGGTGAGGTGCTTTGTGCCACATCATTACCATAAAAGGCTGCTCCGAATCTTTCTCGACCTCGAGCCAGTTAATTGTTTTGTCGGTAATAATTTCGGTGGTATAACCTTCCATATCGTACTCACCTTCCTGGTTAATAAAGCGTGGATTGTAGTAACGTCCCTGGCCCGGCAAAATATCGAAATAATCGAAACCGGTTGGTGTTCCACCAAGGTGCAACTTACCGATTACTGCTGTCTTATAACCGGCTTTTTGAAGCACTTTGGCGTACGAGTTTTGGCTGAAATCGAAGTGCGAACCTCCGGTGTTGTCAATAAATCCGTTTAGGTGACTGTACTTTCCACTCAGAATTGTTGCCCGCGACGGTCCACAAATTGAGTTGGTAACCATACACTGGTTAAAGCGCATTCCGCCCTCGGCCAGCCGATCGATATTTGGAGTTGGCGCCAGTTCGGCTAACGGACCACCATAAGCACTAATGGCCTGATAAGCGTGGTCATCACTCATTATGAATACGATGTTTGGTCGCTGCTGGCTTTCTTCTTTCGGCTGATTGGTGCACCCAAAACCAGTGAAAGCAACTAAAGCAAGGATTAAAATTCGTTGTGAAATAGTTTTGATAGTCATGTTTTGCTATTTAGAAAGATTAGTTGATTTGCTGCTAAAAATAATGATTCTGTTTTGATCGCCAATTCAACGGCCGGTTCTTTTCGGGCATTGTTTGCCCGTTTTGTATCCGAATATTTAAATTTTCGTACATTCGGAAAAATTTCACAAACCATGATAGTAGGTATTCTGAGAGAAGGGAAAACACCTCCCGATAAGCGTGTTCCGTTAACCCCGCAGCAATGTGTGGAAGTGCAGCAAACATTTCCGCATGTTTCAATTGTTGTTCAGCCCAGCCCCATACGAAGTTATAAAGACGAAGAATACAGTGCTTTGGGCATTCCGTTACAGGAAGATCTTTCGGATTGCGATGTTTTACTGGGCGTAAAAGAAGTTCGTATCGAGGATTTTCTGCCCGGCAAGATCTACCTGTTTTTCTCGCACACCATAAAAAAGCAAGCGTATAACCGCAAGTTGTTACAAACGGTTTTAGCAAAAAATATTCAGCTGGTTGATTACGAAGTGCTGACAGATAAGGAAGGATTTCGCATTATCGGATTTGGGCGTTTTGCCGGATTGGTTGGCGCCTACAACGGCTTTCGTGCATTTGGTTTGAAACACGAATTATTCAATCTGAAACCGGCGCACGAATGCGAAGATCTGGAGGAAATGTTACAACACCTCGACGCGATTACTCTGCCGCCAATAAAAATAGCACTCACCGGCGACGGACGTGTGGCACAAGGGGTTCTCGAGATTCTGAATCACATGAATATTATGCGGGTTTCGCCCGAGGCTTATTTAAACGACGAGGAACCGGAGCAAGCTATTTATGTGCAGTTACTGCCACGGAATTATGCCAAACGTACGGATGGAGAACCGTTCGATTTGATGCATTTTTTCAATAACCCGACCATGTACGAGAATAGTTTCCACCCGTTTGCAGAGGCCACCGATATGCTGATCGCGTCGGCTTACTGGGATCCAAAATCTCCGGTTCTTTTTACCGCCGACGAGATGAAAGACGATAAGTTCCGCATTGGTGTGATTTCGGATATTACCTGTGATATCGAAGGTTCTATCCCATCGACAAAACGTGCTGCAACAATTGCCGATCCGTTTTACGATTATAATCCGCAAAGCGGCGAGTTGGAAGAGGCTTTCTCTAATCCGAACAATGTATCCGTGCAAGCAGTGGATAACCTGCCTTGCGAGTTGCCCAAAGATGCATCGCTTGATTTCGGGAAGAACCTGATCGAAAAAGTTTTCCCTAGTTTATTTGGCGAAGACACTGACGAAATTATCGCACGTGCTTCCATTACAAAAGATGGTGCGCTTACCGAGAGATTCTCCTATCTACAGGATTTTGCTGACGGAGAATAGTATTGCTCGCAGATTTCGCGGATTAACGCTGAAAAAAAACGATCATGATTCTCAGGAATTACCAATAGGAATTAATCTTAATTGATTTTCAGCTGACTCTCCCTCACTCCCTCTCTTCGTGCAGAGAGGGACGATTGTGTCGTAGGCACAATCAGGGTGAGTCAACAATTATTAATTCTACCCTTAATAATAAATTAAAGCACTTCAAGAATTTCAGAATTAAAGCCCCGGTCTGAATTTATCGTAAAATATACAAACCGGGGCTTTATTTTTTATCTGCGGCTATCAGCGAAATCTGCGTGAAACAAAAAACAAACGCCGATCCAAAATTCATGGACCGACGTTTTACTCACTCTCCCTTCATAATCCGCCTAAACGGATTTCTCACACTACTTAATCAGTTCAACACTGCGCTTCACAAATTGATCAAGATCGGCACCTTTTAACAGGCCGTTCGCCAACAGCGCCAGATCAACCATTTGTTTTGCCAGTTTATTCTTTTTACCAAATCCGGCCAGCTCTTCGCGTTTTGCTTCTTCAAGCTTTGCCAGTTCCGAATTTAGTGTTTCCAGTTTTTCTTTGTCTGCTACAGGAACTTCCTCTTCTTTTTTGCCTTCTTTAGCTTTTTCCAAACCGGCAATTTCCTCTTTCTGAGCCGAAATTTTACCTGTCATTTCTTCCAGTTTGCTGCCTAGTTTTTTGTCTTTGGCATCCAACACTTTTTTCACCAGCGGGTGAGCCGTGTTTACTACCAGGTTCAACGAATCAGGAAGATCGCCATACATGCTCATTCCTCCCTGGGCAGCGCTCATATCTTTCATACGGCGCATAAATTCGCTGCGGGTAATTACCATTGGCGAACCTGTTTCACCCAAATCCTGAAAATCAACAATGTAAGTATGATCGTTATTTTGTGGGCAAACTGCCTGGAAAACAGGCGACAATTCTTGTTTCTGCTCCCAGGTCCACTCTTCTTTTGCCGAATCCTCTTTTTTAATCAGGTTTTCAACCACGTCAGAGTCAACACGCACAAAACGTTTGTCGGTGTATTTTTGCTCAAATTTGTTGATCAGGTGAGGTGCAAGCACATCATCCAAAATCAACACATCATAACCTTTGTTTTTCGCAGCTTCTACAAAAGTAAATTGCTCTTCAACATTGGTTGTGTACAGGTAAATGGTGTTGTTATCCTTATCAGTCTGGTTCTCTTTAACCAGTTTTTCATATTCTTCCCAGGTGAAATACTTGCTTTCAGTATTTTTCAGCAGGAAGAAGTTCATTGCACGATCGTTGAATTTTTCTTCGGTCAACATTCCGTACTCAATAAAGATCTTCAGGTCGTCCCACTTGCTTTCAAAATCTTCGCGGTTGTCTTTGAAGATCTGATTCAAACGGTCGGCCACTTTTTTATTGATGTGGCTGCTGATCTTTTTCACATTCGAATCGCTTTGCAGGTACGAACGCGACACGTTCAGCGGAATATCCGGTGAGTCGATCACACCATGCAGCAATGTCAAAAATTCAGGTACGATTCCTTCAACCGAATCAGTAACAAAAACCTGGTTGCTGTACAACTGGATCTTGTTTTTCTGAACCTCGAAATTGTTTTTGATTTTTGGGAAATACAGAATACCTGTCAGGTTGAACGGGTAATCAACATTCAGGTGAATATTGAATAAAGGCTCGTCGCCCATTGGGTACAATTTTCTGTAGAATTCTTTATAATCCCCATCTTTAAGATCAGCAGGCATTTTTGTCCAAGCCGGGGCAACATCGTTAATTTGGTTGTCTTCGTCAGTGTCAACCTGCTGCCCGTCTTTCCAGTCTTTTTTCTTTCCGTAAATTACAGGAACAGGAAGGAACTTACAGTATTTATTCAGGATCTCCGAAACTTTTGCATCATCAAGAAAACCTTTTTCCTCTTCGCTGATGTGCATTACAATGTCGGTTCCAACGTCTTCTTTTTCTACTTCTTCCAGCTCGTATTCAGGGCTTCCGTTACAGCTCCATTTTACCGCCTGCGAACCTTCTTTGTGTGACTTTGTAATTACATCCACTTTTTCCGACACCATAAACGAACTGTAGAAACCCAATCCGAAATGGCCGATAATGGCATTTGCATCGTCTTTGTATTTATCCAAGAATTCGTTGGCGCCCGAGAAAGCAATCTGGTTGATGTACTTCTCCACCTCTTCGGCAGTCATCCCGATACCGTTATCCGAAACTGTAATTGTTTTGGCTTCGGTATCCAGTTTTACAACCACTTTTGCATCGCTTACATCGCCTTTGTACTCGCCTTTCCCGGCAAGTGTTTTTAACTTCTGTGTAGCATCAACGGCGTTTGATACAATCTCACGTAAAAAAATGTCGTGATCAGAATAGAGAAACTTTTTAATAATTGGGAAAAGATTCTCACTGGTTACTCCAATTTTTCCTGTTTGCATTTTTCTATATTTTAAATTTTACTATCAATTTTTACGTCCGCCAAAAGTCAAACGCTGTGCCATTCAATTTTTGTGACGATTTGACAGAAAATTTCGGATTACAACCTAAATTATGGCGGAAAGCTGATTTTTCCCCTATATTTATTTCATCCAAACACCTTTTATTTGCGTTTCGTACTAAAAAGTGATTTATGGCAAGTCTGGAAAAATATTTTAACCAATTCAGGAAAAATATTGTCGGTATCGACCAGGAATTTGAAACACCATATGGCAAAATGAAAATTAACTATGGCGACTGGATTGCCAGTGGTCGTTTGTATCGCCCCATAGAGTGTAAAATTACTGACGAAATAGGACCTTATGTCGGCAACACACACACTGAAACCAGCGAAACCGGACTGCGCATGACGCACGCTTATCACAAATCACATCAACTGATAAAACAACATGTAAATGCCGGGCCGGACGATATTATTATTACTGCCGGATTTGGAATGACCGCTGTTATTAACAAGTTTCAACGGATACTGGGATTAAAATACTGCGGAAAAGTGGCAGGAAAAACCTGTATTGCAGAGCGCGAAAAGCCGGTGGTTTTTGTCACACACATGGAACACCACTCGAACCATACCTCGTGGTACGAAACCAGTGCCGATGTTGTGGTTGTTGAACCCGGCGAAGGTTTGTTGATCGACACGAATAACCTGCGAAAAGCGCTGGAAAAATACAAAGACAGACCATTTAAAATCGGTTCGTTTACCGCGTGCTCGAATGTAACCGGAGTGCGCACACCATATCATGAAATGGCAAAAATTATGCACGAATATGGTGGTGTTTGTTTTATCGATTTTGCTGCCTCTGCTCCATACGACGAAATAAATATGCATCCTGAAAATCCGATGGAAAAACTGGATGCCGTTATGTTTTCGCCGCACAAATTTTTGGGAGGTCCGGGCTCATCCGGCGTAATTGTTTTTGATGCCAGCATGTATAAAAATACCGTTCCCGATAATCCGGGAGGAGGTACTGTTGACTGGACAAATCGTTGGGGAAAATATAAATATGTTGACGATATCGAAGCTCGTGAAGACGGAGGAACTCCCGGATTTTTGCAATCAATACGAACAGCACTGTGCTTTGATTTAAAAGACCAGATGGGGATTGAAAACATCCGCAAACGAGAAGTGGAATTGCTGGAGAGGGCATTTAAAGGACTGGACGAAATTAAAGGGTTGAATATTCTGGCCGATAATGTACGCGACCGACTTGGCGTAATTTCCTTTTTTGTAGAAGGAATTCATTACAACCTTTTGGTCCGTTTACTAAACGACAAATATGGTATTCAAACCCGCGGGGGTTGTGCATGTGCTGGAACTTACGGACACTTTTTGTTAGAAGTTTCGCTGGAGCAATCGGAGGAAATTACTGATAAAATCAACCACGGCGACCTGTCGGATAAACCGGGCTGGGTACGCTGGTCGCTCCACCCGACAATGACTGATGAGGAGGTGGATACAATGATTGACGCATTGAATGATATCGTTTCGAACATTAAGGAATACAAGAAAGATTACGAGTACGTAAATCGCACCAACACTTTCTGGCATAAAGATGAAAAAGACGACCAGGAATTGATGAATAAGTGGTTTACGCTCGAACACGAGTAATCGATCAATTCACTTCTACTTTCGCTTACCTAATTTAGTAGCAACAAAACTTATTATAAGTATTTGAATGGGATGAAAAATCATTATCGGCAGCAACATAATTCCGGTAGTTGCCGACTGCTGAAACAATATTTTGGCAAAAACAGTTCCGTGTACCAACGACTTTTTAGTTCCGCAGAATTGTGCAGTAATCTGATCCTCAATATTAAACCGTAACAACTGTGCTACTTTTAGTGTTAGGAAATAAATCGCATAAAAAAGAATGATCACAGCCGTTACGATCAGAGTTAGATCGACAACATCAACGGCGCTAAATACCTTGTTTTCGAAAGAATGTGAAAAGCTTTTGAAGATGATCAGTAGAATCACCGATTTATCGAACAACGTGAGATAACGACTGTATTTGCGAGCGTAATCGCCCCAATAACGTTGCAAAATTACACCAAGAATAACAGGAAGCAGAATTTCGGTAAGCAGTTTGAAATAAATTTCGCCAAGATTAAAATCAATGGTAGTCTGTGTTAAAAACAGCCCCATCCAAAGCGGTGTAATCACAATACCAATCAATCCCGAAATGCTGGCGTTAAAAATGGCCGCCGGAATATTTCCTTTAGCAATGGAAACCATCACCACCGACGATGAAACGGTTGACGGCAACGCAGCCAAAAACAAAAATGCCAGCCAGATCGTTTGTCCGTTTTCGGTTTTTATAAGGGGGCAAAAGGCAAGAACAATTAAAGGAAAAACCAAAAAGGTAGTTGTCTGTACCACAACATGAAGCTTCCAGTTTTTTAACCCCATTTTTATATCTCGCGGGCTTAGTTTCAACCCGTAGAAAAAGAAAATCAGCGAAATACCGACACTCGCAATTAAATCCAGTGGCGCACCACTTTCCGGACTTCCAATTCCGGGGAAAAACCAGGACAGAATAATAACACCGATAATGGCTAAAACGAATTTATCTATCTTCATTATATAATAGTAGTAAGATTATAGCATCGAACCATGCGCTGCTACGTCAGTAAAAATACCCTCGAAAATTTCTTTTCCAAAATAAATTTCAAGCTATCCATATGAAATCTCTTTTTGTTAATATGGTTACAAATGATTTTCTACCTTTGAGAGGTATGACAATGAAATACGAAAACGGTCTGGTTTTAAGTGGTGGCGGCACGCGAGGTTTTGCTCACCTTGGCGTTATTGCGGCGCTCGACAAACTGGGTATTCAACCCGATGTAATTTCGGGTGTTAGTGCCGGCGCGATTGTTGGTGTTTTTATCGCCGCCGGGAAATCGCCCGAAGAAATCCGCGATAATTTTAAACGCGGCTGGTTTTTTCAATATACTAAAATTCATTTGCCGGTCGATGGCTTGCTAAAGCTTGATGGTTTAAAGGAAATTCTGGAAAAAGAAATTGCTGTAAAAAACATCGAAGACCTTAAAACACCGTTTTATGTTTGTGTGTCGAACCTGAACAAAGGAACTGTAGAATATCGAAACACCGGTAGCCTTGGCGCTACTGTGCTGGCCTCGGCATCTATTCCTGTTATTTTTGCCCCCGTTGAGTTGGGCAGGTATTTATATGTCGACGGCGGATTGATGGATAACATCCCCGTTGCACCAATCCGAAAAGATTGCCAACGCGTTATTGCGTCAAACATCAGCCCCATTAACCCGAAAGCTAAAATGAAGAACCTCATTCAAATTGCCACTCGAACCGTTTATATGAGTGTGAATCAAAAACTGGAGGAAATAAAAAAACAGGTTGATGTTTATATCGAGCCCAAAGGAATCGACGAATTCGATGTTTTCCAACGAAAACACGCCGATGAGCTTTTCGACCTGGGCTACAAAAAAACGCTTGAGGTGCTGAAATAAAAACAGATATGATGTACGGGAATTACGAGCAGAGATGAAAGAAGAACTGCCCCCCTAACCTCCCCAAGGAGGGATAAGATTCTTGGTAAAAATATCGTCCACAACTTTTATCCAAAGGCCAAAAGTCCCCTTTGTGGATCTAGGGGTCAAAGCATAAGTTTGGAAGCCGATGAATAAATATACATGGTCTAACGAGCCAATTCTGAAATAAAAAAGCCGCTCCGGAAATTCCCGAAACGGCTCTGCATCTATTTTATCTTTATTAATTACTCAAAAAGATTCTCATCCCTGATGATCATTAAAATTGCGGAATGCGGCAAAATAATGTACTTCTCGTTATTAAACTCAATTTCGTGGCCGCTCTTATTTAAATAAATGGCAAGGTCGCCAATGTGCGTTTGCAGCGGTACATATTTTACTTCTTCCTTTTTTTCTTTCCAGGCTTCGTCTTCTTCGCTTACTGCCGGAATCGGGTAACCCGGTCCAACTTTTACAATGTAACCACTTTGCACTTTCTCGTTCTCCTGAACATATGGAGGCAAATACAACCCCGACTTGGTTTTTCCCGACGGGTTTTTGGGTTTTACCAAAACGCGGTCGCCAACCATTATAAATTTTTCCAGATCTTTTTCTTCAATTACTAACGACATAAACAATACATTTTATCACTAGTGGGTATTAAAAATTAATAAGCGTTCTTTGAAATTCTTTGTTAGTCGTACTTGTAGCGATTTTTGATAGCGTGACGATTTGAATTGAAAATACGGATTTTTGCATGCAAACAAGCAATTATCCATGAACCAAGGCAAATATATCTTCGCACAACTTACAGATTTTTTACCCAGACGTGTATTTGACAGAATTGTCAGCAAACACAACGGGAATAAGTATGTGAGAACTTTTACATGTTGGAATCAAATGCTATGTATGGTATTTGGACAGCTAACTTCAAGAGACAGTATGAGAGATCTACTCTTAAGTCTTGAAGCTCATAAATCTAAATATTATCATCTCGGATTTGGTTCAACAATAACTCGAAGAAACCTTGGCAAAGCCAATGAAAAACGTAGTTATAAAATCTTTGAAGATTTTGCTTATGTTCTCATAGAGGAAGCACGCAAAAGCTGCTACAGATCGGATTTTGAAATCAACGTTGACGGCAATATTTATGCATTTGATTCATCAACAATAGATCTTTGTCTTAGCGTATTCTGGTGGGCTGAGTTTCGGAAAACAAAAGGTGGCATTAAACTGCACACTTTGTATGATGTTAAAACATCTATACCTACGTTCTTGTATATCTCAAATGCCAAAATGCACGATGTCAATGCACTTGATTTAATCTCATATGAGCCTGGAAGCTTTTATGTGATCGACAAAGCTTACATTGATTTTAAAAGGCTATATCATCTTCACCAGCAGCGGGCTTTCTTTGTTACACGGGCAAAAGATAACATGCGATTTAAGCGGTTGTATTCAAACCCCGTTGACAAAGCAACCGGAGTGAAATATGATCAAATCGGCAAGTTGGAAACTTATTACCCAAGCAAAGATTATCCAGAGAAGCTTAGGAGAGTAAAATACTATGATTGTGAATCAGATAAGGAACTAATTTTCCTTACCAACAACATGGAACTTAAACCTACCGAAATAGCTTATCTGTATAAGAAGCGTTGGGAAGTAGAACTGTTCTTCAAGTGGATGAAACAGCATCTGAAGATAAAATCCTTTTGGGGAACAACTATTAATGCTGTAAAAATCCAAATGTATTGTGCGATCATCGCATACTGTCTTGTTGCCCTAATTGGTAACAGGTTGAAAGTTAACCGCTCAATCTACGAAATCCTACAAATCCTTAGCATATCTCTACTCGATAAAACTCCTGTAAAAGAAGTGCTTACGAAATACGATTACAAAAATATCAAAGAACTAAAAAATAAACAATTAATAATCAGCGGGTTTTAAGTGCCCGCTAATGACATTTTATGTTGACAAAGATACAAGTTTTCGAATTTGCAGTAAAAAAAGTTAAAGGTTCAAGAATTTTTTTCTTCGATATTGAAAGGAGTTCTCAAACAAATAACCATTATTTTTTCGATCTATTTAACTCTTTATTCAATTTTTCAAAGAACTGCAAACACGCCTACATCTCTCTCTTTCTGCTTTTTATGAATTTTTATCAAAATTATTTTGAAAAAATATACTACTTTGTTTTGCATAGTACCATTTTTTATACTTATATTTGCAATACAAAGTTCAGGTTTTAAACCAGTACATTTTAAAAAAAAGTTCTAAATTTTTGTAACGAATCCAATTTTTGGTCGTCTTAATATCGAAAACAAGAAAACAGAACGAGAAAACAAGAAACAAAAAAGTCGAAGCAACAAAAACAAGAAAACAAAAACAAAAGCAGGAGGAAAAGTCATGAAAACAACAAACAATGTTCAGAAAGCAATCACAAAATCAATGGCGGTTATTATTAGTTTGGTTTTGATCAGCATTACAGTAAATGCACAGGATTTTTGGAGAACCGTAATGGAAAGCAACAGCTTCAGCCAAATAGCCATGGCAATGACAGATAACTCTGAAGCTAGCTCAGCATCAGCCGATGCAACATCAACAACAGATATGAGTGCCTATGCTAAATATGCAGAAGTTGAAGCAGAAGAAGCATTAGACGTAGAAAACTGGATGCTTGCCGAAAACAATTTCTTTACAACAATAGAAGTAGCAACAGAAGCAGAAAACGCACTTGAAGTAGAAAACTGGATGACTGACGAAAGCTATTTTAACGGAATGGCAAGCTACTTTAAAGTTGACGCTGAAGAAGCACTTGTAGTGGAAGACTGGATGCAAAATACCGACTACTTCGGAGTTCAAACAGTAGACGTTGAAGAAGAAGCAGAAGTAGGTTTAGAAGTGGAAGCATGGATGACAAACGCAGAAATCTGGAACATCTAATTACGAATAACTCATTTTAATAAAAAAACCGCTGCTTTTTAATTAAAGCGGCGGTTTTTTATTTATTGTAACTGTCATTTCGAACGCAGTGAGAATTGAAAATCAGCGGAGCTAAATCTGTAACACTTATAGATTACGCTAAAGATTTCTCCTCATTCTTCGTTCGAAATGACAATATTTTCTACTTACAAATTTAAGTTATCAGGTATTCATTATGGATATCTGTTAAAACCTCACAACCCGTTGGAGTTACCAGAACGGTATGTTCAAACTGTGCCGACAGTTTATTATCAACTGTCCTTGCTGTCCAGCCATCGTTTTTATCGATCACCGCTTTGGGTTTTCCCTGGTTAATCATCGGCTCAATAGTAAATATCATTCCCGGTTTCATTTCCGGTCCTGAGTTTCTTCGCGAAGCATGATCTACCTGCGGTTCTTCATGAAAATCGATACCAACACCGTGTCCACAAAACTCATAAACAACACTGTACCCCTGTGCTTTGGCATAACGCTGAATAACAAACCCGATATTTCCGAAACGGTTGCCCGGTTTCACCTGCTCAATTCCAAGATCGAGGCAGTGGCCGGTGGTATCGATAAGATCTTCCACTTCCTGACTAACATCACCCACTGTAAACATACGCGAAGTATCGCCGTAGAAACCGTCTAAAATTGTTGTTATATCAATATTCAGGATATCGCCTTCTTTCAAAACTGTAGCTTTTGAAGGAATACCGTGACAAATTACCTCATTTAAAGAAATACAACTCGATTTGGGATAACCGTTGTATCCCTTAGTAGCTGAGATTGCTCCATGAGATCGAATAAATTCATCGATCTTATCATCAATGAATTCGGTGTTCATTCCAGCCTTTACAAACTGTTCGGCATAATCAAGTGCTTGCGCAGCGAGTCTTGAGCTTTTTCGTATACCTTCAATCTGTTCCGGTGTCTTTATTATTATTTTTCCCATAAAACTTAATATTTGCTGCAAAATTGAACATTTGTTATTGATTTTCAAAAACCGAACAATAAATTTGCGAAAAAGTTTATATAAAGCCGGAAGTTGAAAGACCGAAGAGGAAAGACAAAATCTTTTGGGACACATTATTTTATCATTGGTACTTTTGCTATTAACAGGGGAGGATTAATACCAATCTTGTTAAACTTCCAACTTCGCATTCCGGTCATCTA
Organism: uncultured Draconibacterium sp.; assembly: GCF_963677575.1. Lineage (NCBI taxonomy): Bacteria > Pseudomonadati > Bacteroidota > Bacteroidia > Marinilabiliales > Prolixibacteraceae > Draconibacterium > uncultured Draconibacterium sp. Next base: position 2,152,260 of record NZ_OY782038.1, read on the forward strand.
ACCGTTTTAGCATGAAACACAAACAGGAATTAACAACAAAATCATATTTCGTTAGCCGTTTCAGGGAACTTTCTACTTCCTTCCTGTTTTGGCAAATGCAGGATATTGCCTGGGAACACGCCGAAAAATTAGGCCTTGGGTTTGATAATCTCCAAAAGGAAAAACAATTTTGGGTATTATCGCGCCTGCTGGTTAAAATAAAACGGCGCCCGCAATGGGGCGAGAAATTTACAGTTGAAACCTGGCCTGCCGGAATTGATGGATTGCTGGCACTTCGCGACATTCATTTTATTGATGCCAACGGCGAAAGTATAATTAAAGCTACCACCAGTTGGCTGGTGCTCGACCAAAAAACCAAACGAATTGTAAAACTGGAACTGGGCTCCATTCCGTTACACGAAGAACGCGTTCTGGAAACAAATGCCGGTAAAGTAAAGCCGGTAAAATCGGAAGAAGAAGTGTTTTTTAGCCCGGTGCTTTTTAACGAAATCGACGTTAACCAGCATTTTAACAGCGGACGCTATCTCGAACGTATTATCGACAGCTACGATTTTGATTTCCACGAACAGAATGAGCTCACCGAATTTGAGGTGAATTTTGTAAAAGAAGGCATTCAAAACGACCGGTTGGGAATTAAGAAACAAATTCTGGATAAAAATAATCATATTTGTAGTGTTGTTCGCGAAAGCGACGGAGCCGATTTGATCCGCGCCCGACTAGTTTGGAGCCCGCGGAAACAGACTTAAAACAAAAACAGTTCTAAAAAAATATCACAGTCTCTTTTTCTTTTAGGAATAAGTAAGATGAAATGATCAAAAAAAAATCAGGCAATTTCAAACGTTTGCATTGATTTTTAGCAGCTTATTTTGAATTATTTATACTAACAAAAGCCAATAATTAAAGATTTATTAAGGCAACAATACTTAAAGGGAAATGAAGAGATTACTATTGATTTTTGTGCTCGCCGTCGGCACATTCTTTAGCCAGGCTGAAGAAATTACTTCTCCGAACGGAAAAATGAAACTTACCTTTGATTTAACAAATGGAACGCCGGTCTATCAACTTCAACTGGAAGACAAAACAATCATCAAATCCAGCAAACTTGGGCTCGAATTAAGAGATGCGGAATCACTGTTAAGCGGGTTTACCGTTTCCGACAGTAAAACTTCCACTTTCGATGAAACATGGAAACCGGTTTGGGGCGAACAAAGCGAGATTCGTAACCACTACAACGAACTGGAGGTTACTTTATACCAGTCGGCCACCAACCGGAAAATGATCATCCGTTTCCGTGTTTTTAACGACGGAATTGGTTTTCGTTATGAATTTCCGGAACAGGAAAACCTGGTTTATTTTGTGGTGAAAGACGAACGCACCGAGTTCGCAATGGACGGCGACCACACTGCATTCTGGATTCCTGGCGATTACGACACGCAGGAATACGATTACACCAAATCGAAGTTATCAGAAATTCGTGGATTGATGGAAAAGGCAATTACGCCAAATACATCGCAAACGCCAATCTCGGCCACCGCTGTACAAACTGCTTTAATGATGAAAACCGACGGTGGTTATTACATCAACCTCCACGAAGCTGCGTTGAAAGATTATTCGTGCATGCACCTCGAGTTAGATGATAAAAAGATGGTTTTTAAATCGGTTCTAACACCCGATGCACAAGGAAACATGGCCTACATGCAGGCTCCTTGTACAACGCCGTGGCGAACGGTTATTGCCGGTAAAAAAGCTGGCGATATTCTGCTTTCAAATATCACACTTAATTTGAATGAACCTTGTGCATACGAAAATACCGACTGGATTAAACCGGTGAAATATGTTGGCGTTTGGTGGGAAATGATCACCGGAAAAAGTTCGTGGGCATACACCAATGTGCCAAGTGTAAAACTGGGTGAAACTGATTATTCAAAAACTACTCCGAACGGAATTCATGCAGCAAACACTGAAGAAGTAAAAAAATACATTGATTTTGCCGCAGAAAATGGCTTGGATGCTGTTTTGGTAGAAGGCTGGAACGAAGGCTGGGAAGACTGGTTCAATAAATCGAAAGACTTTGTTTTTGACTTTGTTACGCCCTACCCCGATTTTGATGTTGCCGAATTGCGCGACTACGCAAAAAGCAAAAATGTACACCTGATGATGCACCACGAAACTTCAAGCTCGGTGCGTAACTACGAGCGCCATTTAGATACGGCCTACCAGTTTATGGCCAACAACAACTACAACTCGGTAAAAAGCGGTTATGTGGGCGATATAATTCCGCGTGGCGAATACCACTACGGACAATGGATGGTGAACCACTACTTATACGCAGTAAAAAAAGCTGCCGATTACAAAATTATGGTGAATGCGCACGAAGCAGTTCGCCCAACAGGTTTGTGCCGGACTTATCCCAACCTGATTGGTAACGAATCGGCGCGGGGGACCGAGTACGAAGCTTTTGGAGGAAACCATGTAGATCACACAACCATTCTTCCGTTTACACGTTTGATTGGTGGACCGATGGATTACACTCCGGGTATTTTCGAAACGCACGTTAGCGTGTACAATCCTGATAATAATTCGCAGGTTCGTACAACCATTGCGCGCCAGTTGGCATTGTATGTTACCATGTACAGTCCGCTGCAAATGGCTGCCGATTTGCCGACTACTTACGAGAAATATATGGATGCTTTCCAGTTCATAAAAGACGTGGCTCTTGATTGGGATAAGTCGTTGGTTTTGGAAGCAGAACCGGGTGATTACATTACTTACGCCCGAAAAGAAAAAGGAAGCGAAAACTGGTTTGTGGGGCGCACAAACGACGAAGAAGCCCGCACTTCGGAAATCAGTTTTGATTTTCTGAATCCTGATCAGAAATACATAGCAACGGTTTATGCCGATGCAAAAGATGCCGATTGGAAAACCAATCCACAAGCTTATGAGATCAATAAATACGTGGTTTCAAGCAAATCGGGATTAAAACAACAATGTGCTCCCGGTGGCGGTTATGCAATTAGCATAATTCCTGCCAATGACAAGTCGGAATTAAAAGGATTAAAGAAGCTATAGTTCCCAATAAAAGAGGATCTCAAAGTGAGATCCTCTTTTAAAAAAAGCCACCAACATTAGCTGGTGGCAAGATTATTCGTAGAACCAATTCCGGTCTCTCCGGAATTATATTTTGCTTTAGTTCTTCACTCATCGAAATACCTATCCGTTAGTAATGAGCCATAAGCAAAAGATTGAAGACAGTGAGTTACTTGTAACGTAATTTTAGTTGATCGATTAAAAAGGCATTATCTGCCGAGTATATGCCCGGACAAATTCTGCAATAGCTTTATTTTTTCGTTTTAGTAATACTCAACCGTCTTCCTAAAATTGAATTGAATTAAATAAACCCATCACCGGCAAAACCGGTAACGGGTTTTCTAACTAAACTTAACTATACTAGTAATCCGGATTTTGTACCAATTCCGGGTTCGCATCTAATGCAGTTTGCGGAATTGGGAAAATCAGACATTTTTCCGGGGTTACGTCTTTCCACCCAGGAATTTCATCAAGGAATGTTCCGAAGCGAATCATATCCTGACGCGCTGAAATCTCCCATGCTAATTCAAAACGACGTTCTTTGTATACATCGTCCAAGGTAACACTTGAGTACAATTTATCAGCACTATCAAATGCACGTGCTCTTAATAAGTTTATCAAACGGGTAGCTTCTGCATTATCCTCATCCATACGAACCAAAGCTTCAGCTTTCATTAAATAAATGTCAGCCAACCTGAAAATAGCCATATCATTTTCCATATCTCCGTTCAAACCACTTTCAAAATCCCATTTTGAGCAGCGTGCTCCTTCTTCCTGCTCAACCTGTCCCCAACCATCTTCATCAAGGTTATATTTTATCTCAATGTCAATGGTATGAATTAATTCGCGACCATGAGCAGTTATAAGAACTGAACCATCAGTATCGTACATTGGTCCTATTAAAAATGACCAATCAACACGCTTGTCATCTTCATCAAAATCTTTAACATACTGAGGCATAGCACTAACACCATTCCATGTTCCCACGTTTAGGTTTAGAGGAATCGGATCTAAATAGTGCAATGTTCTTTTATGAATATGATTTCCCTCGTCGGCAGTACTAAAAACTATTGGGAAAATTATCTCTTTCGAGTTTTGGTTTTGAACTACAAAGCTGGCTTTAAAATTAGGCTCCAGCACATAATCCATTCCCATAACCTCATCGCAGGCATCAATACATTCCTGCCATTTAGGGCCGCCTTCAGGATACCAAACTTCTGCATTTAAATACATTTTTGCCAAAAGCGTATTCACCACTCCCTTGGTAACTTTACCATAACTTGCTGCAGTTACATCATCCCGAACGATGTCTTTAATGGCATTCAACTCACTTAAAACGAACTGGTAAACATTCGTTCTTGATTCGGTTGCCGGATTTGACGTGTCGTTAAAATCGGTTACAATCGGAACGTTTCCGTAATAGTCGAGCAGCAAGTAATACCAAAATGCGCGCACGCCTCTAATTTCTGCAAGGATTTGTTCTTTATCGGTAATACTCTCGTTTTCCTCAATCATCGAGTAAATTTTATTACAGCTAGAGATACTTTCCATTGCTGAATTGTAAGAGTCGCGAACTAAACTGGTATTAGGAGTCCAGGTGTGTAGTCTTAATTCTTTATATTGTCCACCATCCCACCAGTCGCCTCCTTTTCGTGTGGGAGTAATTGCCATATCGGCAGAGCACTCGCTTAACAGAAAATAATTGCCAGGAAATACACCTTTAAGTGTACGGTATATTGGGGCAATAAGAGAGTTAATTTGCAATTCAGTATTTCCAAACTCATCTACCGGCAGTTTATCAAATACTTCTTCGTCAAGATCAGTACATCCTTGATATAAAAATGAAAGAAAGAAGACGAAAACAAGTGATAATATTTTTGTTTTTTTCATAATTCAAAATTATTTAGGTTAAAAGCTGATGTTTACTCCCAAGGAAACTGTCCTTGATTTTGGATAATATTCACGACCTTCAACTCCAGGATCGAGGCCTGCCATTTCAACTTCCGGATCTAAACCGGTGTAATTGGTTATAGTAAACAGGTTTTGTCCGGTAACATATACCCTCAGTTTTCTGATATACTCAATTTTAGACACGTCGAAACTATAACTCAGGCTCAAATTGTCTAATTTAAGGAAGGACCCTTTTTCGATGTAATAGCTACAATATTTTGGGTTATCGGCCAAACCAATAGTTAACGCATCGTGTAACACATTTGCTCCGGGTAACCACTGTGTGGTAGCATACGACATTTTTGAGAAGTTCAACAGGTCGTTTCCATAAACTCCCCTAAAAAAGAAGTTCAATTCCCAGTTTTTATAATTGATGATATTGGAAATACCGTAAGTTAATTTGGGTTGAGCCGACCCGATATAAGTACGGTCGTCGTTGGTTAATCCTGGTTCTCCGTCAATCATATCATCCATAATGTACATTCCATCCTCGTCAAGACCTTCGCAAAGCCAACCATAGAATGTTCCCACTTCTTTACCTTCTTCAACAATATGAGTTGTATTACTAGAACCACCGCGAATCCATGCATCACCAGTTAAAATTGAGCTGGTTGAAAATTCATCGTTTGATAGTTTTGTGATTTTATTTTTATTGTGAGCCAGGTTTATTGAGGTAGTCCACCTAAAATCGTTTTTACGAATAATATCTCCGCTAATCAGGAATTCAAAGCCTTTGTTTGACATTGTTCCCACATTGGCTAACATATCAGGATAAAGATACGGTGGCACCGGAACCTGGTAAGTATATAACAAATCTGAGGTTTTCTTATTATAGTATTCAATGGTACCATTTATCCGGCTATTCAGAATATTGTAATCCAAACCAATATTAAACATTGATGTTTCTTCCCACTTCAGGTTTTCGTTAGCATTCTGGCTAATCTGATATGCTCTGTACCATTTTCCATTGTCGTAATACTGCCCCTCGCTACCATAAAGCTCTAAAGATTTGTACGGATCAATTCCGTCCTGATTTCCTGATATACCATAACCAACACGAAGTTTTAAATCATCTAAAAAATCAGCTCCTTGCATAAACGATTCTTCGTTAATTCGCCACGCTGCTGAAACCGAAGGGAATGTTGCCCATTTGTGATTATCTCCAAACTTAGACGAACCATCATAACGAAATGAAGCTGTAAAAATATACTTCATCTTATAGTTATAATTTACCCTTCCAAAAAACGAAACAAGCTTATTCATATTCGCTCCTGACCAAACATCAGATGGACGAAGATTTTCTCCTGCCCCTAAATTATCATATCCAAAAAAGTCGGTTACAAATTGTCTGTTTTGTGCACCTGAATTTTGGTATTCGTTTTTTTCGTAAGAATAACCAGCCAACAATCCAATTTTGTGATCATTAATTGATTTTTGATAGTTCAAAGTAGTTTCCAGCAAGTTTTTATCCGCGGTCCAGCCTTCGCGTTTAGCATATCCCTGGTCGTTACGTCCTCTTTCTGTTTCCGAGTTGTAATATTGACCATAATCGTTTGTTTCTCTTTGCTTGTGTAATTTTACACCTGCAGTCAGTCCTTCAACCAAATCTAACTGTACATCAACATTTCCGAAATAAAGATTTCGCTTATTCAGTTGACTATTATATTCGATATTACGCACCGGGTTTCCCTGGTCATATTCCTGTGTATCGAACCATGTACCGTCGTCATATTTTACAGGAGCAACCGGAATCATATTGTATGCCAATACAAAATTACGGGTATCGGTTGGTGAGTAATCACGGGTGGTAATAGCACCGGTAAACGCAACATTTAATTTATCGCCCAACGCTTTTTGGTTGAAAGAGAAACGTGCATTGAAACGTTCCATCTCGTTATCGTTTACAACTCCTTTTTGATCGAGGTAAGAGATTGATGCCCGATAATTACTGGTTTTACCACCACCTGAGAATGAAAAGTTATGGTTTTGGCTGATTCCTGTTCGCATAATTTCATCAAACCAATCTGTATTTGCCCCCAAATCAAGCCCTTCCGTATCAATTCCATTGGCTGAGGTATAATCGCGCCATTCTTGAGCAGTAAGCACATCGGGAACATTTGTTACCGTACTGGCCGCCATGTAACCATCGTATTCAATTATACTTTCATTATTTTTTCCCTTTTTAGTGGTGATCAGGATTACTCCACTGGCTGAACGCGAACCGTAAATAGCGGCAGCAGAAGCATCTTTCAAAACACTAATTGATTCAATATCCTGAGGAGCTACAGATGACATACTTAATCCCGGAACACCGTCGATTACAATAAACGGCTGGCTACTTCCGGTTAGCGAAGATGTACCCCGCAAACGGATTGTTTGTTCGGAGGTTACATCGCCACTTCCCAAAGTAATGGAAAGACCAGCAACTTTACCTTTTAACAAATCTACGGCATCCTGGGTCAGGCCCTTGTTAAAATCCTTTTCCGATACGTTACTGATAGATCCGGTAACTTCACGTTTCTGTTGGGTTCCATAACCGATTGCCACCACTTCGTCAAGTTGCATAACATCTTCCTGCAAGGTGATGTTAAATAACGATTGTGTACCTATTATAACTTCTTGTGTTTGAAATCCCACAAAAGAAAATAAAAGTTTCGTTGCATCTGTAGGAACATTTAACTCGAAGGTACCATCAGCATCAGTAACAGTTCCGATGGTAGTTCCTTCAACAACAACCGACACGCCGGGGATTGGGCCTCCGTCGGCATCGTTTACAACTCCCGAAATAGTTTTAGCCTGTTGGTCAAGAATTTTATCAAGTGTTTCCGATTTATTCATAATCGCAATTTGGCGATCGCTTATCGCATAGGTAAGGTTCGTTTCGTTCAATGCCTGTTCCAGCACATTCTGAACCGACTCGCTACTAACTTTCACATTTACACGACGGTTAGGATTTACAATGTCGTCAGAATAAACAATTATAAAATCGCTTGATTTTTCGATTTCGTGAAACACCTGTTTTAGTGTTACATCATTCAGTTGCATCGAAAACTTTGCTGTTTGTGAATAAGAGTTTGCTGATGCGGCAAAAAAGGTAGTGAGTATTAGGATAGTTGCTAGCCTCATAATAAGGAATGTTTTTTTGACATGCCGTGATTGCACAGCAATGCCATTTTTACAAATTTTATTCATAAATTTAAAGCGTTTAATTAATGATGTTAATTAATTATTCTCTTGAACCGGCAGGTGGTGCGAACACTTTCCGGTTCATCATTTTTGCTAGGTGGTTCTACTTGGTTTTTACATAGGCAGGATAGTTTTAATATGGTTTTACAATAAAATAATCTCCATTTTGTTGTTTACCCCAGTCAATGGGAACAAAGGATTGAATAACATCCAGTACTTCTGAAATATCACCTTTCAGATCTAGTTTCCCGGATATTTTATAAGTACCGATCAGAGGATCTTTTATATGGATTCGTTTGTTGTAATATCTTTCCAGCCGCCTTACAACACGACTTAAGTCCAATTTATCGCAGTCAAACATTCCTTCTTTCCACGAAGTATAAGTGTCCACATCAACATTGTTGATATAGTTTACGCCACTTTCTTTATCGAGATAAAACATTTGATTTGGCACCAGCACCATTTTGTTTTTACCCGACATCAAGCCAGTGCTTTTTGTTTCAATACTTACAGAACCGGTTACCAATATAGTTTGGAACATTTTGTCATCAGGATAGGCCAACACATCAAAACTTGTTCCCAACACTTCTATGTCAGCATGTTCGGTACGTACAACAAAAGGTTTCTTTGTATTGTGCACAACATTAAAATAGGCTTCACCGATAAGCAAAACTTCGCGTTGCCGTTCTTTAAATACCGACGGATAAACCAGTTGACTGCCAGCATTTAACCAAACTCGGGTACCATCAGAAAGTGTTAATTGTGAGCTTTTCCCGTAAGGAATAACTACCCGGTTTATAGTTGGTTCTTCTTCTTTTTTTAATTGCTGAATAGTATCATTATCAATAATAACCTGTTCTCCGGTGGCATCATATTTTATCTCCGAATCTTTCGAATTTAAGGGTATTGATTTACCATCCGACAGGATAATCTGGGCTTCATTAAAGTTTAGCGGATCATTTTCTGCAATAGTAAATTCTGTTTTTCCGGTTGAGTTATTATAGAAATAATAGCTTAGGGCACCTGTCGCAAAAACGAGCAGAAAAACTGCTGCATATTTCAAAACGGTCAATACTCCTACTTTTTTCTCAACCTGTTGATGCTTTATATCATTCCATATGGCAAATACTTCATCAAGAGAGAGCTCTTCGTGTGTAAATCGAAAGTGATTGAATATTTCAATTGCCTCTGCAATTTCACCTTTTTTTTCAGGATGCTCCTCTACAAAAGCTTCCCAGTACATTTCTGCGTTTGTATTCGATTTCAACAACCATTGTATAAACGAATCGTCGTTTAGAAAATCAATAGAGCTATAGTATTTGTATTTATTCATTACAGTATTTGCCGTTTCACACTACAAGCTTTAATCGCTCGCTTTTGAGAGTTAAAACTCTTCGCGTTGATTGTTTCAACTACAATTATAAGACAGCAGCAATTAAAGTGTAGATACTTTTTCTGTACGAATTTACATGTTGCACAACACAAACACTGAAACTTACGATGTTTGAGCAAACAAGAAATAGATAAAATTGGAAATACGTTTCTTGTCGCTCCTTATCACATTTCTGATTTTTTTTACGGCGCGGCTAATTAACGATCGTGACGATTGTTCTTCCAGGTGAAGTACTTCGGCAATCTCTTTATGGCTTAATCCAAAATAAAAACGTAAATACAAGGCTTCCTTCTGTCTACTTGTCAGCGATTCAACAGCCGACCGAACAGCCAAAGTTTTTTTCGAATAATTATCATGCTCAAAAGCCTGCGTATCCAACTTTTCAAAACCGATCTCAAAACGATAGTCGCCACGTTCCATCACCTGCTCGAACTTATTTGAACGCACTGATTCACGAACTATTTTTCGCTTTAACGAAGTGAACAAATAGGCCTTTACGTTGTCGGTTTCTGTAAGTTTTGTGCGGGATTGAATAAGTGTAACAAACAGGTCTTGAATACAGTCTTTCACCAATGATTTATCAACACTAAATTTGCAGCCAAATGCATACAGTTCATTCACATTGGCAAGGTATATTTTAGAAATAGCAACCTGATCTCCACCGAGAAACTCTTTCCAAAGAGTGCAATCTTCATCGTGACTAAGAGACATTTAAGAATACAATTAGTTGGTTAGTTCATCACAAATGTATGAGTTTTCGAAGGTAAAAAAAAGCGAATAACCTATTTACATAAAACCGTTGTCTCAATTACATGTAATTGTATCGAAAGTTAGGAATGAGGATTTTATCAGATTATTCTATCTTAATCTGTACTTTGTTTTTATCTCAATACTTTCCACCTCATCCAACGATTTCATATACCCTTTCCACCCCAGGCACCAGTTAATATGCCAACGCCAAAAGCGACCGATAAACGATTCTGGTTTTTCATCGTACCTGGCACAAAGTTTACAATCTGCGCAACTTGATTCAGCCATGGCAGTTCGGTTTTAATGATTATTGATTGTTTTTCCCTTTTTACGAATGATCTTCTAACAGTTTCAAAATTTCATCAACTTTTTCATCCATTGGCAGGTGCCCTTTAATCCAGTGAATTTTTGTCCCCCGTTTTTCCATTCCTCTGAACCAGGTCATCTGGCGCTTGGCAAACTGATGAATGGCAATTTCCAGTTTGCTGAACATTTCATCAAAACTCAATTCGCCAATTAAATGCAGCGTCAAAAACTTATATTCCAATCCGTAGTAAATCAGTTGCTCGGGTGTTAATCCGGAATCCAGAAGTTTTTGTACCTCATTCAACATGCCTTCATCCAAACGCTGTTTTAAGCGGGTTGTAATTCGCTGGCGACGCATTTCGCGATCGAAATCAATACCCACATTCAGGCTGTTTATTTCAGGCATTTCCGAATCTTCCTGCGGATGTTCGCGATAATAATGTTCTATTTCTATCGCACGAACAGCACGACGATCGGTTTCCACATCGGTTTCGTTGTGCAATTCCGGTTTTAACTCTTTTAGAATTTCGGTGAGTTCCTCCAGCGATTTTCCTTCCAGTTTTTTTCGCAATTCTTTATTTGGCGGAACTTCAATTAACCGGTAATTTCGTAAGATGGCTTCAAGGTATAAACCACTGCCTCCGCACAACACTGGAAATTTTCCGCGCGACTGTATCTCGTTGAAAACTTCAATAAAATCAGCCTGAAAACGATACACATTGTAATGCGCTCCGGCATCCTCAATATCCACCAAATGCGACGGTACTTCCACACCATCAACAAAATAATCCTCGTAATCTTTACCCGTTCCCAAATCCATTCCGCGGTATACCTGGCGCGAATCGGCCGATATAACTTCTCCGTTTAACTGTGCGGCCAAATGTGCAGCCAACCCTGTTTTTCCAGTTGCTGTTGGGCCAAGTATTGTAACTAAATTGGTTTTCAAAATTCCGTAGTTTTAGCTACAAAATAACAAAATATAAGTGGCTTATCCATTCCTTAATTACTTTTTAAATTTTTTAATAAATAGTTTTTCTTTTTATAAATTATTATCAAATTGCTGTAACTTCGAAGCCATTTCATACCGAAGTTGTTTAAGGTTAAATTGAAATTCCGAGAGGGACATATTGCATTTAGAGGCAAAGCTCCATTTTTCTTGCATAGCCATAGCTACGCAAGAAAAATTAGCTGAAGCCCAATGAATGTTAGATGTTACTCGCAGGTTTTCTAATTTAGCGTTATACAACTTCAATAAAAGTAAGCGGATGATTAAAGAAGCATGTGTTGAATCGTTTTTAGAAGCCAAACTGGCGCAAGACAGAGGAGCAACCCGAATTGAGTTGTGTTCCGACCTGGCAAATGACGGATTAACCCCGGATTTTGAAATACTAAAAAAAGCCTGCTCAGAATTGGATATTACAGTAATGGTCATGGCTCGTCCGCGTGCCGGCAATTTTGTGTATTCGTCCGATGAAATTGAAGCAATGAAAATAGCCATCGAGCAGGCAAAAGAAGCTGGTGCTACGGGTGTTGTTTTCGGCTTGTTAACGCCCGATAATAAAATCGATGAAGCAAACACCCGTCTGCTGGCCGAATATGCCGCTCCACTTCCTGTAACTTTCCATAAAGCTATCGACGAAATGGAGAATCCTGTTGAAGGCGTACGTGTTTTAAAAACCATTCCGAATATAAAACGAATTCTTAGCTCGGGCGGAAAAGCTACGGCACTTGAAGGACAGGAAGTGATCCGCAAAATGATTACCGAAGCTGAAGGGAAAATTACCATCCTGGTTGCCGGAAAAGTAACCAACGAAAACGTTAGCGAAATTCAGCAAATTACAGGAACCACCGAACTACACGGTCGCAAAATTGTAGGCGATCTCACTTCAGAAGAATAAATAAAATAACTACTACGATGAAAAAATTATTGGTGTTAATACCGGTATTTCTGGCATTTATGGTAAATGCGCAGTTAGAACATGAAATGACAGACTACGTGTGGCCAACCGACCAGGCTGTTTTGGATAAGCTGGAAGACTGGCAGGATTTAAAATTTGGATTGCTGATGCACTGGGGCGCTTACAGCCAGTGGGGAGTTGTGGAATCGTGGTCGATTTGTCCCGAAGATTACGGCTGGTGCGAACGCAAAAAAGGCAGTAACCCTGACGATTATTTTACCTACAAAAAAGAGTACGAAAATCTGAAATTGTCATTCAATCCAACCGGTTTCGATCCTGACAAATGGGCCAAAGCGGCTGCCGATGCCGGTATGAAATACCTGGTTTTTACCACTAAACACCACGATGGTTTTTGTATGTTCGACTCGAAATACACCGACTACAAGGTAACCAGCCCCGAAAGTCCATTTAGCACCAATCCAAAAGCTAATATAACAAAAGAGGTTTTTGATGCTTTCCGTGCAGAAGGATTATGGGCAGGTGCTTATTTCTCGAAACCCGACTGGAACAGCCCTTATTACTGGGATCCGAAATTTCCGCCAATGGATAGAAATGTAAATTACGACCCGGAAGCACATCCTGAAAAATGGGAAAAATTTGTTCAGTTCACACAAAACCAGATTATGGAGTTGATGAGTGATTATGGCAAAATTGATATCCTTTGGCTTGACGGCGGCTGGGTTTCAAAAAAATCGCCCGAACAAGTAAAAGATTATTACACCCACGTGGCTGAGAATTCAACCTCTGGCTTTCCAATTTCACGTGCTGTAAATCAGGATATCCGCATGGACGAAATTGCTGCCAAAGCGCGCGAAAAGCAACCAGGTTTAATTGTTGTTGACCGTGCAGTAAAAGGCCCCAACCAAAACTACCTGACACCTGAAAACAAAGTACCGGAAACACAATTGCCATACCCTTGGGAAAGCTGTATTATCGCAGGTGGTGGCTGGTCGTGGGTGCCGGACGCAACATTTATGTCGCCCAAAGAAGCTATCCACATGCTGATTGACATTGTAGCAAAAGGAGGAAACTTACTGTATAATATTGCTCCCGGCCCCGATGGCAAATGGCCTGCCGACGCTTACAAATTATTGGAAGCGATGGGTAAATGGATTGATGTAAACGGCGAAGCCATTTACTCAACACGCGCCATTGCTCCATACAAAACCGACAATATTTGTCTGAGCCAGCAAAAAGATACAAAAGCAGTTTATGCGCTTTATCTTGAACAAGAAGACGGCAGCGGACTTCCTGCATCGTTTACCGTTAAAGGAATTAAAGCGGCTAAAAATGCCAAACTTACGCTGCTGGGTGCCAAAGGCAACCTAAAATGGCAAAACTCCAACGAAGGGATAAAAGTTACCATCCCTTCCAGCATCAGAAAAAATCTGCCTTGCGATTTAGCCTGGGCGGTAAAAATATCGGCAATAGAATAACCAACTCCTTTTCCTAAGTTTTGAACTCTGGGAAAACTATTTGATAAAAAGACCTTCATGGTTTCGAAAACCTTGAAGGTCTTTTCTTTTCCCCCACATTTTTCAGCAAAACCCAAACAGAATACAAATCAAATTCCACGGAAATAGAATTAACCGTCCGGAAACGAGAAAAACGAGACGGAAATGAAATTTACGGCGTCGTGAGGCATTTCCGGCTGGTATTTTGCATTTCCGTGTGGAACGGAGGCATTTCCGTGTGGTACAGAGGCATTTCTGTGTGGTTTTTTCCATTTCCGGGCGGTATAATCCTGTTTCTGCCCGGTTTTTCGTATTTCCGAACGGTAGATTGGAAATACGAAAAACCTTTAAGGTTTAAAACAGTTTATTCATTTTATCCTAACATTAATAATCCTTATTAAAACATGCTCTACAACATACTTCCTGAAAAATTACTCTATTTTCGCGCGCTTTAATTGTAAAAACAATTAAACGAATAGTCTTTTTGAATTTTTATTAATAACCCCCCGGAACGAGACTTCAGGAGCATGCACAAGCATTTCCTCCAACCAGCCAAAGTGCTGGGGTCTCCCACCTTCCGGGTTTTCCACAACAGAAAACAAGTAGAACAAATGAAGTTTGAATTTAAATTTATAGATAAAAAGCAGGGAAGCATAAAAGACGATATCCTTTCGGGATTAACCGTGGCGCTGGCCCTGGTACCCGAAGCGGTGGCTTTTAGTTTTGTCGCAGGTGTGTCGCCAATTGTTGGCTTGTACGGTGCTTTTATGATGGGACTGATCACCTCCATTTTTGGAGGCCGCCCCGGAATGATTTCCGGCGCCACAGGAGCCATGGCCGTTGTAATGGTTAGCCTGGTACAACAAGGAAACGCTATGGGCGACGGACAAGGGTTACAGTACTTGTTCGCCACTCTCGTTCTGGCCGGAACGATACAGGCACTTTTTGGTGTTTTTAAACTTGGAAAGTTTATTCGTTTGGTGCCACACTCAGTTATGATGGGTTTTGTAAACGGACTTGCCATTGTTATTTTCCTTTCGCAACTGAATATGTTTAAAACCGGCGGCGAATGGCTAAGAGGAACGCCGTTATACATCATGCTCGGTTTGGTTGGCCTAACTATGGCAATCATGTATTTTCTGCCAAAATTAAGTAAAGCCATACCGGCGGCGCTGGTTGGAATTTTAGTGGTTACAGCGGTTGTAATCTTCGGAAATATCGAAACAGAAACTGTTCGCAGTTTTATCCAAAGTGGTGGTGGTGACAGTATTAAAGCCGGTCTGCCAACTTTTAATGTACCAATCATTCCTTTCAATCTTGAAACTTTAAAATTGATTTTCCCATTTGCCTTGATACTTGCAGCTGTTGGATTGATAGAATCGTTGATGACGCTGAACCTGGTTGACGAGCTAACCGAAACCCGTGGTAGCGGAAACCGCGAAGCTGCGGCGCAAGGGTTGGCCAACATTGTTAACGGATTTTTTGGTGGAATGGGCGGCTGTGCCATGATCGGGCAAAGTATTATCAATATAAAATCGGGTGGCCGCGGCCGCTTGTCGGGTATTGTTGCAGCCGTAATGTTGCTTGTTTTTATTCTGTTCGCCTCATCGTATATCGAAATGATTCCGATTGCAGCGCTTGTTGGCGTAATGTTTATGGTGGTAATCGGCACCTTTGCCTGGAGTACTTTCAAAATCATTAATAAAATCCCGGTTTCCGATCTTATCGTAATTATTCTGGTTACCGGACTTACGGTGGCATTCGATCTTGCCATAGCAGTTTTGGCAGGTGTTGTTGTTTCGGCACTGGTATTTTCATGGGAAAATGCAAAACGTATTCGTGCACGTAAAAGTGTTGACAAACATGGTATTAAACACTACGAAATTTTTGGGCCCCTGTTTTTTGGGTCCACTGCACTTTTTCAAAGTAAGTTTGATGTGCAAAACGATCCGAATGAAGTGATCGTTGACTTTAAAGAGTCGCGTATTGCAGATCAGTCGGCCATAGAAGCGATTAACAAACTGGCCGAACGTTACCAAAAAGCAGGCAAAACAATTCACCTGCGCCATTTAAGTCGCGATTGTATTAAGCTGGTGAAAAAAGCAGAAGCGATTTGCGATGTGAATGTGGTGGAAGATCCAAACTATTTTGTGGCCATTGACCACTACAACACCTTAATGAAGTTACAGGCTAAACTAAATAAAAATGCAACCTCTTAAATCAATTCTTGTCTTTACAGTTAGAAAAGCTTTTACGGATTAGCTTTGAAAGCGGCCTGAAACAATAACAATGTTCATCTTTCAGTTTTAGGCTGCTTTTTTGTTGTACTATTTAGAACGCTGACGACGCAGATTTTTCTGATGCTCACAGATTCTTAAAGGATGATAGAAATGTTTTTCTAAAAAATATCCAGCGAAATTCTGCTAAATCAGTGTTATCTGCGTTCCATTTTCTTTCGCTTTTGAAAATGTTTTGAGTCGCCCCAATCTCCGTATCCAATTTCTGAACCGGACATGTGAATTCGTGCTTCCAGACAATTGCGGCACAATTCGGCATCCTCATCCAGGCATGGTTTATCCTCGTATAGTTGATACTCTTCGCGATATGCGGTTGGCGTTAAATTTGGCATAATTACGTTGGCGCCAATGGCAAGCGCTTTTTCACGCCCTGCCGGATCAATCGCCTGAAGTGCGGTGGCAGCAGCAATATTTATATCGGGCATTAACAAACGCAAAACAGCAATCATATTCAGCGCCAGATCAAAACGTTCCTGCTTTGTTTTCAGTAGATGCCGGTGTTCATATAAGGGCGTATCTTCGTGCTCAATGTATGGTCCCATTCCACACATGTCGATATCGAGTTTTTTGAAAAACAAAAGATCGTCGGCAAGGTGCTCGTAGGTTTGAAAAGGCAGGCCGATCATCACCCCGGTACCAACCTGGTAACCGGCTGTTTTTAAGCTTTCAAGCGATTCAATTCTCCATTCAAACGAATGTATATCATTTTCAGGATGGATCTTATAGTAAAGCTCGCGTGTTGATGATTCAATGCGCAACAAATAACGGTGTGCCCCACTTTCGAACCAGCGACGATAAGTATCCAAAGTTTGCTCGCCACAACTAAGTGTAATTCCCAACTCACCATTCGAAATCTGCTTGATTTTTTTTAGCAAACCATCAACACGTTTTATAAATGCCGGCGACGATAATTCGCCTGATTGTAACACCACCGAGGCAAAACGATTCTCCCAGGCAAAACGGCACGATTCCAAAATCTCGTCATCGCTCACATCGTAGCGAATAACTTTGTCGTTTCCTTTTCGAATTCCACAATACAAACAGTCTTTGGCGCAGATATTCGAAAACTCCACTAAACCACGGAAGTATACTTTATTTCCGGTTTCCTTTACCCTCACTTCTTGCGCACGTTTTAACAACGCAGTCCGCTCTTCGCCTGTAGTCTTTAGTAATTGTATGATTTCCTGTCTATCCAAAATCAAGCATTTTGAACCACAAAAATATGCTTTTCTACGCAATAAAGCTTAATAACGAAATGGTATGTTATGTTTTAGAACTACGTTGCATAACATAAGCACTTTGCAACATTTCTCATGTTCGGAAATTGAAATTAAAATTACTTTTGTAGCATCATCCTGCGGGAAGGCCACGGCTGACTTTAGGGAAAACGATAAAGGATCATTGATTAACGATGAAGGATTAATCACTTATCTGCTTTCCCTGTATTTCCCGTAGAATTTAATTGTAAAACCAAGTTGATGTTTGTTGACTGAAAACTTCTGTCTTCCAACTACCGACTTCTAACTTTTTAAAATGAAACGATTAGGTTTTGTGGGCATAATAATCGAAAACCGCGAAAAATCTTCGGGGAATGTCAACCAGGTTTTAAGCCAGTACTCTGAGCTTATTCTGGCACGCACCGGCCTGCCCAATGCAAAAGAAAACTATTCCGTTATCACACTGGTAATTGATGCCACAACCGACGAGTTGGGCAAATTAACCGGAATGCTGGGAAACATTCCCGGAGTAGCTGTAAAATCAGGACTTGCAAAAAAATAGAAGAATAAAAACCGATCTTTTAACTCAAAAAAATATGTACAACGTACCTGCCGATTTTATCAACGAAGCCAAAATTTGGGAAACACTGGAGCAAAACAAAAATCCTGAACCGGCACAAATTAAAGACGTACTGGCAAAAGCTGCCGAAATGAAAGGTTTAAACCTTGCCGATGTTGCAGTTCTTGCTGCCATCAACGATCCGGAAATGATGGCCGAGTTGTTTAACACGGCAAATACCGTAAAAGAAACAATTTACGGAAAAAGACTGGTGCTGTTTGCGCCGCTATATGTTTCAAATTTGTGCAAAAACGAATGCTTGTATTGCGCATTCAGAGCCAGTAATAAAGGAATTGTTCGCCATGCTTTGTCGCAGGAAGAAATTGCAAAAGAAGTTGAAATACTAATCAATCAAGGACACAAAAGAGTTTTGTTGGTTGCCGGAGAATCCTATCCTGACCAGGATGGTTTTCAATATGTTCTCGACTCTATAAAAACGGTTTACAGCGTTAAAAACGAACATGGCGAAATACGACGTGTAAATATTAACGTTGCTCCGCTTACAGTTGAAGAATTTAAACAGGCAAAAGATGCGAATATCGGAACCTATCAGATTTTTCAGGAAACCTACCATCGCGAAACGTATAACAAAGTTCATGTAGGCGGGAAAAAACGCGATTACAACTGGCGCACCTGGGCATTACACCGAGCTATGGAAGCCGGAATTGACGATGTCGGAATTGGTGTATTACTTGGACTGTTCGACTATCGTTTTGAGTTGCTGGCCACAATGCAACATATTTTTGAGTTGGAAGATAAATTTGGCGTTGGTCCGCACACCATAAGTGTTCCGCGCATGGAACCTGCAACCAACAGCGACATTGCATCGCATCCGCCGTTTCCGGTTTCTGATATCGACTTCAGGAAAATGGTAGCTATTTTACGATTGGCAGTTCCGTACACCGGCATTATCATGTCGACCCGCGAAACAGCACAAATGCGCCGCGATACTTTTGCGCTGGGAGTTAGCCAAATTTCGGCCGGAAGTAAAACGAATCCCGGTGGTTATGGAGAAACTTCAGAAGACGATCCATCAAGCCAGTTTTGTTTGGGCGATCACCGTCCGCTCGATGAAGTGATCCGCGATGTGGCGTCAATGGGTTACATTCCATCGTTCTGTACGGCTTGTTATCGTTTGGGTAGAACAGGACAGGATTTTATGGATCTGGCAAAACCCGGCGACATCCGTTTACACTGTGGCCCCAACGGACTCAGCTCATTTAAAGAATACCTGCAAAACTATGCATCGCCGGAAACCCGTGAAATTGGCGACAATCTAATTCGTGAAACAATTGCCGGATTGAGTGGTATTGCAAAACAACGCGCTGAAAAACTGGTAAAACGCGTTGAAGCCGGACGTGATGATGTTTATTGTTAAAACAGCTGCACCTTGATTCGCAAGATTTTCCTGATTACTTGATTCCATAATTAATTGTATTTTAGTGGGTAAACTTGTAGCTACACAAATGCAAATATGGAATTTGAAGAATTAACGCATAGAATTATCGGTTGTGCCATGCAGGTTCACCGAACTTTAGGAAATGGTTTTCAGGAGGTAATCTACCAACGAGCATTGGCACTTGAATTTGACCACCAGGGAATTGAATACGATAGAGAAAAAGTAATGTCAATATATTACCGTGATTTAGAGATCGGAAAACGCAGGATCGATTTTTTTGTCGAAAATAAAATCATGGTAGAATTAAAAGCAGTTATAAATCTTGAAGATGTGCATCTGGCTCAGGCAATGAATTATCTTGAAGCTTATCATATGAAGATTGGTCTACTTATAAATTTTGGCAGCAAAAGCTTAACCTTTAAAAGAGTCCATAACAACAAAATCATGTAATCCAATAATCAAGCAAATCATGGTCAACACAAGAGAAGAAAGTGACTTTATTGGAAAAAAGCAACTACCTGCCGATGCGCTTTGGGGCATTCATACGGCTCGCGCGGTAGAGAATTTCCCCATCTCCGGTCAGAAGATTCATCCGGAGTTGATTAAAGCTTTTGGTGAAGTAAAACTGGCCTGCGCACAAACCAATAATACACTCGGCTTTTGGGAAAATCAATCAAAAGCTGAAGCCATTGAAAAGGCCGCTTTTGAAATGAGCCAGGGATTACTGAATGAGCACATTTTGGTGGATGCCATGCAGGGCGGTGCCGGAACGTCTACCAATATGAATGTGAACGAGGTGCTGGCCAATCGCGCACTTCAAATTCTTGGAAAAGAACCAGGTGATTATGCTGCTGTTTCCCCACTTGACGACATCAACCTGCACCAAAGTACGAACGACACCTATCCTACTGCACTTAAGGTTGCCGCCATCCGTTTGTTACGCAAACTGGAACACAATGTACTGAATCTGCAAGAGGCTTTTCAGCAAAAGGAAAAAGAGTTTGCACACATCGTAAAAATCGGGCGTACGCAGTTACAAGATGCCGTGCTTACAACATTAGGTCGCGAAATGAGCGCTTATGCCGAGGCCTTGAATCGCGACAGATGGCGCATATATAAATGCGAAGAGCGACTACGTGTGGTTAACCTGGGCGGGACAGCCATCGGAACAGGTTTGGGGGCGCCAAAACAGTTTATTTTCCGGGTGGTAGATAAACTCCGTGAAAACACCAACATCGGTTTGGCACGCAGCGAAAACCTGATTGACGGCACACAAAATGTCGATGTATTTGTGGAAGTGTCAGGGATACTAAAAGCATGTGCGGTTAATTTATTAAAGATCAGCAACGATCTTCGGTTGCTGTCGAGTGGCCCACATGCCGGACTGGGCGAAATAAACTTACCGCAACTTCAGGCGGGCTCGTCAATTATGCCGGGCAAAGTTAACCCGGTTATTCCGGAAGCAGTTGCACAGTCAGCCATAAAAGTTATGGGTAACGATCAGATTGTGGCACAAGCCTGCAGTGCAGGAAATCTCGAACTCAACCAGTTTATGCCGCTTATTGCCCACAGTTTTCTTGAATCGATTGATTTGCTAAAAAATGCAAGTAAGTTATTCAACGAAAAATGTGTGTCGTGTATAACCGCCAATGAGGAAGTTTGCCGTGCGCATGTACACAACTCAACCGCTACTATTACTGCACTTATTCCTTCTATCGGTTACGAGCGTTGTTCAGAGATCATAAAAATGGTTGAGAACAGTGGCTTATCAATTAAAGAAGCAGCCTTAAAATCAGGACATCTAACTGCCGACGAGTTCGACCAGTTGATTACCCCGGAAGCAATTTGCCGACTAGGCAACTGAACCTTAACATTTTTAACAACGCATTAACACTTACTTAACCACTTGTTTTTCTGACAATTAAACCTCAATACCTAAATAAAGACTAATCTGTCTCATTCTGTGCTTGTTTTTAATCATTTTAGTTATTAATATTGAGTCTAAATAAATATTGAAACAAAAAATTTCTTTAATAACTAAAATTGTGAATCATGAAAAAAGTATTATTTCTATTAGCGTTTGTTGCAGTTTACGGAGTATCATTAGCAATGACTGAAGCTACAGTTGTTACCAACGATGAGATCGTTCAGGTTGTAGACAACGCCAATAAAGTTGAGAAAGAGAAAGAAGAAGGCCAAAAAGCTGCAAAGGCTGAAGCAAAAGGCGAAGGATGTTCAGATTCAAAAGCGAAAGCTAAAACTGACGGATGCTCAGGCGAAAAATCAGCAGAAAAGAAAAGTGACTGTAGCAAAACTTGCGGTGGCGAAAAATCAGGTAAATCATAATCGATTACCGATTATAAAGGAAAGTCGTTCATTTAATAATGAGCGACTTTTTTATTTACTCTGGCTTATTACACCAAGTTTATTTAATTCATCCTCCGGCCTCCTTCGTCAGCCACCTCTCATTAAAAAAGAGTTGATCATTTAGCAATACACTGTTTTTTTGAATTCCCCTTTGAAAGGGAACAAAAGGGGATGATAAAACATAGATTCCGATGAATAACAAATGTGCTTATTTAGCAATGTAAAATGTAACCCACTTTCACCACATTCTCGATAGAAATTGAAGGGTCTCCGGAGAAATACTTTCTAAGTTTCGAAATAAAAACATCGAGACTTCGTCCGGCAAAATAATCGTTCTCTCCCCAAATGGCAGTTAATATTTGTTCGCGGCGAACCACATTCTTTTTCTCTTTGCAAAGCATAAGAAGAACCTCTGCCTCCCGTGTTGTAAGGCGTTTTATATTTCCATCCAAACTAAGCGAAAAATTTTCATAATCGAATTCGTAAGCTCCCACCTGGTAGATAGTTTCATTTTCGTCCTGGATAAAATCACTGCGTTTACTGATTGCCACAATTTTACACCACAACTCATCCTCATCAAAAGGTTTGGTAATGTAATCGTCCGCACCAATGTCGTAACCTTTCATTTTATCCTCCTTCATGGCGCGCGCCGTAAGAAAAACCACCGGAATTTCGGGCTCAATGGTTTTTATCTTCCTTGCCAGCGTAAAACCATCCATTTTGGGAAGCATAACATCGAATATGCAAAAGTTGAAGTCTCCTCTTTTTTTGAAACCATCGAAACCTTCTTCCCCATCGCGATATAGAGTAACCCCTACTCCACGGCTTTTCAAAAAATCCTCCAGCAGATATCCAAGATTCAGGTCGTCTTCGACCAAAATAATGTTTAAGCTTTTTTCCTCCATGACTCTATGCTTTTATAACCGGGAGTTCAATGCGAAATACGGTTCCCTCGCTGCTCGTACTCTCTACTATAATGGTTCCGTTATGTGCTTCAACAATTTGTTTAACGTATGCTAAACCAATTCCAAAACCTTTTGCATCGTGCACATCGCCTGTTGGTACCCGGTAGTACTTATCAAAGATATATTTTTGAAATTTAGCAGGTATCCCAATTCCGTTATCTTTAACCAAAATTACCAGATTCTCGTTCTCAATCCGGGTTGAGATATTGATATTCGGATTACGTTTCGAGTATTTCATTGCATTTGACAGCAGGTTAACAAACACATTTACAAAGTGCAGTTTATCGACAAAAACCGGAGCTCCTTCTGACTGGAAATCGTATTTAATCTGCCCCAATTTTTCTTCCAGTAACATTTCACAAGTAGAAGCAGCTTCTTTTATTAAATCTTCAATTGCGGTATCTTCCCGGTTGTAATCAAACTCATTTCGTTCCACCGCTTCCAATCGCAATAAACTTTCAACCAGGTTCTGTAGCTTCCGGTTCTCTTTCGATATCAATTCGGCATAATTACCCAACTTCTCATCATCTGTTCCATAGCGTTTCTTTCTAATCATATTCGAAGCCAGAGCAATAGACGAAAGTGGCGTTTTAAATTCATGACTAACATTATTCAGCAACTCTTTTGTATGCTCTGCAATTCGCAACTCACGATTATAGATGCGCAGTAAATAAAACAACGAAATGATCAATAGAAGGATCAGTACAACAGAACCAACAAACATGTAACCGGCGGTCGCAAAAAAGAACCGCGTCCGCGATGGAAACTCAACTACAAGTTGATAACCGGTATATCCTATTAATCCTCCCATACAGCGGGAATAGTACAATCCCTTTTCGTCTGACTCTAATGTTTTAAGTTCTTCCGATTCGTTCTCGAGAATAAACATTTCGTAATCCAGATCAATATCGTAGGATTTGAGTTCATTGGCTATGGCATCGTGTATCTTTTGCCAGACTCCCGATGTTGCTAGTTGCGTTTCTAAACGAACCGTGTCGCATTCCAAACAATCTTTTACTTTTTTACAAAAGGGCTTATCGGCAGTAAGCGTACTCATTGTTTCGCTCAAAGCCAATTCAACACTTTTCTCGAATACTTTATCCTGAAAGCGAATGGAATAAATGATCCATTTAATTTGGGTAGCCAGCAATGCAAGAATAATAAGCATCGCCAATAAAAATGTATATTTCCGAAATACTGTTTTCACTAATAACTTTTTCCTGAACTGTGACTAATCATCATTAAATACCATAACCATCTTGATAGCCAATTGTTTTTATGGTATTTACAGAAGTCAAAAATAACCATAATAATAACAATGACTTTGGCTCTTAATTACATTAACCTCGCATTAACGCATACATTAACAGGTAAACAATATATTTGTCACACGATCATAATAAAAAACTAAAAAATCATGAAAAGAATTCTCATTGTAATCACTCTTATTGCTGCTTACAGTGTTGCTATGGCAAACACAAGTGTTAAAGTTAATACAACAAAAAAATCGGAAGTTACTGTAGTAGCCGACGATAACAACACTGTTGTAATCAGCAAAGAAGAAGACGAAAAAAAGAAGAAAACAGAAAAGAAAACCACAACCGCAAAAAAAGCCGATAAAAAGGCAACCGGATGTTCTGATGCACAAAAGAAAAGCTGTGCAGCATCAGGCAAAACCTGTGGTGACGAGAAAGCCACTTCTGAAAAAAAGAGTTGTTGTGGAGGGTCGAAGTAAAATCAACTTCAAATAAATCAATTAAAGGGTGCTTTGGCGCCCTTTTTTACTGCTCATCACTGACAAAAAGTAAATTTTCACAATAAAAAAATCGCTCCTCCCTGACATTTTGGAAATTCTCCCGCGGGAGAACAAGACAAATGTATGGGATAACGACCTCCATTTAAGGGAGAACTGTTCATAAGCCTGGGAGAAGCACCAAAAACTGTGGGAGAACACCTTTTTCGATGGGAGAAATAGGAAAAAACGTGGGAAAACTGCCTGCGGAGGTGGGAGAAGCACCATTTTTTATGTAAGGAAGCCTGTTTTTTCGCAGCCAGGAACTTTTCCGCAAGGCCTGAATCTATTTTTCATTTCAATAATTGTGTGAATTGGATTGAATTTGTACTTTCAGTCGCGCAAAACAGAGAACATGAGAGCACCAAAATCGTTTCGTTTACACATTGGAATTTTTGGCCGCAGAAATGCCGGCAAATCGAGCATTTTAAATGCACTAACACAGCAAGATGTATCAATTGTTTCGGATGTTGCCGGAACAACCACCGACCCGGTTGAAAAGCCAATGGAACTACTTCCATTAGGACCTGTTCTGTTTATCGACACCGCCGGTATCGACGATGTTGGTGCACTTGGCGAAAAACGAATTGCCAAAACACTTGCGGTATTCGACCGAACAGATTTGGGAGTGATTGTCTCGAATTTTAACGATTGGGGAGAATACGAAGCATCATTGATCGGCGAGTTCAACGAACGGAAAATTCCTTTTGTAGTAGTGTTTAATAAGTGCGATCTGTACAAAGAAAATTTCGAGCTAATAAGTGCTTTAGATGGGAAAAAGATAAAACTTGTGCAGACTTCAGTAATCGAAAAAACAGGATTACTCGAGCTCCGGCAGTTATTGCTGAATTCTGCCCCGGCCGATTTTATTAATCGTCCAAGTATTTTGGGCGACCTTGTCGGTGCAGGAGAAGCAGCAGTTTTGGTAGTCCCCATAGATAAAGAAGCGCCAAAGGGCAGACTGATTTTGCCGCAGGTTCAAAGTATTCGCGATTTGCTCGATAACGACGCCTTTTGTATGGTGGTAAAAGAACGCGAATTGCGCGAAGCATTATCGCGATTTAACAAGCCGCCTAAACTGGTAGTTACCGATTCGCAGGCCTTTTTAAAAGTGGCTGCCGACACCCCTCCCGAAATTCCGTTAACATCGTTTTCCATTTTATTTGCGCGCCATCAGGGCGATCTTAACGAAATGGTTCGCGGAGCCATGGCCATCGACCAACTAAAAACCGGTGATAAAATTTTGATTGCAGAAGCCTGCTCGCATCACCCCATTGGAGAAGATATCGGCACCGTAAAAATTCCCCGCTGGCTGACTCAGTATGTTGGTGGAAAATTGCAAATAGACAGTACACGCGGGCACGATTTTCCACCTAATATCTCGGAATACAAGCTCATCATTCATTGCGGAGCCTGCATGTGGAACCGCCGCGAAATGTTGAGCCGTATTATGAAAGCCAAACAAGCGGGAGTTCCAATCACCAACTACGGACTTACAATTGCGTATTCGCTGGGAATCTTCGAACGCGCATTGGAACCATTTCCGGCAGCACTGGACATTTACAAAAATGGAATTATGAAATAGGTTTTAACTGCTTAAAAAAGCCAAAAAACTCAATCTTGCCCATTGCATCTTTTTTGAGTAGTTTCAGGTTCCCTTTTTCAAAAGCAAACTGAAACTCAATATTATTCCTGAAATCTTTCGGATTGATTAATGTAATAAAGTTTCGGGCAATGCTCCAATTTCCTTCGGTCGTCCCCTCCAGTAGTTTTACCGGCGCATTGCCTGCCACTATAAATTCGTGATTTTCAAGAAAAGAAAACACAAACAACATTTTGTTCTTATTCAGCATATCTTCATTAAAATGTAACAGCTCCTCCCCCTCATCTACGTAATATTCAAACAAATGCCACTTGCCGGGAATCAGCTTCTTTTTACTGCCAAACACCTCCGGCGATTTTAGCCAGTCGACAAATTTTGAAAAAATCGATCCTATTTTCATAACGAGCCTGTTACGTTTGATATGACCAAAACTCAATAGAAAAGTTTAATGCTTTGCTTGATTTTCATCTCCCTCCGACAGGAAAAACTCCATGTATGAACGAAATATTACCTAAAGCCTCCACAGACATTAAGTTTCGAACCACCACTCATTTTCATGGTGGTTTTCATTTCGCTAAAAAGAAAAAGGGTAGCCCAACAGCCACCCTCACATTCATAAATGTATAATGATAAAAAATAAGGGTACAACAAGTTTAAGAATTCAAAATCGAAATGTTCATTTTTTAGTTCTCTACTTATCAACAACTTACCGTGGATAGCGTTCCATCTTTATGGTCGATTTAAAGGAATTCTCTTCAATCCGAAAGTTCCTACCCCTGTTATTAACTTTTTCAAATTATGGTGAAAAACGTGCTATATTTGCCACTTCTGCGGTGCTTAACTACTATTAATCAGCAAAAAGCACCAAACCTTTGTCAATCAGAAATCTTTTATTTACTTTTGCGGCCAATTAATTTTATGCCGTTTCTATTGAAAGCGATGTTGCGGCGTAAACATTGTATAACAAATAGTTCTTTTAAAAATGTATTTAACATCAGAAAAAAAACAAGAGCTTTTTGCCAAACATGGCCAATCAGCTCAAGACACTGGTAGTGCAGAAGGTCAGATTGCATTGTTCTCGTTAAGAATTAACCACTTAACAGAGCACCTGAAAAAAAACAAGAAAGACCACAGCACTCGTCGTGCATTGATTAAATTAGTAGGTAAACGTCGTAGCTTACTCGACTACCTCATCAAAAAAGATATCGAACGTTATCGTGCGATTATCAAAGAGTTGAACTTACGTAAGTAAATTATATTGAAAGGCAATGCATTGGTATTGCCTTTCTTTTTTTGTAAATTGCAAAACCTCACCACCCATTGTAATTAACAAAGGCCGCTTACAGGCCGCAAAAATTATTTATTAAAAATTATGGTAAACGCTACAGTTAAAACAATCGAACTTGCCGATGGCAGGACGATTACCATTGAGACCGGCAAATTGGCAAAACAAGCCGATGGTTCGGTAGTGGTTCGAATGGGTGACACCATGTTGCTGGCAACAGTTGTGTCGGCAAAAGATGCTAAAGAAGATGTAGACTTCATGCCGGTATCAGTTGATTACCGCGAAAAATTTGCCGCTGCAGGACGTTTCCCGGGAGGTTTCCTAAAAAGAGAAGCCCGTCCGAGCGATGAAGAAATTTTGGTAGCACGTCTTGTTGACCGTGCTCTCCGTCCACTTTTCCCGGAAGATTACCACGCTGAAACCGCGGTAATGATCTCACTGATCTCATCAGGTAAAGATGAAATGCCAGACTGTCTGGCAGGATTGGCAGCATCAGCAGCAATCGCTGTTTCAGATGTTCCTTTCACTACTCCGATTTCGGAAGTTCGCGTAGCACGCGTTGATGGCGAATTCGTGATCAATCCAACTTACTCTCAATTGTCCGAGGCTGATCTTGACATTATGGTTGGTGCATCGTACGACAACATTATGATGGTTGAAGGCGAAATGAACGAAGTGTCGGAAGATGTAATGTTGGAAGCGATTAAAGTTGCACACGACGAAATTAAAAAGCACTGTAAAGTTCAGGAAGAACTGGCTGCCGAACTGGGAGTTGTAAAACGTGAATACTGTCACGAAAACAACGACGAAGAATTGCGTGCACAGGTAAAAGCCGATCTTTACGAAAAAGCATACAATATTGCAAAACAACAGATCACTAACAAAAGCCTTCGCATGGAGTCTTTTGCTGCTGTTGTTGACGAATATGTTGAAGCTTACCTTGAGGCAAACGCCGAAAACGAGGAACTTGATTTGGTGGCAAATGAAAAATTGATTCGCCGTTACTACCACGACGTAGAAAAAGAAGCTATGCGCCGCATGATTCTTGACGATGCAATTCGTTTGGATGGCCGTAAAACTAACGAAATCCGTCCTATCTGGGGAGAGGTTGATTACCTTCCCGGTGCACACGGATCATCAATTTTCACCCGTGGAGAAACTCAATCGTTAACTTCGATTACTTTGGGTACCAAAATGGACGAAAAAATTATCGACCAGGTAACTGTTCAGGGAAAAGAGAAGTTTTTACTTCACTACAACTTCCCTCCATTCTGTGTTGGCGATCCTAAAACGCCACGTGGAACCAGCCGTCGCGAAATCGGTCACGGAAACCTGGCACACCGCGCATTGAAAAAAATGCTTCCTACAGATTCGCCTTATGTTGTTCGTATTGTTTCTGATATTTTGGAATCAAACGGATCATCATCGATGGCAACTGTTTGTGCCGGAACAATGGGATTGATGGACTGCGGATTGAAAATCAAAAAACCGGTATCGGGTATCGCAATGGGATTGATTACCGATAAAGGTGCTTCAAAATACGCCGTTCTTTCTGACATTTTAGGTGATGAAGACCACTTGGGCGACATGGACTTTAAAGTTACCGGTACTGCCGACGGTATTACCGCTACTCAAATGGATATTAAAGTTGACGGGCTGCCATACGAAGTGCTTGCTGAAGCATTGCAACAGGCAAAAGAAGGCCGTTTACACATTTTGGGCGAAATGCTGAAAGTGATCCCTGAAGTTCGCGAAGACTTTAAACCAAATGTTCCACGTATCGAAACCGTTCAGATCCCTAAAGATATGATCGGTGCGGTAATCGGACCTGGTGGAAAAGTTATTCAGGCTATCCAGGAAGAAACTGAGACTGTAATCGTTATCGAAGAAGTTGACGATGCAGGTTTGGTTCAGATTTCAGGAGCAGGTTTAGAGCCAATTGAAGCTGCAAAAGCAAAAATTAAAGCAATCACTGCACTTCCTGAAGTTGGTGAAATTTACCAGGGTAAAGTAAAATCGGTAGTTTCTTTCGGAGCATTTATCGAGATTATTCCGGGGAAAGAAGGTCTGTTGCACGTATCGGAAATGGCCTGGGAGCGCGTTGAAAACGCTGAAGACTTTGCAAAAGAAGGCGAAATTGTTGAGGTGAAACTGATCGGTGTTGACGAAAAAACCGGTAAACTGAAACTTTCGCGCAAAGTATTGCTTCCAAAACCTGAAGGTTACGTAGAACGTCCACCAAGAGAAAACCGCGGACCTCGTGGCGACAATCGCCGACGCGATGATCGCAGAGGTGGTGACAGAAGACGTGATGACCGCAGAGGTGGCGATCGTAGAGATTTCCGTCCTCGTCGCGATAACGACTAAAAACTGAATAAATTTCAAGCAAAATAATTAAACGCTCCGCCTTTTGGTGGGGCGTTTTTTGTTTCTCGCAGTTCGGTGGTGAAGTTTCAAAACTCTTTTTTTCATTCCTATGCTCACTGGCAAGGTTTGGGCACAGTTTGAAAGCTTCTCATTGCACGCTGGCAAGGCTGCAAGCTGTATGGAGTTAGGGACTGAGACTGAGAACTTGCAACCTGTAACCTGTAACAGATCTCTCACTCCACTTCGAGATGACAACTCTCTGAACTTCCATTTCCTTTTCTTAACTTCGTCCAAAATTTGAGAAATATGGGCAACTGGTCAGAAGAACTTCACAGTAAAATAGACGAACAACTAAAAGGCGGCAGAGATAAAGACCTGCGCTTTTTCCGGATCGACGAGTTTAAACGCAACATTTCGCGGGTTGATGATTTTTCCGGCAACTGCCCCGAATGCCAAAAGGCCCAGATTGATATTGCTGAAGCAGTTGATTCCATCAGTCAGGCGGTTAACCACGTTGGCAAAGAGCGTCGCAGTTACGATCGGCTGATTACCCGCCTCTCAAAACACATGCAAAAAGAGCACGGTTTTTATGCGCCGTATTATTTCACCTACCTCATTTCTTTCTTTGGAATTATCGCAGGTTCTATTCTTGGCTACCTGCTTATGCAGCTAAATGCCGACATTAAACTCGAACTGTTCCTTATTGGTTTTTCCATCTGTCTGTTGCCAACCTACGTCTGGGGGCACTTAAAAGACAAAAAGCTCAGAAAAGAGAAGCGGCTGATGTAAGTCCACTCAACAAAAACAGTGGTATGCTGTTACCTTTCCAACACTCGCATGACTGATATCAAGGAAATTGTAATCAAGAATTATTTATTTAGCGAAAAACAACTGCACAATGAAAAACACTGTTTTATTTGTATTGGCATCAATAGTTCTGTTTGCCTGTACTGAACAACAACAAAAATTGGATTATCCTGTGACAAAAAAAGGAGACGTAAAAGACACCTATTTTGGTGTTGAAGTGGCTGACCCGTATCGTTGGCTCGAAGATGACCACTCGGACGAAACTGCCGAATGGGTGAAAGCAGAAAACAAAGTAACTTATGGCTACCTGAACCAGATTCCGTACCGCGAAGAATTAAAAGAAAGACTTTCGTCGATATGGAACTACGAAAAAGTGGGTGCGCCGTTTAAGGAAGGCGATTGGACTTATTTTTATAAAAACGACGGACTGCAAAACCAATATGTAGTTTACCGTTTTAAAACCGGAGCAGATGAATCTACTGCCGAAGTTTTTCTCGATCCTAACACTTTTGCGGAAGACGGAACAACATCGTTAGATGTTTTGAGCTTTTCAGAGAATGGTAAAATTGCCGCTTATTCGATCTCGGAAGGTGGCAGCGACTGGAGGAAAATCATTATTATGGATACCGACTCCAAAGCACAAATGGGCGACACTCTCATTGATGTGAAATTTACCGGTATTTCGTGGAAAGGCGACGAAGGTTTTTTCTACTCGAGCTACGACAAACCCGAAGGCAGCCAGTTGTCGGCGAAAACCGATCAGCATAAATTGTACTACCACAAACTGGGCACCGCTCAAAAAGAAGACGAGCTAATATTTGGTGGAACACCCGAAGAAAAACACCGTTACGTAGGCGGCGGAGTAACCGACGACAATCGATACCTGGTAATTACTGCCAGTATTTCTACCTCGGGCAACAAACTCTTTATAAAAGACCTTACCCAGCCGAATAGTAAATTGATTACCATAATTGGAACCGACGAAAGCGACACTTACGTGATCGACAATGTAGGCACCAAACTATACCTGGCTACCAATTTAAATGCACCTAACCAGAGAGTTGTTACTACCGATGTAAGTAACCCAACTCCTGAAAACTGGGTGGATTTTATTCCTGAAACAGAAAACGTACTTAGCCCGTCAACCGGTTGTGGCTATTTCTTTGCCGAATACATGATCGATGCGGTGGCAAAAGTGTACCAATATGATTACGATGGTAAAATGATTCGCGAAGTGAAATTACCCGGAGTTGGATCTGTTGGTGGTTTTGGTGCCAAAAAAAAGGATACAGAAATGTATTACACCTTCACCAACTACATTACGCCGGGTAGTATTTATCAGTACGATTTTGAAACAGGCAAATCGGAGCTTTACCGCAAACCAGCCATTGATTTTAATCCAAACGATTTTGAAAGCAAACAGGTTTTCTACACTTCGAAAGACGGAACCAAAATTCCGATGATCATTACCTATAAAAAAGGGACTGAACTAAATGGTAAAAATCCGACGATTCTTTACGGTTACGGAGGTTTTAATATTAGCCTTACGCCAAGTTTCTCGGTTATCAACGCTGTCTGGTTAGAGCAAGGCGGTGTTTATGCCGTTGCCAATTTGCGTGGGGGTGGCGAGTACGGTAAAAAGTGGCACGACGCCGGAACAAAAATGCAAAAGCAAAATGTATTCGACGACTTTATTGCCGCTGCGGAATACCTGATTGCTGAAAATTATACATCGAGCGATTACCTGGCCATCCGAGGTGGATCGAACGGCGGACTATTGGTTGGAGCAGTTATAACTCAGCGCCCCGATTTGATGAAGGTGGCACTTCCGGCAGTTGGAGTAATGGATATGTTACGTTACCATACCTTTACTGCAGGGGCAGGTTGGGCTTACGATTACGGCACAGCAGAAGACAACAAAGAAATGTTCGAATATCTGAAAGGTTATTCTCCGGTTCATAACGTAAAAGCAGGCGTTGCTTATCCGGCAACATTGGTAACTACCGGCGATCACGACGACCGTGTTGTTCCGGCACATAGTTTTAAATTTGCTGCCGAATTACAAGCCAAACAGGCTGGCGACAATCCGGTTCTTATTCGCATCGAAACTGATGCAGGGCACGGAGCAGGAACTCCGGTAAGCAAAACCATTGAGCAGTATGCCGATATTTTTGGCTTCACACTTTGGAATATGGGCATTAAATCGCTGGCTGAAAATTAAGCAACAATTCCCTGAAAATTTGGGATAAAAAATACTACTTTTGGATTCCTGGTAGCACGATTTGTTACCGGGAATTTTTATGTTGAAGAACGATGCAATTTCTGGTGATTGAGGGAAATATTGGAGCCGGCAAATCAACACTTTCGCGAATGATTGCCGAAGATTACAACGCCAAACTGGTGTTGGAACAATTTGCAGATAATCCCTTTTTGCCGAAGTTTTACAAAGACAAGGAACGTTATTCTTTTCCACTGGAACTTTCGTTTTTGGCCGACCGTTACAACCAGATAAAAAACGAAGTGCTCAACCTCGATCTTTTTCATCCGTTTATGGTGGCCGACTACTATTTTGCCAAAACAGCAATTTTTGCCGAAAACACCCTGAAAAAAGACGAGTATCATCTGTTTCGCCAGATTTTCAATATAATTTTTGAATCGATGCCCAAACCTGATTTGTATGTTTATCTCCATTCTGATGTCAACCGGCTGATGAAAAATATAAAAATGCGCGGGCGCGATTATGAACAAAATATGGATCCTGTTTATCTGGATAAAATCAGTGGCGGATACTTTAACTTTTTTAAACAAATTTCCTCCTTCCCTATCCTGATTATAGATATTAACGGCATTGATTTTGTAAAGAATCCCAACCATTATCAACAATTGAAATCGGCCATTTTTGATAGTGATTTTAAATTAGGAATAAACCGTATGATATTGTGATAAAAACATGAGGCACAGCTTTTAAATAATGAAAAGCTTTTTACTTTTGTCTGCTCGAATGTGAATGTTTAATTTTAGTATAAATAATGTCTGTTATGAGAAGAATCAACTTTAAACCTATCGCCCTTTTCATTGGTGTTGCGGTTTTATTGTCTGGATGTTCCGGACTGAACAAAATGAAAAAGAATGCCGATCAAATCAACTTCAAAGTTACCCCAGAGGTGCTTGAGGCACATGCCAGCGAAGTTGCAGTTGCGATCGACACCAGATTCCCCGCCAAATACTTCAATAAAAAAGTTACATTAACTGCTACACCAGTGCTAAAGTACGATGGTGGCGAAACGGCGTATAATCCGGTTTCTGTTCAGGGTGAAAGCGTTGAAGCTAACAACAAAGTAATTAGCTACAACGGTGGTAGTGTAAATTACAAAGATGCTCTTGCATACGATAAAGCTATGGCAAAATCAGAGCTTTACGTAAATATTAAAGCTTCGCAGGGTGGAAAATCGGTTGATTTCGAGCCAATAAAAGTTGCAGACGGTGTTATTGCTACCAGCGAAAAAGTGATTATGATCCCTAAAGCAATTTTAGGTGTTGAGCGCGAAGCTAATAACAGCGGGAAATACGATCCCAACATTGATGCTTTTCAGCGTATCGTTCCTGACGAAATTACTGCTGACATCAAATACCTGATTAATCGTTCGAATATTCGCAGAGACGAAACTTCAAAAAGTGAAGTAGTTGCCTTGGAAGATTATACTAAAAAAGCAAACGAAGACGAAAGAATCGATCTTAAAGATGTTGAGGTATCAGCTTATGCATCACCTGATGGAGAGATCGATCTGAATATTGATCTTGCGGCAAAACGTAAAGAAACATCTTCGGCCTTTTTGGCAAAAAAATTAAAAGAAGCAGGGATTGATGTTAAGTTGAAAACAAAATACACACCTGAAGACTGGGACGGTTTTAAAGCATTATTGGAGCAGTCGAACATTAAAGACAAAGAACTGATCCTGCGCGTACTTTCTATGTACAACGATCCTGAGGTTCGCGAGCGTGAGATTCGTAATTTGAGTGAAACATTTACTTCCGTTGCCGATGAAATTCTTCCTGAACTGCGTCGTGCAAAAATGACTACCAGCGTTGATTTGATTGGTAAAACCGATGAAGAATTAAAAACTGCTGCCAAAGCTGATCCTGCTTCATTAAATCCTGCAGAATTACTTTACTCTGCCACTTTGTTCGAAGATGTTAACGACCAGCTTTCAATTTACAACTCGTTTATGGACGTTTACCCGAATGACTGGAGAGGACCAAACAACGCAGGTTACGTTATGGTTCAGCAGTACAAATATGCCGATGCGAAACCATTGTTCGAGAAAGCTGAGAAACTGGCTAACAACGAGCCGATAGTAAAAAACAACGTTGGTGCGGTTACTTTAACCGAAGGCGATGTTGACGGTGCTGAAGCTTTATTTGGAGCTGCTGCCGGTGCCGGCGACGCTGTAAACTACAACATGGGTATTGTAAGCATTAAAAAAGCGGAGTACGACAGAGCTGTTCAGTACTTCAACAGGTTTGCTGATGTAAACTCAGGTTTGGCAAAATTACTGGCCGGTAACAATAATGGCGCTGTTAAAGATCTTGATGCTTGTACAATTGAAGGTTGCTACATGACAGAGTATTTCAAAGCAGTAATTGGTGCTCGCACTGCCAAAGAAGGTTTATTGTTCGACAGCCTGAAAGCTGCCGTTGACATGAACGCTGACTTGAAAAAAGTAGCCAAAACAGATATGGAATTCGCAAAATATTTCGACAATGCTAAATTCAAAGCAATTGTTGACTAATACCAATTGTTTTTCAGTGTGAGCCTTGAGTGAAGCACTGAAATTACAATGGTTAATGCCGATTGAAAAGTTAAAGACTCAATTTGATTTCACATCGGTATAATTAAGTTGTGATAAACTTAAACTAAAGGGCAGCTGATTTGGTTGCCCTTTTTTAATTTATACCAAATTGACCATAAAATGTCGCATATAAACTAATTCTTTTTCATTTTCTCTTCGTTGAAAAATTGTACCGTAGCTAAGGCTATGCTAAAATTTTTCGCCTTGATAAAAAGAAAAATAATGACGTATCCAATACGGCATTTTATAATCAAATTGGTATTATTTTAAACTTAGAATTTCTATTTTCTTCCATTTTATAATCGCTTTATCTTATTCAAAATAGAACAACCTGTTAATAACCTAAAATTACCATTTAGCAATAATTAAGCAGAAACCAAAAGACACACTCTTTCAACCCTCTCTATTACTGATGCTTACTGAAAGCAAAAAACGAATTCAGCCTTATTATGAATTCGACTCCCCAACCTCCATCCTGTTAATAACTAATATTTTGAAATTAGTTAGAATATTCTAATTTTATAATGGAGAAGGGAAGTCATCTATAAATGTATAAATCTTAAAATATTCTGACGAAACTAATAAGTTTTGTTGACGAATTAAGTTGTGATAAACTTATCAGAAAGGGCGGTTGCTTGATCGCCCTTTTTTTGTACCAGTTCATGACAAAACCGTTTTTTTAATCCTGCGTAAAACACTATTTTCAAGCTCAAATATTAAGGGAAATTCAATTAAAAGTTATGGAGTACATTAATAAGTATGTAGAGGAAAACAAAGACCGGTTTTTGGAGGAATTATTTGGATTGATCCGCATTCCATCGATCAGTTCGATTGCCGCCCACAAACCGGATATGTACAAAGCTGCCGAGTACTGGAAAAAAACATTGCTGGAAGCCGGTGCCGACAAAGCCGGTATTTTTGAGACTGCAGGAAATCCGGTTACTTATGGAGAAAAAATCATTGATCCTACCCTCCCAACTGTTTTGGTGTACGGACACATGGATGTTATGCCGGTTGATCCCATTGATTTGTGGGATACACCTCCTTTTGAGCCGGAAATTCGCGACGGAAAAATTTACGCCCGCGGTGCCGACGACGATAAAGGACAAAGTATGATGCACGCCAAAGCTTTCGAGCTGATGGTAAAAACAAATACCCTGCCCTGCAACGTAAAATTTATGATTGAAGGCGAAGAAGAAATAGGATCGCCAACACTGGGCCTTTGGTGCGAGCAAAACAAAGAAATGCTAAAAGCCGATATTATTCTGGTATCAGACACCTCATTGTTGGCAGCAGATATTCCATCAATTACTACCGGGTTACGCGGATTAGCGTACTGGCAGGTAGAAGTTACCGGCCCGAATCGCGATCTTCACTCAGGAATTTTTGGTGGTGCCGTTGCCAACCCAATAAATGTGCTTTGTTCAATGATCGATCAAATGGTTGACGAAAACGGAACGATTACCATTCCCGGATTTTATGATACGGTACAGGAAGTTTCTGCCGAAGAGCGAGCGTTGCTGGCCAAAGCACCGTTCAACGAGGAAAATTACAAGAAAGCCATTGACGTTGCAGAGCTAAAAGGTGAAAAAGGATTTACACCAAGCGAGCACACCGGTATTCGTCCGTCGTTTGATGTATGTGGTATTTGGGGCGGTTACACTGGCGAAGGAGCAAAAACCGTATTACCATCAAAAGCATTTGCAAAAATTTCATCGCGTTTGGTTCCCGATCAGGATCATGAAAAAATAGCCGTACTTTTTAAAGAGCACTTTGAAAGTATCGCGCCAAAATCAGTAAACGTTGAGGTCACTTCGTTACACGGTGGCCCGGCTTATGTTTGCCCAATTGATATTCCGGCCTACCAGGCTGCAGAGAAAGCCTATACCGATACTTTTGGCCAGCGTCCGGTTCCGGTTCGCTCGGGCGGAAGTATTCCAATTATCTCCACTTTCGAGAAGGTACTTGGAATTAAATCGGTATTAATGGGCTTCGGACTGGAATCAGATGCCATCCACTCACCCAACGAAAACTATCCGCTAGAGCAGTTTTATAACGGTATAAAAACCATTCCGTTGTTTTATAAGTATTTTGCGGAAATGAGTAAGTAAAATTATTCAGTGGGTGACGAATTTATAATACAAAGAAACAACTGCTGAATTCAAATAAAAAGACTCTATCTCTTTAATCAGATGGAGTCTTTTTTATTTGAATTCAATACATAATTTTTAATCAGATGAAATTTCTATAACCGAGTTTAAACTTTTGGAATAGTCAAAAGTAAATGATGCAACATCGCCACCAGCTGAAACTTTTGCTGTATATTTTCGTTGCTCCATTGAATCGATTACACATTCAAGGTCAAAATCACAAATACAATTACATCTTCCAGGAGTTTCCTCGCTAAAAATAACTCTTAGTGTATCATTTTGAATAAAAGCATTAGTCGTTATCTCACCCGGACAACAGTTTAAAATGGCATTAATAAATTTAACCCGAAGCTGATTCTCCCCTTCAGCCTTAAGTTCAACGTATCTTTCAATATCATTTGATTTTAGATTGTCTTTACAGCCCTGCGTTTTTATTTCGCTTACTGTAAGTTGTTTGTCTTCCAATGGCGGTAATTCTTCTTCATCCTGACAACTTATCACTACCAAGGCGATCAACAAAAAAATTAAACTTAGTTTTAGGGTTTTGAGTTTCATTGCAACGTTTTTATTATGCTTTGGATTTAAGATGCTTAAAACTTTAAAATGGTTGCGTTTAAAACAAGTTTTGGGTTTATGATTACCATGATGAAGGTCTTAGATATTACAACTTTATCAACTCCAAATACATCAACTGTTTATCACTGTTATTATCTGTCGCAGGCAGTAGCGAAACCGATTGTTCTCCACTTTCCATAATTTCTATTTCACCCAGTTTTAACAATTCGTACTCTTCTCCGGTATCAGGTATCTCAGCTTCTACTTTTTGGTTCCCGAATGTAACACTTACACCGCCTTGTTCAGCACTCCATACCAAAGCTTCCACACGATACTTGCCCGGTTCTGCGTCAAATATCCACTCCAGACGTGTTCGTGGATCTGTCCAGTTTGTTACCAGCGAATTTGTACCACTGCCTTTTAAAACAGCATGCTCGCCATATCCCGGATTATGAATATCGGTAAAATCGGCAGGCAACAATATGCTTCCTTCCTTTAAGTGTGGTTTATTACATGTAACGATCATTTCTCCGCGTATCTTCACTACCACCACGGTATTTATCTCATTAAATATCACCGACGGCGCATGAACATTAAGATCTCCATTCTCAAATTTCCAGGCAAAATGTTGCTCTGGGTTCGACAACAGGTAAATATCGCGTATATTCGCTTCCAGCCCCGGTACTCTTAGCAATCCATCTTTTGGCCAGTCGAAAACGTGCAGGTAAAGTTTAGTTACGCCACCCTCTTTTTTTGTGGTACATCGGCCCCATGGCAATTTATAAAACGGACTGGCACTGGTTCCGTAAATCGATTTGCCGTTTTGTTGCATCCAATGCCCCATTTCTTTTAACCGCTCAACGCTGGCCTTTGGGAATTCTCCTTTTGCAGTTGGCCCCACATTCAGCAACAGATTACCGCCTTTACTTGCAATATCAACCAGCATTTTAATCAGTTCCTCCGTCGATTTCCAGTTTTCGTCGTACCATTTGTAGCCCCAGCTGGTATTCATGGTCATACACACCTCCCAATCGTAATCCAGTCCTGTTGGTGGCACTTGTTGCTCAGGTGTTTGAAAATCGCCCGGCCACGGGCGATAAAGCCGGTTATTGGTGATCAGGTTTGGATAATCATCGGTGACAGCTTTTAGTGCATTAGCCGCTTCTTCGGTCATTCCGCGTGGTGTGTCCCACCACAGAATGTCCAGGCCATCATAATTTTCCAGA
The DNA here is from genome assembly GCF_963677575.1 of uncultured Draconibacterium sp. Taxonomy (NCBI): domain Bacteria; kingdom Pseudomonadati; phylum Bacteroidota; class Bacteroidia; order Marinilabiliales; family Prolixibacteraceae; genus Draconibacterium; species uncultured Draconibacterium sp. Next base: position 2,191,843 of record NZ_OY782038.1, read on the forward strand.
ATTTCTTTTACCTGAGGGACAGCTTTCCCGTTAATGTAATTCATCAAAGGCTCACGTTTCAAATCCGGATCCCAGTGCGGTTCTCCATCCTCTATATTCCAGTAGGTTCCGCCCGGCTCGTGCCAGTCTTGCGCCTGCGAATAGTAAAATCCAAGTCTGATACCTTCTCTTTCACAAGCTTCCGCCAGTTCTTTTAACGGATCGCGATCAAATGGTGTGGCATCAACAATATTGTATTTGCTGGCTTTTGAATGAAACATCGCAAAACCATCGTGGTGTTTCGACGTGATAACAATGTATTTCATCCCTGCATATTTGGCCAGTTTCACCCATTCTTCGGCATCAAATTTATCGGGATTAAACGTTTCCGCCAATTGTTCGTATTCTTTCACCGGAATTTCCGCATTGGCCATTATCCATTCACTGATACCCGGAATACGCTCGCCTTTCCATTCTCCTGCCGGCTCGGCATACAATCCCCAGTGAATAAACATACCGAAGCGGGCTTCTCGCCACCACTCCATTTTTTGGTCGTGAGCCGATAGTTGAACATTCTTTTTGAGTTTCTGCTCTTTTTTCGAATCACACGAAACAAAAAGCAGCGCAAACAAGGCAATAAGCAATAAACGGTTCATAATAGTAAGATTTTCTGTTTCAATGTAATGGTATAAATTTCGAAATATTTATTACAAAATTAGGCCATTAACCCGCTTTAATTCAAATAAATTCAATGTGCGCAATACTTCCTCTGCCAATCGGGTCAACTCATCTGCAAAACAATAAGATTCATCGCGGTTAAAAGCCTATCTGTCTTAATTGATTGTTAAAGGCGGGCGAGCATTTTTAAGTTGAGCAGAATTTTACTTATTTAGCTTTTCATTACCAAAAAAATGACAAACAAAACTTGCCTGATTTTTTGCAACTGTGGTGCGGGCATCATTTCCGACGACAAAAAAGAACAGCTTTCTGAAGCTTTTAAACCGCTCGGAGTTGATATTTACGAACTACACGACCTTTGTGCTTTCTCACTGAATGAAAAGGACTTCCTGTACAAACTCGATAAAGATTACGATAAAAAACTGATTGCTGCCTGCTACCCACGAGCCATAAAAAATATGTTTGAACAGAACGGGGTGCAACTGAGCAATTACGAGGTATTTAATTTCAGAGAAGCCGACACCGATCAAATTACTGCCGAGATATCTGCCAAGATCGACGAAAAACAAGACGAAACGTTTTACGAAATAAAAAAGACCGAGCTGAAAGTTCCGGCCTGGTACCCGATTATCGATAAAGAGCGATGCACACTTTGCGGACAATGTGCTCGGTTTTGTGTTTTTGGGGTTTATTCGTACAACAAAAAAAGTCTGGAAGTTGTTAATCCGCTTTCGTGCAAAAACAACTGCCCGGCTTGCGGACGAACATGCCCCGCCTCAGCGATTATTTTCCCGCGATTACCTGAGAATTCAGCATTATCAGGTGCAGAACCTACCGGTGATAAAAAAGCATCGGGAAACGATCAAAAAGGGAATTTGTTTGTTATGCTGAACGAGCGCAACAACGCCCGGAGAAACATTTTCAAACAAGGTGCTTTTCAACAAGCAGAAGAAGAGAAAAAGAGAGCCCTGGAAGAACTGAAAAACAGCTTTAAAAACCCAAAAGGCGATGCTTAAACAATTGCTGAAAACAGATAAAAAGTGCTTGTATAAGTTTGCGTATAACATGGGCATAAAAGGTGCCCGTGGCATTCAGCGTTTTCAAAAACGGTTAAAAAATGGTGACTTTTTCCCGGCATTCCATTTTATTTCGGTTACCGACGACTGCAACCTGAATTGCCAGGGCTGCTGGGTAACGCATAAAAAACAAAATGCACGTATGTCGCCCGAGATGCTGGATTCGATCATTACGCAATCAAAAGCAAAAGGATCGTATTTTTTCGGAATACTGGGTGGTGAGCCTCTGCTATACAAACCACTTTTTGATGTTTTTGAGAAACATTCTGATTGCTATTTTCAGTTGTTTACCAACGGGACATTGCTTACCAAGGAAGTTGCTGAACGTTTGCGAAAACTAGCCAACGTCTCGCCGTTAATTAGTTTTGAAGGCGACAATGAAGTTGCCGATGTGCGCCGCGGAGGAAAAAACGTTTACCAAAAAGCGCAGGCAGCCATCGATCATTCAACCGACGCAGGATTGATAACTGGCGTTGCCATGAGTGTTTGTAAATCGAATATCGACCTGGCTTTCTCGGATGATTTTATCCAATCGTTAATTGATCGTGGAGTGCTTTATTTGTGGTACTACATTTATCGTCCGGCGGGACAAGACGCAACAGTTGACCTCTGTCTTTCGGCAGAACAAATTGAGCAACTTCGCCGGTTCATGGTCAATGCTCGCCAGAAATACAACATTGCAATTATTGATGCTTACTGGGATGAAAATGGAAAAGGATTGTGCCCCGCAGCATCGGGATTGAGCCACCACATTAATGCATCAGGTGATATAGAACCTTGCCCGGTCATTCAGTTTGCCACCAACAATGTAGCCGATGGCGACCTGGAAAGCATTTACCGCAATTCAACTTTCCTGGCGGGATTTAAAACAGAAATACCAAAACTGACCACAGGCTGTATCGTTATGGACGATCCGCAGTGGTTGGTAAATTATACAAAACAACACGCCGCAAACGATACATCGGGCCGCGATAATGAGGCCGAACGCCTGAGCAAAATGGAAAAAGTTTCCAGTCATGGCTCGGCCAAACCCGTTCGCGAAAAGAGCTGGGTGTATCGCTTTGCAAAAAAACGGGCATTTTTTGGCTTTGGCGCCTACGGTTAATATGAAGGAGACAAACGGCATATTAAAAGTTCCTGAGGAATCGTTCGTGCGCAATAAAATGCGCAAGGCTGCTGCTGCTATGGTCGAAAATATCGGTCTGCGTCCTCCTGTCAACATCCTTAAACTGGAAGAACTGGCGACTGATTTAGTGCGCGAGCAGGTTGTTTCAGCTGAATTTATTCCATTTGCCATGGTTTTGCTGGGCAACGAATCGTGGCGAAAAACGGTGAAAGCCACGCCCATGAACCGTCGGTTATTGTTGCTTCCGCAGTGTTTGAACAATAAAGAAAAATGCGAGGGCATGTTCGACGAACTGGGACTTAATTGTGCCGGATGCAAATCCTGCCCCATCGATGACCTGTTGATAGAAGCCGAATCGAAAGGTTATGCCAACCTCGTAGCCGAAGGAACTACAGTGGCCGTTGGTTTGGTGGAAGAAGGCTCGATAGATGCCGTAATCGGCGTAAGTTGTATGCCAGTGTTGCAACGTTCGTTCGAGCCCGTGTCAAGTGCGGCAGTTCCTGTTATTGGAATTCCTCTGCTTTTTGATGGTTGTGAAGATACACGCGCCGACATAAAATGGATTTTGGATGAAATGCGTTCGTATGAGACGGATGAAGAACACCAGCCCATTTCAGTATCGTTGTTAAAGAACAGGATCGAAGATTTTTTTACAAAAGAGAACATCGAAAAATACATTCAGGGCCGCGATAAAACAGAACAAATTGCACAGGAATACTTGCTTGTTGATGGTCAACGTATACGCCCGTTACTTACGGCATTAAGTTACCTGGCCTACTCAAATTCAGATAACGATGAACTTCTTCAACCTTTAACGCTTATTATCGAGTGTTTCCACAAGGCGTCGCTCATTCACGACGATATTGAGGACAATGCCAACCAGCGTTACAACACGCTTACAGCGCATGCAAAATACGGCGTTCCGCAGGCGATTAATGTCGGCGATTTCCTAATCGGAAAAGGCTACGAACTGTTGAGTGATCTGGATGTTTCGAATGAAACCATAAAAAACTGCTTGGGTTTTATTGCACGCTCACACATACAACTAACGCGCGGACAAGGCGTCGACATTCTTTTTAACGACGGCAAAATTCAATTGCTGCCCGACGAGATGATCGAAGTTTTTAAAAATAAGACAGGTGAGGCCATAAAAGTGGCTTTGTTGCTGGGAGCAATTGTTGGCGAAGCAAACAGTCCGGAACAAGAAATTTTGGAGCAATTTGCCGATTACATGGGAATTGCTTATCAAATTCGTGACGACCTGAATGAATATACCGAACAGCACGCTGCCGAAAAAACAGGAGATTATCCGTTTCTGCTCGCCTTGCTGAACAAACATTTTGCAGACCGCGAAAAAGAAACGCCAACGAATTTATTCGATCAGGTTGTAGAATTCAGAAGGTTAATTGATGAAACCGGGCTGCTGGAAGTAGCAAAAAAATACTTACAAAACTACGTTGACAACTGTTACGCAGAACTCGATAAACTGGAAAGTTCTAAACTTCGTCTGAGTCTTTATGGCGTGATGGGAAAAATCTTTAAGTCAGAAACTACCAATGGGTAAACCAACGAAAATCGCGATCTACAAAAAACTGGTTCGGCGACTTTCTTTAGGATTTGAAACTTTATCGCCCGAAATACAGCAGGAAATTATTTCGTTTATAAAAAGTCAGCAACACGCTTCTGGAGGCTTTTGTGACCGCGCCGGCAATCCCGATCCTTACTATTCGCTTTTTGGCTGCTGGTTAAGTTTAGCCACCGTCCAAATTACAGAAATTGAGCATTTAAAAACATACATTTCAAAACAACCGGCAACATCAAGTACCGTTGAAGAGCTGGCGCTAAATCTGATGAAAACAGAGTTGTTCCCGCAACAAAAAAACGAATCAGTATTTTCGTTGCTCAAGAAGGTCTTTTCGGAACACAACTTCATGGATATTTCATATCGTTTTTTTCTGCTGGCATTAACCATTGATGCCACTGCTAAAAATCGTTTTCTCTTTAACCTGATGGCACGCGTTTGGCTGCCCTTTTACAAAGTGAAAGAAAACTCGCCATGTAGTCTAGTGGCGGCGCTTTGCTTTGCCCGTTTTGATTTGGGATTAGGCTACAAAAAATACCAGAAATTGTTATTGGAATTTCATCAGGAAAAAGCAGGATTCAGAGCTTTTGAAACGACACCTTTCAGCGACACCTTATCAACCGGCGTAGCACTTTTTTCGTTGGCCGAGACCAATTATGATCTGCGACTGATCACTCCCGATTGCCTTGATTTTATTCAAATGAATTATCTTTCAGGAGCTTTTCTTTCCGGTGACGGCGATGAAACCCGTGATTTGGAATATACGTTTTATGGGCTGCTCGCTTTGGGAAGTCTTGTAAGAAATTAAGGCAAAAGGAAAAAGTTGAAAGGCAAAAGGAGAATGAATGATGAATGCTCAGTGACACTCGGTTTTTAGGAACCGCAGATAGGCGGAGAACTAAAAATGGTTAGTGGAACTAGTCCCGACCGAAGCGTCGGGAATGATTAACGATTTTTGATTTGAGAAGGAATAGGCAATTGGCAAATAACAATAGGCAAAACTTTGCGGCTCTGCGGCTTTGCGAGAAAAATATTCTTAGTGTCTTCGAGTCTTTGTGTTAAAAACATAAAATGTGAAAAAAGAAGAATTGGAAATACGGTTTAAAGAACTAAGCAATATTTTGCTTAGTGAGCTTAACGAGGATGGCTTCTGGTCAGGAGAATTATCGTCAAGTGCGCTGGGTGTGGCCGTAGCTGTTGCAGCACTCCATTTCCACGATGCCACGCTTCATCAACAGGAAATCGAGAAAGGACTAAAATGGCTTTCTGCAAATCAAAATACAGACGGTGGTTATGGCGACACCCCCGAAAGCCCGGCCAATATTTCAACTTCTTTACTTTCTTATGCAGCACTGAATTTATATGCAGAAAACAATCCTGAAATAAAGTCAACACAGCAAAAACTGGCCGACTACCTAAAAACACAAAATGTTGATGTTCGCTCAGAACAGGTGGCAAAAGTAATTCTCGATCACTACCAAAAAGATTATACCTTCTCGGTGCCGATTTTAACCTTGTGCGCACTTTGCGGTATTCCCGGCGACGATGGATTTAAACACATTCCGCAGTTGACTTTCGAGCTGGCTTTGTTGCCGCGCCGGTTTTATCGCTTGCTGAATTTAAGTGTGGTCAGTTATGCAATCCCGGCATTGATTGCTGTGGGGATTGTAGTTTTTCGCAAGAAAAAATCGAATGGATTAACTCGTGCTATCCGAGCAAAAGCGGAGAAGAAAGCCCTTAAAACTTTGGAACAATCGCTGCCTGAAAGCGGTGGTTTTCTGGAAGCCATTCCGTTGACCGCTTTTGTTGCTTTAAGTTTGATAAATGCCGGGCAAAGAGATTCGGTTATTGTAGACAAAGGAATTGCCTTTCTGAAACACTCGCAGCGCGAAGACGGCAGCTGGCCTATTGACATTGATCTGTCAACATGGGTGACTACGTTGAGCGTAAAAGCGCTGGGCAAACGAAAAAATGAAGTTCTCTCGGAAACACAACAAAAACGAATTGTCAATCATTTACTTTCTGTGCAGAATAAAATGGTACATTCATTTAACGGCACTTCGCCGGGCGGCTGGGGCTGGACAAATTACTCAGGCTCCGTTCCCGATTGCGACGACACTCCCGGAGCAATTCTGGCACTTTTAGAATTGGCGCCACATCACACAATAAGGGAAGAAATTCTTGCTGGTGGTGAATGGCTGCTACAACTCCAAAATAACGATGGCGGTTTCCCTACTTTTTCGCGTGGTTGGGGAAAATTACCTTTCGATCAGAGTTGTGCCGATTTAACGGGGCATTGTGTTTTGGCACTTGCAAAACTGTTGGATACATACAAGGCAGAGCTGAATTCAAAACAGAAAAAGCAATATACGAAAGCCATAAACAAAGCTGTAATTTATCTGGGAAAACACCAGAAAGAAAATGGCTCGTGGTTACCGCTTTGGTTTGGCAACCAGCACACCAAAAATCATGAAAACCCGGTGTACGGAACAGCTCGGGTACTCACCTATTTTCAAAAAGCAAAATTGGTATTGAAAGATGAGCCGGTTCTGCTTGAAAGAATTCAGAAAATGATCGTTGACGGAATCAACTTCTTATTAAAAGTTCAGAATGAAGATGGCAGTTGGGGTGGCAATTTCGGAATTAAAGGATCGATTGAAGAAACAGCACTTGCCGTTGCCGCTTTAAACGGCACAAAATCACAAACTGAAATCGAAAAAGGATTAGTCTGGCTCGAGAATTATTACAAAAAAAACGGGCTTAAAAAAGCCCCTATCGGATTGTATTTTGCATCGTTATGGTACGATGAAAAATTATATCCTTTAACGGCTTACCTCGAAGCCATTAAAGGATATAAAATAGATTAAATTTCGGCAACCTGCTTATTTACAAGCGTACCATCTACCATAATTACATCGTAGAAATAACCCGCACCAAAATCTTTTTCCAGTGTAAGTTTTCCCTTAAAAGTAACTATGTCGCCAACTTTAACATCGGCTTGTGTTGTAATTGTCAGATCGAATTTACCATCGGTTCCGGTACCATCCTGAATGTGCACCCAGTTTTTTCCCATTACCTGCTCGTTCACTTTTACCACAGCACCCCGAATTTCAAATTCTTTACTGCTATAATCGGCTTTATTGGCAAAAACATCGGCAATCTTCAGCTCTCCATCGGCTTTACTTATCTCAACTTCAGCATTGCTGGCTGCTACTTTCCCCTGATGCGATGCTGGCATACCGCCACCGCCACTCATGGCAGGTTGCTGAGCTCCGGGAGTTTTGCTGATCTTATTCACAAAATAAATCAGATCAAAAGTTTTGTCGATCTCTTTGCTGTGAAAATTTTCCATTGGCAGCGCATCGTAGTAGTATAAAACTTCACCCGGATTCACATCTTGTTTTGCTACTGCAATCCACTTTGCAATGCCATTTTCAGTAGCACTTATGTAGGTGTAATTGCCTCCCTGAATCACTTCAGAAACCTTAATCATATTGAATGCACTCTCGCTCTGATTCTGAGCCGGCGCCCCATTTTTATTTCTTACACATGCAAATAACAAGCTGGCAACTGCCAGTATCATCAAAATTTTACTCGTCTTCATCTTCATTATCATTTTAAAATTTAATTCTCAAGTTAAGGTACAACCTGTTAAACAACTGTTGATCCTGAAATGTTGCCTCGTAATTGGCCGACAAATACAATTTTTTACTGAATTGCCACGACAGATCAAGCTCGCCAATGTGCTGCTGCAAATTAGTTAAAGTATTTACATATTGAAAATTCACCCATCGATAATGCAGCATCGTATACAATTTCCCTGAAACAAGATCTTTTGACAAACGTGCGCCGTAAACCTGCCCGTCGAGATAGCTGGTTTGCATTAAATTGGCGGTAATACTTAACGATGCATCCAGTGCCGGAACTTTTGCCCAGGTTGCAAAGCCGTTCAATGTTTTTGTTGGCCGCGGATCTTCGTCGCGGAAACGTGTTCCGGCGCTAACCCCAACAATGAAACCATTTCCTGGCCGGTAGTTTATTCTTGCCCGTACTCCTTGTCTGCTCGCCTGTTGCAAAATCTCATCTGCATAATTCCTGAATGTTTCGTAGTAAATCACATTCTTCCGGTTGTCGTACGAACCAAAAACCGAAAGGCGTTTTGAAAAACGATAACGCGCCGAGAAATACAGGCTGGTCAGGCTTACTGTATTTGTGGGCTTTTCATTTTCGAGTTTGTATAAATCGAGCTCCAGCGAAGAAAACAAGGTTAGATTTTTAATGGCAGAATTGGTGTGTTGCATGTAAACAAACCGACGGTCGACATTCCCGGTATTTCGCTGCTCGAAAAAAGCCAGCGACGACTGCACAAAACCATTGGAAGTTTTTTTACTCTGCCCAACGTAAGCGCCGTATTCAAACAAATCGAAATTGTAGCCGTAATCCTGGTAATCGGGTCGCGAACCGCCAACAATTCCGGCAAACATATTTTTAAATTTATATTCGAACTGCACCCCGTCAATTGCTCCAACATTGGCAATGCGCGGATTTATTTTTCGTCCGGCCCAAACAGTTGCCGACTCATTAATATCATATCTCAGCGCCAGACTGTATACTTTCAACGCATTATTCAGATTTTCCTGTACCACATCCCACTGGTGCAATTTATGCGTGAAAGACACATACGTTTCAGCGGATATTTTTGATCCTGACAAATGCGCAGCTTTAGCCGATAAAGTATAACGAAAACGGTGAATATTTTCTGCTTCATCCGAAAAATTAGAGTATGAAGACATGGACAATCTTCCGTTTATATCCTGTATTCTCGACGGTTCTTTTGTCTGTTCCTGATCAATTAAAACCTGTTCGTTCACATCTTTTTCAGGTAATTCCTGTTGTGGTTCCACAACTTCACTTACAGGCTTGCTCGTTCGGTTAAAAACAATATCGTCTACTTCAAATGTGTACTCGCCTAATTTGGTACACAAACAAGAAATGGAGGACTGATGATTTACAATCAGTGCTGGTGTCAACCCATTTTCTTTTCGGATAAACAAGGTGTCGCCATTTTCAATTTGTTCGGTGGAGGTAAAACGCACATAAATATTCTCCCCGGTAATGTACGATACTTTCCCTTCAAATAAACCTGCAGATTCCTGAGCACTCACCGCCATTGTTCCCAACATCAAAAGGAACAACCCAAATAATCTGATATTTGGTTCTCGTATCTTAATCATCCTCTGCAATACCTAATGGGTGACAATCGAAACAACTTGTTGCCGAGTAGACATAATCATTTACCTCCCGGTGTTCACTGTTGGTTTCGGTTTGATTATGTTCGTGGCAATCGATACAACTGAACATCGAATAATTATTTTGTTGCGTATGGCAATCCAAACAATCATTCCATTCTCCACGGTGTCTGCCTGAATAAATGGGGAAATAATAGTCATCGTGAACTGTAAACTCAGCCGGACTCCACCCCGGATCAGTTGTATGGCAGTTGGTACATTGTGTTGAAAAACCGCTGTTTTGGTGCGATGGATTTGTTGCCGATGCAAAATCAGTTTCATGACAGCTGAAACAATCCGTTGAAACAGGTTCAAAAACTCCCGATGTATGACATTCGGTACAACTGCTTACTGCATGTCCTTTTGTTAACGGGAAAAAATCGTGATTAATACCTTGCGCAGACCAGGAAAAGGCATCAACCCGGTGGCATTCTATACAGTCTGTCGAAAAACCGGACTCAACATGATTAGGCTCGGTAGTTGCATAATAATTCTGGCTGTGGCAATCGATACATTCCACACCCAAAGGCTGAAACTCTAACGAGGAAGCGCTGGTATGGCAAGCAGCACACTCGGCAGTATTGTGTGCCCCCAACAAAGGGAACCGGCTGGTTTGGTGAATTTCGGTAATATTACTTACCAGCCATGAGCGCGAATCGTGACAGCGATTACAATCAAGACCAACAGTATTGTTGTGCATGTCGGTGTGGCAATCAATACAGCTTGATTTAGCATCGGTAAAAACCAGTGTAGTATGGCACGCTTTGCAGTCGGTAAAAGCATGCTGCCCTTCAAGCTTAAAATCTGTGGCATCATGCGAAAAACGCGCGGTCTTCTTCGAAAAAGTCCACCCTTCTGTTGTGTGACAGTCGAGGCAATCGATTGAAAGATCTTCGCCGTGGGGATTTTCCTGTGCCCTCAGCTGAAAAGCTGAAAGCAACACTACGATTATTAATGACAACTTGCGCATGTTATATCTTCTAATTTATAAACGATGTAATTCCGGATTAAATTATCGGTGGGTTTATGACAGGCAATACAATCCAGCCCCTCATGTTTTCCATCAATTTTAAAACGTGCATTATTATGATTGAATTTTTCGGGTAACCAGTTGTTAAACGTATGGCACCGTTCACAATCATTCTTTCCAGATTCTTCAAACTGCCCAAAATGAATATCATCATGGCAGTTTGCACAGTCAGCCTTGAGTCCTGCAAACTGTTGTGTTACAACTCCGGACGTTTCATTAAAGTGGCAATCGCGGCACGATGCCTCTGTATGTTTTCCCTCCAGTTTAAAACCGGTTTTCGTATGATCAAAATTTACCTGGCTCCAAACAGCCTCGTTGTGGCACGATTTGCAATCGGAATCAGGCATAAATTTGTTGCTGATTTTATCCTCGTGAATATTTTCGTGACAAGTAATACAATTGATTTCTTCGAACTTAAAATTCCATTCTTTTCCTTTTTTATGACATTCGAAACACGGAGTTGCCATGTGTGCGCCATTTAATGCAAATTCGGTTTTGTTATGCCGGTCGATATCAAAAGAAGAAGGCGAAAACCCTTTAACCGAATGACAGGAATTACAATCGGGCGAAACCCCGTTTTTTGCCATCTGCCTGTTGTGATTATCGCTGTGGCAATCGGTACAGCGACTATGAGACAATGCTTTTGTATAATTTCCTGAAGTATGACATTCTTTACAATCAACTGCGGTGTGTCTGCCCCGCAATGGATAATTGGTGTTATTATGATTGAAATTGCCAATGTTTTTAACCTGCTTAAACGAAAACACATCGTGACATTTGCGACAATCGCTACCAAATTTATTGTTGTGCACATCCTCGTGACAACTGGTACAATTGTTAAATTTCACCCCGGCAAATTGTTGAAATTCCTTTCCGTTACGTGTTGTTTTCTTATGGCACCCGGCACAATCCACTTCCTGATGTTTTCCTGTTAATGGAAATTGAGTTGTTTCGTGATTAAAACGCGTTGCCGGAACAAAAGCTTTCTGATTGTGACACGATGTACAATTTCCTGACAAAGTATTTTGATGAACATCCGTATGACAATCAATACATTCAGTTCCCATTCCCAGATAGGTACCGGCGGTTTTCTTCTGCGAGATTTTGTTCTTTATTAACTCCGTTTTATGGCAATCCACACAGTTTATTTCGGCATGTTTTGCTTCCAGCTTAAACCCCGTTAAATGGTGATTAAAAGTATCTTTATCAATACGAACCAGCTTAAAATCGCGGCCATAATGTTCGCCGTGGCACGCTGCACATCGTTTTCCGGTAACTTCTGCCGATACATGATAACCTTTCTTCTGATCTGCTAAATTTTTTATTTCGGTATGACAAGCCAAACATTTTGCAGAAGTCTGTTTTTCGCCCAAAACATGGCACTTCGTACATTTTGTTAAACCTTCTAAATGAGCATGTGCTTTTGTTAACTCGCCTGGTGACAATTGGGCAAAGGATTTTACTGCAATAAAAAATACTGCGATAAAAAATCCGATATGTTTACTCCGGTTCTTCAAGTTTCTAATTGTGTTTTAATATTGCTTCGCCAAATTTTGTGGTTATTTCTATTCCTGCATTTCGTAAAAACTCAGTTGGCAGTTCGCCCCCGGCAAAAATGTATACCAGCTGGTTTTCAAGTGCCAATTCCTCTTGCTGATCTGCAACTTTTAAATACACATGGTCTTCATCAATAGAACTTACGTTCGAATTTAAAATCACATTCAAAAACTTCTTTTCAATGGCTTCTTCAAGCTGTTTTCTGTTTTTTGGTTTCAGGCGCGAAAAGGTTTCTTTCCGGTACGAAAGTGTTACTTCATTTCCGGCAGCCAGTAACAAGGCTGATTCAATAGCCGAATCGCCGCCGCCAACAACCATTATTTTATTACCCGAAATCAGCTCCGGTTCAAGCAAACGATAAGCTACTTTAGGCAGATCTTCGCCCGGAACATTTAACTTTCGTGGCGTACCACGGCGGCCAATGGCCAACAGAATACGTTGCGAAGTATACTCTTCTCCATTGCTGCATTGCACACAAAAGCCCTTTTCGGTTTTTATTATTTTATTTACTTTTTGTTTTTCCTTAATTTTTATGTCGTTTTTCGACAGCACCTCGTTCCACAAATCCAGTAACTCGGGTTTGCTTGTTTCGTAAAGTTTTACTTTACCGTACAAGGGAAGATCCATTGGCGAGGTCATTACAATTTTTGCCCGCGGAAAAGTATAAACGGTTCCGCCCAGCGTATCCTGTTCCAGCGTAATGGTTTTCAATTTCAGTCGTTTTGCTTCCAGCGTGGCCGAAATTCCGGCGGGTCCTGCGCCAATCACAATCAAATCGTGTTCTGTATCGGTCCCAGGTTTTATTCCTTTTGCCAGGTTTTGAACTGCTTGTCGTCCCTGCTCCACCGCATTTCTGATCAATCCCATTCCTCCCATTTCGCCGGCAATAAACATTCCTTTTACGTTGGTTTCGAACGTTTGATTAACATGTGGCAGATCAACGCCCCGCTTTTCCGTTCCTATAAAAAGTGAAATGGCCTGAGTTGGACAGGCATGGAAACACGCCCCGTGCCCCACGCACTGGCTGGCATTAATTACCGTTGCCTTTCCATTTCTTATTCCAAGAATATCATGTTCGGGGCAAGCCCGCACACAGGCACCACTCTGAATACATGAATTTACATCGACCACCGGATGCAGCGAAACCGGTTCGTGCAATCCATCTTCTTTTGCCCGTTGTATCTTCTCTTCAACAATTTTCGATTCACGCCGTAATTTCCGGATATAGATGAAAACCACGCCCAGCAGAAAAATTACTACCGCTCCGTAAATCAATATTTGTTCCAATAAGTTTTCCATACATTAAAATATCCAGGTGTAACCAAAAAGCAAAGCCACAACAATGTGAACCAACATGATCACCAGCATAATTAAAGCAAACGGAAGGTGAGCAACATGCCAGTAACGCATTAACTTTTGCATGGTTGAAAGCCAGGCAATCCTTCGGTTCATAATAATTTTTGACTTTAATATTTTTATCGCTTTCCGGTAATTTTTGCCTTTAAAGCCTTTCTCTTTCAGTTCTTTTTGCAACTCTGCTATTAACGACCGCTCAAAACTTAATCGTTTAGTCAGTCGGAGCACATAGTTGCCATTCTCCCGGTACGACTGCGTTTTTAACGCTGCATTTACCTTATGCAAACCTTCAGAAAGTGCTTCATTTCCTTCGCTAAACTGCGTCCATAGTTCTGCTTCCATTTTGTTCAGCTCGTTAAGGCTCATTTCCCGCCCCTCGATGGTGCGTGGAATTTGTAAATAGATAACCCGGCCAATAACTCCACTGAGGACAACTGCAACCATACTCCAAAAGCTTACGGCTACAATACCTCCAAATTTAAATGAGGTGTGAAACAAAACCATAATTGGCCCCAGCGTGCATAAAAAGATATGAAACTCGAGCCAGTGCTTTAGCACTCCCAGCCGCGACATGAACTTTAGCCGTTTGCGCGCCATATAACCAAAAACGCCAATTACCATTAAAGCAGCTCCTATAATTCCAAGTCCCTGCCCAATTAATCCGGATGGTCTCAACAAAGCATCTTGCTCGTGAAAATGTCGTTCACCGATATCTGTCCAATAATAATCAGCTCCGTAAACAAGCAAAAAAACAAATACAAGAATTGTAATTAAAACCAACGTTAGTAAATACAACGAATGCCAAAGTCGTCCCATTTATCTTCTACAATTTAGGTTTGTAGCCTAAAGCTAAACCAATTTCTTAAATGATATACGTTCAAAACAGGTAGAATAGTATTTTAAACTATCTCAAAATTAGAAGGTTACATTTTTAGACAAAATTATTACAAACTTTGGTGCATATTTTTCACACACAACAGTAATCTGGCTTATTATCTGAGAATTAAATTGCAGTTCTTGTAACAGGCAATTTATAGCGGATCTAAATTTTAATGAGGTGTGTTAGATATAAATTTGACGAAAAGCGCAGTCGTTTAAAAGGTTGGATCCTCAAATCCTCTCAACCGATTAAAAATACCTATCAGGCTAATTTGAATTAGCAAGAATCTGATCCAGATCATCCCACCGGATTTTTTGGAGTTCCTGCATCAAGGAATCTTTTACTGCCGTATAGCGAGTCATATTTTCTTCTTTAACAGGCTCAACCGGCGGAGCTTTAACTTTTAGCGGATCGACTAATTGCCCGTTTTTAGCAACCCTAAAATCGAGATGTGGCCCTGTTGCCAATCCGGTTGCTCCAACATAACCAATTACCTGACCCTGTTTTACACGCGCACCGGTATTAATTCCTTTTGCATAACCTGAAAGGTGCATGTATGTGGTGGTGTATACCGAATTATGTTTTACTTTCAGGTAGTTGCCGCCACCTCGTTTCTGATAAGCTTTTGCGATAACCGTTCCGTCACCAATACTCATAACCGGTGTTCCTTTTGGCGCAGCATAATCTACGCCGTGATGCGGGCGACGGATTCGTAATACCGGGTGCATACGGCCATTGGAAAAACGCGAACTGATTCGTGAGAATTTTAATGGCGCTTTTAAAAAGGCTTTTCGAAGGCTTTTCCCCTGATCATCAAAATAGTCCCAACGCTCATCCTGATCAAAAATAAAAGCATAATTCTCCTCGCCATAATGATCAAACTGAACGGCATAAATCTCGCCAATACCAATAGAAACAGAATCCACAAATTGCTCATCGTAAATCACCCTGAAACGATCGCCTTTCTGAATAGCAAAAAAGTCGATGGTCCACGCAAAAATGTCCGACAGTTCAAGTGCCAGCATCGGGTCTTGTCCATTATCTATCATTGTATTCCACAACGACGACTCAACAACTCCGTGCGCTGTGCGAAGTTCCGTTTTTACTTCTTTTTCGCCCTGGTAAATTCCCAAAGTATCGGTTAACTCAAAAACAGTATATTCAACCGGCGAATTTTCATAAACAAAATATTTGGCTACAGGTACAGAATCGAGGGTAGAAAAAATGCAGAAATTTTCGCCGCTTTTTATTTTGCGTACATCAAAAACATCCTTTGATTTTCGAGCAATTCTATCGATGGTTCCCATGCCAACACCACGTGCATTTAAAATCTGGCTGAGGTACTGGTTGTTTTTTACTTTTCCCATTTCAAGCGAAAAAGAGTCAACCGGAAGTCCGTATTTTAATACCGGTATCTTCACTTCAACAACGGTATCTAACACCGGTGCTTCTTCCTTTTGAGCTTTTTTTGGTGCACACGAAAACAACAGACTCAGTGCAACTACGAGTCCCATCCCCACAATTATCGATCTCAATTTCCCCATCTTCAAATTTTAATTAAGGCAAAAATAAGAAAACTGAATAGATAACAAGATTAGTATGTATTTATTTAAAAAATTGAATTTTTTCGTAATAAAACAGATACGTTCAGCGTATGAAATTTACAGTTTTAACTTGTCAAAGCCCTGACCATAAACGCCCATAACGCTACCCATCGAAATAAAAGCATCAGGATCTATTTGTTTGATCTTACGAAAAATATCACCGGTTTCTTTTTTACGCACTACCGACATCACAATTTTTGTTTTTTTCTGCGTATACCATCCCGAACCATCGAGCAAAGTAACACCACGATAAAGATCCTTCCCGATATATTCAGCAATTTGTTCGTATTCGGTTGAAATGATAAACATTTGCGCCGAGCGATTGGCACCACTTAAAAATGAATCGAGCGCGTACGACACAACCCACATCATTACGTAACCGTAAACCAGCTTTTCAACCGATTGAAAAACAAAATACACAGACGCAATAATTACCACGTCGCAAAGCATAATAACCCGGCCCGGACTAACATTACGGTATTTGTTAACGATCATGGCAATAATATCGGTACCGCCGGTGCTTCCACCACGCGAAAAAACAATGCCTAAACCAACACCGCTAATCATACCTCCGAGCACAGCCGACAAGAACATGTCATCAACCAGCGGTTCAGACAGAATATCCTGGAACAACCCAAAAAATGTAGAAACTACGACAATACTGTAGATTGTTTTTACACCAAAATTGGCGCCCAAAAACTTGATGGCAATCAACACCAATACAATGTTTATTGAGAAATAAGTAAGACTGACCGGAATTTTGGTGGCGTAAAATACCACTGCGGCCACACCACTAATTCCACCACCGGCGATCTCTGCAGGAATAACAAACATCGTCCATGCCATTGAAAAAAGAAATAAGCCAAATGTCATGATCCCGTAATCCTGAATAATTTTGATCAGGTTCCTGTGTGTTGCAAAAAGTTTTGTAAACATTCTGTGTAGTTATTGTCGTTAAAAAAATCGTGCAAAAGAAAGACTTGTAAAGCGAATAAATATTGATGATTGTCAGGTATTTGCGAAATAACATAGATTTAAAAAACGAAAGGGCAACCGTACGATTGCCCTTCAAAATATCTCTTAATACGCGTAATCAGAAAATTCTTATCCAATTGCTACATTTATAATCTTTTTCGGTACAAAAATAAATTTGCGAACAGTTTTTCCTTCCATCCATTTGGCAGCGCGCTCATCGGCAAGCACTGTCTTTTCAATTTCATCTTTTGGCATATCCAACGGCAGCTCAATTTTAAAACGCATTTTTCCGTTAAACGATACCGGGTATTCGTACGAATCTTCGGTCAGCAAACTCTGATCAACAACCGGCCAGGCTTCATAAGCCAATGTCTCAGTATTGCCATACAACGACCACAACTCCTCAGCCATGTGAGGCGCATAAGGAGCCAGTATTTTTGCAAAAGTTTCAGCACTTTGTTTGGTAACTTTCCCTTTTTTGATAGCCAGATTATTGAAAACCATCAACGCCGAAATTCCGGTATTGAATTTCAGGTTTTCAATATCGTGTTCTACCTTTTGTATGGTTTGATGCAGCAATTTTGCCACCTCTTTATCTTCTTCCCCATCAACGATTTTTTCAGGATCGGCGAAGAAACGGTAAGCACGTGCCAGGAAGTTGAAAACTCCTTTTACGCCGTTTTCAGCCCACGGTTTGCGTTCGTCGAGCGGCCCCATAAACATTTCATACAAACGCAGCGAGTCGGCACCGTAATTGGCGATCACGTCATCAGGATTCACCACATTTTTCAGCGACTTCGACATTTTTGCAACGATCTGTCTCAACTCCTCACCGGTTTCAGTATGGAAATATTTTCCGTCTTTTTCTTCCACCAGATCAGAAGCGACTTTTGCTCCGGTTGTAGTTTCGTAGGCAAACGCCAGAATCATTCCCTGGTTAAACAGTTTTTGGAAAGGTTCGTCAGTTGAAACAACGCCCAAATCGAACAATACCTTGTGCCAGAAACGCGAGTACAACAAATGCAAAACAGCATGCTCGGCACCTCCCACATACAAGTCGACAGGCATCCAGTACTGTTCTTTTTTCACATCGAAAATACTGTCTTCGTTATTCGGATCGATGTAACGCAAATAGTACCAGCACGATCCCGCCCACTGCGGCATGGTGTTGGTTTCACGGCGGCCTTTACGTCCGTTTTTATCGGTAACGACCAGCCAATCTTCGGCATTTGCCAATGGAGATTCACCGGTTGCACTTGGTGTATATTCTTCAAGATTTGGCAATTGTAAAGGCAGGTTTTCGTCTTCCACCAAAGTCACTTCGCCATCTTCCCAGTGAATTACAGGGAAAGGCTCGCCCCAGTAGCGTTGGCGGCTAAACAACCAGTCGCGCAGTTTAAAGTTTACGGTTGCTTTACCAATTCCTTTTGCTTCCAGCCACTCAACTACCTGCTGAATTCCGGCCGCTTTGTTCAGTCCATTAATATCCAATCCGGTTTCATCGCTCGACGAGTTGATGTATGCACCATCTTCTGTCCAGCAGGCATCGCCGGCTAAAATCTCATCGCGGTTTTCAGCATCCTTCGGATCAAGAATACAGTTGATCTGAATATCAAATTCTTTGGCAAATTCAAAGTCGCGGGTGTCGTGTGCCGGAACTGCCATAATCGCTCCAGTTCCGTAGCCCATCAACACATAGTCAGCCACCCAAATAGGAATCAATTGTTTGTTCACCGGATTCACAGCATAACGACCGGTAAATACGCCGGTTTTTTCTTTAGCCAAATCCGTACGATCCAGATCCGATTTTAAAGCCGCAGCTTTTATGTAGGCATCTACTACTTCTTTTTTGTCTTCGGTAACAATTTCGTTTACCAACTCGTGTTCCGGCGCAATTACCATGTAAGTTGCACCAAACAACGTATCAGGACGAGTAGTGTAAACACGTAGATTTTTATTCAACCCATCGATGGCAAAATCCACTTCGGCACCAGTTGATTTACCAATCCAGTTGCGCTGCATATCTTTTACACCTTCCGGCCAATCCAGCTTTTCAAGCCCGCTCAACAATCTCTCACCATAGTGCGGAATACGAAGCAACCATTGTTTCAGGTTTTTACGAATTACGGTGTGCCCACATTTTTCGTGCGAACCATCGGTCAGCACCTCTTCGTTGGCACACACTGTTTTACACGAATCGCACCACCAAACCTGTGCATTATCGTAGTAAGCCAGTCGCTTTTCACTGATGTAAGTTTTTACAGCCTCTTCTCCTTCTGCTTTTACATCTTCAGGAATTACCAACTCCGAAATTGGGCGACCTTTTTGTTGCTCCTCATCAAAATAGGTATCGTATAGTTTTTTGAAGATCCACTGTGTCCATTTAAAATATTTTGGATCAGTAGTATTTATTTCGCGGTCCCAGTCGTAGCTCAAACCAATAGCTTTAATCTGGCGACGGAAATTATCGCAGTTTTTCTGAGTGGTAATTGCCGGGTGTGTACCCGTTTGCATGGCGTACTGTTCGGCCGGTAAACCAAAAGCATCGTACCCCATCGGATGCAACACATTAAAGCCTTTCATGCGCTTGTAACGGCTTAAAATGTCGGTTGCTGTATACCCCTCAGGGTGCCCAACATGCAAGCCCGCTCCCGATGGATAAGGGAACATATCAAGGATGTAATATTTTGGTTTCGAGTAGTCGTCGTTCGTTTTAAACGTTTTGTTTTCCTCCCAGTACTTTTGCCATTTCGGCTCTATTTCTGCGAATTTATATTCCATTTCCTTACGTAATAAGATTCTGATTTTAAAGGCGCAAAGATAAAATTTTTGTTGGATGTATCAGGTGATTTTACACATTCAAAATAATTCAAATGAAAATGTTCGAGTTTACAACAATTCTGTCAGCATATCTAACAGACTAATATTTCGGCCATTAATTAATATGCTGAAAAGCAACAAGATAACTTCTGGCTTTTTTGTAACTTTAACATATAAAAACTAAAATCATTAAAATGAACACTAAAAGCAGTAAAACATTTGTTGAAGATTTTATGCACTATGTACGTGCCAAAGATCCTCGGCAACCTGAATTTCACCAGGCCGTACACGAAGTTGTTGAATCATTAGCCGATTTTCTGCTCGACAACCCCAGGTATTTGCATGCTCAGATTATGGAGCGATTGGTAGAACCTGAACGCATTATCCAGTTTCGTGTTCCCTGGATTGATGACCGGGGGAAAATTCATATTAACCGCGGCTACCGTGTTGAAATGAATAGCGCCATTGGCCCCTACAAAGGAGGACTGCGTTTTCACCCAACCGTTAACCAGAGCATTCTCAAGTTTTTAGCGTTTGAGCAGGTACTAAAAAATAGTCTCACTTCGTTGCCAATGGGTGGCGGAAAAGGAGGTTCCGATTTCGATCCGAAAAATAAATCGGACAATGAAGTGATGCGCTTTTGCCAAAGTTTTATGACGGAATTGTCGCGACATATTGGGCCGTATACCGATGTACCTGCCGGCGATATTGGAGTTGGAGGTCGCGAAATTGGCTTCCTGTTTGGGCAATATAAACGCCTGCGAAACGAATTTACTGGAGTGCTGACCGGAAAAGGTGTTGAATGGGGCGGTTCACTCATCAGGCCGGAAGCTACCGGCTATGGCGCCGTGTATTTTGCCGAAGAGATGATGAAAACACGCGGCGAAAGTTTTAAAGGAAAAGTTGTTGCCATTTCCGGCTCGGGAAATGTGGCACAATTTGCCACCGAAAAAGTTATTGAACTGGGCGGTAAAGTGGTGACCTTATCCGATTCGAGCGGCTCAATTTACGATCCGGAAGGTATTGACCGTGAAAAACTTGATTTTGTAATGGAGTTGAAAAATGTGCATCGCGGAAGGATAAAAGAATATGCTGATAAATACGCGGTTCAATACCTCGAAAAACAACGCCCATGGAGCGTAAAATGCGATGTAGCACTGCCTTGTGCAACAGAAAATGAATTGAATCTTGAAGAAGCAAAAATGCTAATTGACAAAGGTTGTTTTGTAGTTGCTGAAGGAGCCAACATGCCGAGCACTGAAGATGCGGTACATTATTTCCTTCAACAACAAATTCTCTATGGACCTGGAAAAGCGGCCAATGCGGGTGGAGTTGCCGTATCAGGACTGGAAATGACACAGAATAGTATGCGACTAACCTGGAGTCGCGAAGAAGTAGATACAAAACTGCATTCAATTATGCGCAACATTCATGAAATGTGCTTGAAGTATGGTAAAGAAAAGTCAGAATTTACCAATTATGTAAAAGGTGCAAACATTGCAGGATTTGTAAAAGTTGCCAATTCCATGATGGCTCAGGGCCTTGTTTAATTACTAATCAACAATAAGTTATATCCAATCCGGTCTGATAGTACAGACCGGATTCTTTATGCAAAATTCCTCACTTTCAATTGGGTTCAATTTATACTTTAGAGATCAATGTATGCAGGCACAATTTTTGTTGTAAGGCGCCCTAATAATACATTTATTCAAATTGTTCCTGGTGAAAAAAATCGTACTAACTTTTTATATTCTTCTTTTATATATTCCCGTTGTTTTTGGCCAGTCGTATGTGCGGGTAATAAATGCAAAAACAGGTAATCCCATTGAACATGCCATGCTGATGTCTGAAAGCTTTTTTACCCAGACAGATGTTGACGGGCGGGCCAAACTCGATGGTTTCAAACCTGATGAAAAGATAATTTTCAAACACTCATCGTTTCTGTCGTATACAAGCACAAGAAAAAAAATTGAGGAGCAGGGCAAAACGGTTCTTTTGGTTGAAAGTCCTGTCCGACTCGATGAGGTAGTTGTTTCGGTTAATCGCTGGCAACAGTCGAAAACAGAAATTCCGCACAGCATCGTTTCCATTCAACCGGAGGAGGTTTTGCAATACAATCCGCAAACAGCTGCCGATATGCTTGGCACCCAAAGTGGTATTTTTATTCAGAAAAGCCAGATGGGTGGTGGCAGCCCGATGATACGTGGTTTTGCTGCAAATCGTGTGCTGATTGTAGTTGACGGAATACGAATGAACAACGCCATTTACCGTAGCGGGAACCTGCAAAACGTGATTTCTATTGATGCCCAAAGCCTGCAAAATACCGAGATTATTTTTGGTCCGGGATCAGTTATTTACGGCAGCGATGCTTTGGGTGGCGTAATGAGTTTTAACACCCTGTCGCCTAAACTGTCGACCAATGAAAATTTTGAAACTTTTGGCAAAGTATATTCGCGTTATTCGAGCGCCAATTTTGAGAAAACAGGACACTTATCGTACAATTTCGGAGGTAAAAAATGGGCATCTGTAATTAGTGCAACATTCACAGATTTTGACGATATGAAAATGGGAACCACCGGCCCGGAAAAATATTTACGCCCGCAATATGTTTCAGATGCTCCGTTTACCGGAGAGGATCGGATCATTGAAAATAATAATGACCGGGAACAGAAATATACCGGTTATCATCAATTCAACTTATTAGGCAAGCTGCGTTTCAGACCAAACGAAACCATAGATATGGAACTAAGTGCACAGCATTCGGAAACCGGCGATATTCCGCGCTACGACCGGCTTATTGAATACAAAGGTGATCAATTGAAATACGCCGAATGGTACTACGGTCCGCAAGATTGGACACTATTATCCGGCCGTTTGCAGTTTCTGAAAGATATGTTGTTATTCGACAAAGCAAACTTGTTGTTAGGCTACCAGGATTACACCGAAAGCCGCCACGACCGGAAACTAAACAAAAACGTATTGCGCCACCGGACAGAAAATGTAAATGTCTACTCTGCCAACCTGGATTTTGGAAAGAATATCGACACAAAAAGTGAATTATATTACGGTCTGGAAGGCTATTTCAACAAGGTAAGATCTACCGGATTCTCAGAAGATCTGATTTCAGGCGAGCAGGAAGATGTAGCTCCCCGCTACCCCAACGACTCAAAATACTCAAGTTTGGCAGCTTATTACTCGTTCAAATATTCCATCAGCCCAAAACTCATTTTTCAAATGGGATCCCGTTTTACCTATACACATTTAGAAGGCGAATTCGACACCCGATATTACCAATTTCCATTCGATAGTTTTGATATGAACAACTCGGCCTTTAACGGAAATTTAGGCATTGTCTGGCATCCAACCACCGATTGGCAGATCAACATCCACGGGTCAACCGGTTTCCGCTCTCCAAACATCGATGATGTGGCCAAAGTTTTCGATTCGGAGCCCGGTACAGTTGTGGTTCCCAATCCCGACCTAAAACCGGAATATGCGCGTAACCTTGAATTAAATATCATACGCTCGTATCAGAATAAAATAAAAGTTGAACTGACCGGTTTTTACTCCTGGTTAAAAGATGCGATGGTAAGAAGAGCTTTTGACGGGCTTGGGCAGGACTCAATTTTGTACGACGGAGAAATGAGCCGCGTGGAAGCACTTGTTAATGCAGAGTCGGCAACCATTTACGGAGCAACAATTAATATTGAATACCTTTTTAATAACCGGTGGCGTACCCGGCACGATATCACCATTACTGATGGCGAAGATTCGGAAGGATTCCCTATCCGACATGTACCTCCAACATTTGGTTCGTCGCATATCATTTTCGAAGGACCCAAATTATACATCGACTTCTATGTAAGTTACAATGGTAAGCTAAATTTTGAAAACCTCGCTCCCGATGAACAGGACAAACCACATTTATATGTTCCCGATAAGAATGGCAATCCTTATTCGCCATCGTGGTGGACTACCAATATAAAATCAAACTACCACCTCAACTCCAGGTTTACACTCAGCGCCGGAGTTGAGAATATTATTAACAAACGATACCGCCCTTATTCATCGGGAGTTGTATCGCCGGGAAGGAATTTTGTTATTTCTGCGTTATTAAAAATTTAAACGATTTAGTTAACACATAAAAAACTCACCCTCAGAAACAACTGACAATCTGCAACTTTTATTGAATCTGCAAGACTAAAATCCAGAACAAAATAATAAACAAAAACAATCGTCGTTTTTACACAGAAGGCAGAAAACAATCTTACGAGAGAAGATTTTATTTATTTAATTCGGTATTGCCTTCGAAGAGGGACTTCGGTCCCTTTTTTGTTGAACATATTTAGTTGAAAACAGTTGTTTGTGGTAAGCATTTTACAGGATGACCAAAATAAAAAACGAAAGCCATTTTAAAGAACTTTGCGACTGGTGCGCCGGCGTAGAACCAAAGCTGGAGACGGTGATTCGAGAATACGACTATCCTCCATTCTGGCACCGCAAACCTGATTTTGCAACACTAATTCTAACCATTTTGGAACAGCAGGTTTCGCTGGCCTCGGCAAAAGCAGCTTACAATATGCTGGTGGAAAAGATTAAGAATGTTACTCCTGAAAACCTATTGAAACTCTCGAATGATGAATTACGCGCCTGTTATTTTAGTCGCCAGAAAATACAATACAGCCGGATACTTGCCAACGAGTTAGTTAGCGGCAAACTCGATCTTGCCGAATTGAATGAAATGGACGAAGCTGCCCTTCGTAAAATTTTGATAAAACTAAAAGGTATCGGTAACTGGACCGTTGATATGTATGTTTTGATGAGCCTCCATTATTCGGATATCTTTCCTCCCGGAGACCTGGCAACCATAAAAGCCGTTTACGAATTAGAACTTGTAGCTACCGAAGCCACTAAAGAAGAAATTATTGATTACATGAAACGCTTTTCGCCTAACCGCTCGGTGGCAACCTATATTCTGTGGCATTTCTACATTCAAAAACGCCGCCTTGTGTTGGAGTAAAAGTTAAAGCAGAAAATCGCGCACAAAAGATTTTCACTACCTTTAAACCATGCTCGTTTCCAACAAAATCTCAAGAACACTTGAAGGCCCGTATCGTTTTATCGGCTTCTATTTTGTGTTTGTAGCTACCGTCTCGTTTTTCGAGCAAGCCTGGATTATTTTTTGCATCCATGCCCTTTTGGGTTGGTTTCTACTAGGCTCTTATTCAGGGGTTGATATCGACACCGAAAAACAATTGTTTCGGAGTTTTAATATGTGGTTTGGCGTTGTTAAAACCGGCAAATGGGAACCGGTTAGCAAATATCTTGGCCTTACATTAATATCGATGAACAAAGTATACAGTTTGTACAGCCGTTCGAACCGTAATATAACTTCCAAAAAGAAAGAATTCAGAGTGTATTTTGTGAATAAAAGGAAACGACCTGCCATTGCCCTAAAAAAATGTAAAACAAACGATGAAGCCCAACGATGTATGGACGAACTGGCGATTTGGTTGCATCTGCCGGTTTACAGCACGAAGCATTAATTCTTCAGTATTAACCCGGATAATTCATTTGATTTTGGCAATAGTCATGTTTCTCCGGGTTAATCCCGACTTAGTTGAGTCCATTTTTGAGTGTCAAAAATGGGTACGAAACTTCGTCGCATTAAACTATTTTGCTATTGGTGATGAATAATGCGGATTAAACCTTTATTTGTCGTGCAACGTTAATTCTCCATAACAGAAATATATTATTTCCCCCGAATTTCCGTTATTTAATCGAACAAACTCAGAAATAAAGAAACATGAAGACTTTCCTCAGTATAATTCTCCTTGTAATTATTTTTTCAACCTCGTTTGGGCAAAGTAAACGACGCGATAAGGTAAAGCGCAAGTATCGAGATGTTGAAGCCGTTTCGCGCGAATTGCCAACCGTTTACGTACGCGGCTCGGTGTACGACAGCGATTATAACCCGCTGCCCGGAGCAACTGTTACGATCGACGGTACTTACAAAGGAGTTAATACCAACGAAGACGGCGAATATTTTATAACGAACCTGCAAACCGGAAGGGCACGTATTCGAGTTTCGTTTATCGGATATGAAACCCATACTGCTGATATTATTCTGCGGGAAGGTAGAAATGAAAAGAATGTAATGCTGCCAACCAACGACATCCATTTGGAACCGATATTGGTGAGTGCACAAAAACGCGAGCAACAGTTGCTTGATGTTCCGACGGCTATTTCGTCGGTAAGCAACCAGTTGATGAACGAGGCTAACATTACTGAACTCAGCACCTTGGGGGAGTTTGTTCCGGGATTGTATGTGCGCGAGCAAGGCGCCAACCGTCCCACTTTTGCGATCCGCGGATTAAGCAGCGACGAGGTGAGTCCCAGCGCCCAACCACGTGTTTCGGTATTTTTTAATAATGTACCTATAAACCGTGCCAATTCGGCTTCGCTCGAACTTTACGATATGGATCGCGTGGAAGTGCTGAAAGGACCGCAAAACACGCTTTTCGGACGTGGTGCACAAGCCGGAGCAGTTCATTATGTCAGTAAAATGCCGGACAATAACTATTATGGCAGCGTTACTGCAGGGTTGGGAGATTACGGGCAGCAGGAATACCGCGGCATGATCAATGTTCCGATCATTGAAAACAAATTAATGATGCGGGCTGCGGGAATCTACAATTCGCGCGATGGTTATATAGAAAATACTTTTGGTGGTGACCTGATGGGGAAAGAAACGCTCGCCGGACGTTTTTCACTGCGCTTTAAACCGGCATGGAACCATCGTTTTGATGTGGTGGTAAACTACCAAAAAGACGATACTCCGGGAATTGCTTTTATGCCTGACAGTCTGGCAAACGCCAACGGAACAATTGGAATTTTTAGCGGTGTAGCTTCGCACGAGCAGGGCAAAAACCTGGGAACAGGAAAAGAAATTTTTGATGCCACGTTGAACTACCGCTTTTACATAACCGAACATACTTACTGGACCAGTATCACTTCGTATCGCACTACCGATGCCTCATCACGTTGGGATGGCGACGGTACCGCATCGACAGCTATCGATATGGCTGAATATGCCGGAGCATCACAATTTTACCAGGAAATTCGTGGAAATTTCTCGCAAAACAGCCGTTTGAACGGATCGTTGGGAGGTAGCTTTTGGCGGGAAAAAGCAGACCAAACTTACTGGTTTTCGCCCAACGAACAGCAACTTGCGAATCTTATGCTTTCGAGCCCACCGGCTCCTTTAGTCGACAATAATGGGCAACCTCTATCCATTCCGGCAATACCAAATTACGATCCTGAGCTTGATACTACGATTTATATCCCTCTTCCAACAAATCACGAAGAAGAAATGTACAGCAAAGCCTCAAACATGGCGGTGGAAGGATTTATGGATTTAAATTACCAGCTATCGCGTAAGTTTTTTGTTTCGGCAGGAGTACGAATGGTTTACGACCGCTATAAACTGAACAGTGAATCATCTTTTGTAAGTGGTTCGCCCTCGGTATTGAGCACATTTACCGGCAACTATCCCAACGTTTTCTTTTTGCCGTACGACTCAAAAGAGATCAAGAAAAATACCCTTTCGTTTACCTGGCACGGTGGTTTAAAGTACCGCTTTAACGAATACGGGAATGCATATGCCAACTATTCGCGCGGGCGCCGACCTGCCGTGTTGCAGGTTACGTCAACAGGCGAAGAGGAAGTCCTGGATCCGGAAATACTCGACAATTTTGAGCTGGGCTTTAAAGGTGCCTTTTACGACCGCTTGTTTGTTGATGTAAACGGATTCTATTCGCTTTACAAAGATTTTCAAACGCGTGCATGGGTGGCCAACAGCCAAACAGGCGAATACAACCTGCTGTTTAAAGACGGTGGTCAGGCAACATCATACGGAGCCGAAGCAAATTTGCGCGTAGCCATTATCGAACAATTGGATCTGTTTGCCAATTACGCATGGTTAAAAACCAAGTTCGACTCAACCGATGTTGATGGCGACGAGCAGCTGTATGCCGACAATGTTTTTAGCCTGGCACCGGAGCACAGTTTC
The DNA here is from genome assembly GCF_963677575.1 of uncultured Draconibacterium sp. Lineage (NCBI taxonomy): Bacteria > Pseudomonadati > Bacteroidota > Bacteroidia > Marinilabiliales > Prolixibacteraceae > Draconibacterium > uncultured Draconibacterium sp. Next base: position 2,219,865 of record NZ_OY782038.1, read on the forward strand.
GCCATTGGACTAAATGCAAGGGTTAACATTACACCCAACATTAGGCTGTTTGTAACGCCAAGCTACTCGTATAAATCGCATATGTATTTCGAGGATGCCAACACTCCCGGTCTGGAGCAGGACGGTTATGGACTGCTAAACATTAACGGCGGACTCGAACTGGCCGACCCGAATATACGCCTAACGGTTTGGGCCAACAATGTACTCGACGAACAATTTATTACCAGCGCCGGAAATACCGGAAGTCTGTTTGGTGTACCCACCTTTGTACCGGGATCGCCACAGATGATCGGGACTAAGTTGACTTGGAATTTTACTAAAGACGAACGACGGAGGAGGAGACGATAACAGAGTTGGCTCCCTCTACCTAATTGTATACAACGCATTAATCAGAGTGAGAGATACCTTTTCAAAGCTATTCCGCGAAAAGGTTTTCTTGAAATGCATGAAAAAGCATTGCAGCAAGATACTTTGCAGGGAAAATGAACGGATAAATTGGAACACTGATCACGCGGCTTTAACAGGTACTTTCATTATTTCTACGATCGGATTCCCGTAACCTTTTCATAATATTTATGTAAAAAAAGGTGTGGTTGCGCACTGATTACCGACAACCATAACGGAAAAACAAAGTATCATGAAAACAACGCAGAGACATATCAGACTATTAGTTATTGCAGTTGGTATGTTGTTACTTTCCATACTCTTTTTACTCACAGTTACCCCCGGAGTTTACACCAAAACCTTACCAAATGAGAACAATACCAGTGCCTTAATAGGAATATTGGTAGCAATTGCACTTCGTTTGGCACTTCTATCTGGCTACCTACGTATTATAAAAAAAATCAGGCAGAACATCAACATTCGGATTGGGAGCTACATCGTAATCGGAGTACTTCTGCTCATTTTAGGATTAATTGACACCGACGGCGCTTTTGCTTACCTCAACAATACGGATGTTCTTTATATTTCCTTTATAATGTTTGTAAGTATATTTTGTGATCTTACTGCCGCTATACTAACTTTTATAGCCGCCTCGTTAAAACAAAAAAATATAGCCGACAACACAACGCCCGATAAAATGCTGTTGTATGGAATTGTGGTTGGGCTTGGCGTAGTAATGATGATCCTTTTTGCCTTTCCGTGGGGGATAATTCTTTCGCTGGCATTTTGGATTTACCTGGGAGTAACCGTGCGAAAAAAGCATTCATTCTTCCCTCGCGAAATAGAATCCTCTCTTGCTGAAAAACTCCAGAAAAGGTTAAAAGGGCTCCTGACAGTCGCCGTAATCTCGCTTCCCGTTGCTATTGCCGGTGTAATTATTCACAATGTACATTCGGGCCAAACCGGAAGTGAAGAATCGTTTTTTTTCTACATCGGAATTATTGCCGAGTACTTTTTTGTTCTGGCTTCTGCAGGGGGCATAATCACTTTTCTAAAAGGCCAACAAAAACAGGAATAATCAAAGCAATGAAATCATTTAAGGCTCACCTTGAAGTAAATTTGGTATTATCTCCAAAATCCGCCCCACTCCATAACTGTGAAGCCATTTCGTTCGAACAATACAATTTCAGGTTCTTCCGGTTCAACAAACTCATCAGTGCCTTTAAAACCATAAAACAATCGGTTGATATTTTCAGGCTTTACAGAGAAGTCGAATTCGATCACCTGTTCAATGATTTCGTTTGTTTGCGGATAGATTAGATAATACTCACTTTCATTTAACAACGGAATCCAGTATTCCAGAAAATCGGCAATTTCACCTGCAGAGAAATTATAAGCTTCAAGATTGGTTTGGAAAAATACTGTTAACTCCGACTGTTCAACACACCATCCTTTTTCGTGTTGGAAGATATTAGGTTGACGGCTCTCGTAAAAAAGGAAATCGTATTCATCATTTATTTTTCCATTGGTACCTACTGTTACACACCATTGGTTTCCGTATTCGGGGATCGATTGTGTTATTTCACCACCCAACGGAAACGAAATAGTTAAACACATATCGAGTTCCTCTGCCGGATAAATATAGATGTTGGGTTTGTAAACCACCGACTGATTCGTATAAACAATCTGTGAAATTGTATCGGTTTCGTAGTCGTTGTAGGCTATCAGTGTAACAAGAGATGGAGTTTCGTCGCCAAACACATGGTTAGGTTGTTTTTTTGTTGACGTTTGCCCATTGCCAAAATCCCATAAATAGCTGCTGGCATTTTCAGAACAATTATAAAACTGAATAGTGCCGTTACTACTGTCGACGATCGTATACTCGAAACAAGCTGTTGGTTCACCAACAAGTTCGTCCTCATCTTCGCATGCCGGAAGCAGAAACAATCCTGAAAGCAAAACAAATAAGACAACTAAATTAATACTACAGAGTTTTTTCGTGTTTTTCATGAGTTGTAGTTTTTGTCTTTAAGATGAAAGACAAAAGCAAAGGGTTGCGTTACGTTTTAGTATTAATAACCTTTTATCCGGGCAACGGGAATCAGTTACCAATATTTTCGCGAAGAATTGAATTTATCAGTTTTACCGAATGACAGATACACCCCTCGCAAATGTTCTTTTTCAGGTTATTGGATTTGAAGTGATTTTGACCTTCCTCGGTATTTAAATCGCAATTGATTAATTCTTTGCAAACCGTAGTTCCTTTTTCCTGCGTATAGCGCTTATGAAACTCCTGAACCATCGCATAGGTTTTTGCAACTTCCTCAGGATTATCTTTGGCATCGGCGTTTGCCAAACCAAAAATCATATAGGCTGCCGATACCGCACCACAGGTTTCCTGCAGCCTGCCCATGCCGCCTCCAAATCCACATGATAAATTAATAGCAGTTTTCTTATCTATTTGCAAAACATCGGAATAAGCCAGCACAACAGATTGCGCGCAATTATAATCCTGCCAAAAAAGTTCTGCTGCCTTATTGCTAAGCTGGTTATCGTCTAAAAGTTTGTTCATTGCTTTCGTTTTCTATTTTGCCTGTTATGCCTCGCCGCCAGTGGCAGTTGTAATTTCTTTTGTTTCTGTATTGTAAAGTAGCAAACCTTCTGATTTATCGTCGAGTTGCCCCATTAACTCCCCTTTTTCATTCCAAACCGAAGATTTTCCGGCACATTCATAACCTCCTGACATTCCAACATAATTGGCCATAAATGTTACCAGATTTTTGATTCTGGCCATGCGGGAAAGTTTTTTGATTTCAGCATCGATACCTGCAACAGAACTTAATACACTTGCAATATAAATTGTTGCATTATTCCGGGTTGCATACTCCCAATGCGCGTCATTTGAGGCTTCGTAGCAAATGGCGGGCGACACTACTTCTGTTTCTAAATTAAGCACCATTGGATTTTTGGCGGCTGTAAAAAAAGGTTCTTCCGGAGGGTATAAATACTGTTTCGAATAGGTTATTCGCTCCTCATGAGGCTGAAAAAGAATCATGCTGATATATACATCGTTCGCCTTTCGTGTTGGCAATCCAACTCCAATTGTAATGCCGTGCTTATTGCTTAGATGCTGCATCTCATCCAGTCTGCTATCATCCTGGTGAGTCGCAAGCTCCTCTGCCAAATCTCGTTCGTAACCAGTTAACGACAACTCCGGGAAAACCACCATATCCGCTTTATTTTCAATGGCACATTTTATCCACTTTAAATGGGTTTCTACATTTGCCGTGATGTTGCCTTTTATGGCCTCAATTTGTGCTACTGCTACTCTCATTGTATTTCAATAGTTAATTTTCGATTTTACTTGTTTTGGTTAACATTTTTACAGTGCATTAAAGCTAAGTATAAATTCTATGTTCAAGGTAGTTAGCCTCAGAAAACTATTAACATAGGTTAGTTGATCCCTTCTTCTCGTTTGTAATGAAGGGAAGCTATTGGATTGGAAAGATCACTTCCCAAAAAAACACCACTTCCGAAACATTGTATTTCTACAAATTCGAAAGTGGTGGAAACTAACAACCTGAGTTCGAATTTAAATGACTCAGGTAAAAAATACTCACTCTACATTACCAGCATAACCACGGCAAGTACTAAACCCAGTGCCGAAAATACCATTCCGCGCTTAAAATGTTTTGAGCGGGCTTTAAACATCCACAACGACGATAGTGCCAAAAACAACATCAGCACACCAAAAACAGTGGTAAACCAGTGTGTTTTACTCTGACTCGATGCTTTGTGCAAGCCGTTCAGTTTATTCATAAACTCGGGCAAACCTACCGACTGGTATATAGCTTCTCCAGTGGCTTTATTGTAGGTACCATTCCCAAAATACACCATATCGCCCTCGGTCTTTTCCACCTTGAAATCAAACAGGTGTAACATCATACCAAGTTGCTGCGCCTCCAAATTCGGCGGCAGTTGCCGGGTTATCGTTTTCTCACTTTTTAAGAATCCGGTGTCGCGGTACACCAAAATAATTCCGCTAATGGCATAAATCAGTGTCATGCCAATCATTAAATATCCGATGTCGCGATGTAATGAGCGCATCCAATGTTGCACCGATTTTTTCTTCTTTACTTCCATAAAATCCTATTTTGTTTTTTGCAAATCAAGTTTGGCTAAAGTAAGGAGCGTTTCAGGCTGCTAACTTTTTGTTTAGTGATTGACTACGGATTTTAAAAAGCGTTTAAAGGAGTATTTAACCGGAAGGAGAAGTTTTAAACCAATGTTTTAATTAAGCACGGCTATCTCCGCCAAAACATGATATTTATCAGACAAAATGAATGAATACAAAAAAATAAAATGGTTGAAATATTTTTTCAGAAAAATCGATAATCAAACAAATAAAGCTTTATCTACCTCATCAAAATGAGTGATCTGCTGACAGGGAAAACCATCATACTCAGCATTGGCAGAATTTATGATAATCACCTTCCCTGCCCCCGAACGAATTGCCGACTCTACACCAGCGTGCGAGTCTTCAAAAACCAGCGTTTCTTCAGCCTTGGTTCCAATGGCAGAAATGGCTTTGTTAAACAGGTCGGGGTGTGGTTTCCCTCGCATAGTACCATCGTTGTAAATAATATGTTCCGGGTTGAAATACTTTAACAAAGGGAAATGCTGAATAAAAAAATCGACATTATTTTTTGCAGAAGCAGTTGCAATTGCTAAAACCACCCCTGATTTGGCAAAAAAGCTGATCAGCTGCTCGGCACCGGGCGCCAGCTGCATGCCATGCTCCATACACATGCTGCGATAAATTACTTCTTTTTCTTCCGTTAGCCGGTGCACTTCAGCATCGTCAAGTTCCCGCTTAAAAAGGTATTCAAAAGTATCTTTGGCATTAATGCCGTGAATGTATTTTTTCTTTTCCTCCGCGCTGAGGCTAAAATCGTATTTTTCCAGAAACCGATCCCACGAATCGTTTTGCAGGTGCGTGTCCCAAAACAGTGTTCCGTTAAAATCGAAAACTACTCCTTTAATTTTCATCATATTAAAATTGTTTGTTATTAAAAGGTATAAGATGGAACTCCCATGATTTTAATAATATGCGTATGTGGCAAAAATTTTGTCATGGTCGTTTCATTGGTTTAATTTTATAATCGATATGCTTACTAATGAGATTTCGTTACCCTGAACTCGTTTCAGGGTCTGATTTTTATTTGTATAATGAATTTAGATGCTGAATCAAATTCAGCATGACGTAAAAAAATTCCGTTTTCTGTTTTTATTAAATTTATTGTTCTAATCACTACACTGAATCTTCAGAAACGCTTTTCCCAGGGTTTCGATTATATCGCCGGCCATTAACGCGAATTCCGAGCGTTTTTTGGCCACCATATCTCCGGCCAGTCCGTGCAAATAAACACCTACAAGCGCTGCATCAACCGATGCCATTCCCTGGGCCAGCAGCCCCAAAATTATTCCGGTAAGTGCATCGCCACTTCCGGCAGTTCCCATTCCCGGGTTGCCTGTGGAATTCCAGCAAAGTGTTCCATCGGGCGCCGCCACCGAAGTATGTGCACCTTTTAACACCACTACACAATTGTATTTTTTTGCAAAAGCTATTTGTTTCTGAATGGCGTCGTACGAATCGGTAGTTTCGCCTACCAATCGCCGAAACTCTCCCGGATGTGGGGTAAGCACCGAACCTTCGGGTAATTTTTCCAGCCAGGCTTCATTTTCGGCCAGAATATTCAGCGCGTCAGCATCGATAACCATTGGCACTTTTGCCTGGTCGAGCAGGTCACAGAAAGCACGGCACGAATTCCTTTTCAGTCCGAGCCCAGGACCAACACCAATGGCTGCATAAGGCGCCAGATTAGGGAAATCGGTAAACATCGAATCGTGCTGATCGATACTGGCCATTGCTTCGGGTACGGCAGTTTGAATAACCGGGAATCCCATGTGCGGAACATGCGCCGTTAATAAGCCTGCACCGGCACGCAAACAAGCTTTTGAGGCCAGCACAGCCGCTCCCATTTTTCCATAACTTCCGGCAATAAGCAGCGCATGACCAAACGTTCCTTTATGATCGAATTTTGAACGCAGCGGCAAACGCCCTGCAATATCTTCGGCATCAGTAAAAGAATACGGCGATGGTGTTTCGCTGATTCCATCCGGATGCAAACCAATTGGGAACACTGCCCACTGCCCCACAAACGGCTCATTCTCGCGAAACAAGAAGCTTATTTTCGGAAACTGCAGCGTAAGTGTATAATCTGCACGGATAATATTTTCTAGGTTATTTTCGGCATTGTTCTCGCCCATCAATCCGCTGGGAATATCAACGGCCACTACCACATTCAGCAACTGGTTGATTTGTTGTACCAGCCACGCCGGCAAGCCTTCCAGCGGCCGCGACAAACCTGAACCAAATAATCCGTCAATCAGTACATCAGTAACCGCAACTTCCGGGAAATCGTTTTCCGAGCTTAGTTTTGTCAGCTTTACTTTTCCTTGCTCTTCCAATCGTTTGTAGTTGATTGCAGGCGAGCCTTTTAAGTTTTTGCCAAAATCGAGCAGGAATACTTCGCACTGGTAATCCAAATCGGCCAACTGACGGGCCATTGCCAAAGCATCGCCACCATTGTTTCCGGGGCCCGCAAAAAACAGCAATCGTTCTTCGGTTGAAAATTGTTGAACAATCCAGTTAGTCATTTGCAGCGAGGCGCGTTCCATCAAATCGATATCAGCAATGGGTTCATTTTCGATGGTAAACTTGTCGATTGCGGCTATTTGTTTAGTCGTAAATAATTTCATTCTTGAGAAAGCTGGAAGTTACAGGCCAAAAGTGTCCTTTTTCGGCCTGCAACATTTGTTTTCTCTAAATTATAAAAAACGGGGGTGATTCTTTGAATTTGAAAGAGGAATTCTGATCGTACAGCTCCTTTTTTTAATCCCACTCCCAACCTAAGCTGGTTTTAAATACAAAATCGTTTTTCGCTACATCAACCAGCGGGTCACTGTCGAAGTTATGCACATAGCTTAGTTTTACGTAAAAATCGAGCGGCAGATCGTATTTCAGCGAAGTATCCATATCGATACGCCACCTTCCCCAATCCGACAAACTAGGATATGTGGTTAACTTAAACTGAAACGACAGGTCGCCCAAATCGTAAGCATTAAAATCGAACAGTCCCAGTCCTTCAAAACTTCCCTGCGAGGTAGGCTCGTCGCCGCCATATTTTTCCTGCGAGAATGCCAGTCCCAAACCCGACTGCATGTACATATGATTGGTACGAATTATGTATAAACCTAAGCCCGTACGAAATGTAGAACGCAGATCAAGCATCTGTTCGCTATTACTCAGGAACTCGGCACCACCCAATATCATTCCATTGCCCCAAACATCGCGAACCAGCGTAACTCCGCCATCGGTACGTTTTATCGGATCAACATCATCCTGAGTCGTTCCCACATTATTTAACTGCGCGCTAATATTCCATTTTATCCCGCGGTAACTCACTTTGGCCGCAGCCGAGGTTTGCCGCACGTTGTTGGCTTTACTTATAGACAATCCGGCATCAATCGAAATGATTATCCGATCGATAATCCGCTGTTCCAACGATGCAATTTCAACAATCTGATCCAGGGTAACTGAAATATTATCATCCAGAGTTTGAATGGTTACTTTTTTAGATTCGTCTGGCAAAAAGTTTAAACCGCCATTGTACTTTTGTCCTTCAACGGTATAAATCATCAGCAACCGGGTACACACTATTCCTTCAACTTCTTCCCAATCTATCTGGAAATCGCTGTCGGCATAATCGGTATCATAAGACAGCACTCCGCGCTTCATCGATTGAATTTTACCCACCAATACATCACCGTTCGAAGTGTATATTTTATCGTTTTGGGCAATTACCTGATTAAATAAAAAGATTAACAATAAAATAATTATACTCTTTCTGCTTTGCATGATTGAAAGATTTAAAAACTTATAAAAATTACGGCATTTCGAAGTTCAATGCAAATATTTTTCAGATTCTGTTGATTAGCAGATCGTTCAGAATTCATAAAGTATTGAACCTGACCAATATCAAGTTGTTAAACCTGAAAAGATTTTTATATTTGCCATCTTACATAAAATTGAGGCCAAAAAGGAGAAGTATGCAGGAAACAGAACATGTAGAAGCACTTATTAAAAACGATGCTGTAGTATTAGGACTATTATTGGCATTACTGGCCGTTATTTTCTATACCAGCAATTCGTCACGACCGATTTTTAAGAAATTCTACAGTGTTGTTCCCATGCTGTTACTCTGCTATTTTTTACCCAGTTTACTCACTACTTTTAATATTGTCGACGGCGAGAATTCGCAGCTTTATTTTATGGCATCGCGTTACTTGCTGCCGGCGAGCTTGGTTTTGCTAACACTCAGCATCAACCTTAAAGAAGTGTTTAAATTGGGAAGCAAAGCGCTTATTATGTTCCTTACCGGTACCGTAGGTGTTATTATTGGCGGGCCAATTGCCATTTTAATTGCCTCGGTAATTAATCCTGATTTAATTGGAGGTGCAGGCCCCGATGCCGTTTGGCGCGGTATGACAACCATTGCCGGAAGCTGGATTGGCGGTGGTGCCAACCAGGCAGCCATGTACGAAATTTTTAAACCATCGGATCATTTGTACTCGATAATGATTACCGTTGATGTATTGGTTGCCGAAGTGTGGATGGCCATTGTGCTCATCGGTGTAGGAAAATCAAAACAAATCGATAAACATTTTAAAGCCGACGCCAGCAGTGTTACTCAGCTGAAAGATCACATGCACGAATTCAGCCAGAAAATAGCACGTATACCAAGCAGCACCGACCTAATGGTTATTGCTGCCATCGGGCTTGGCGTTACCGGGTTTGCGCATTTGGTGTCCGATTGGATCGCTCCATATATCGAGGTTCATGCTCCGGCGCTAAACAAGTTCAGTTTAACCTCTAAATTCTTCTGGTTAATTATCATTTCAACAACAGTTGGGATTGCTTTGTCGTTTACCAAACTCAGGAATTACGAAGGTGCTGGAGCGTCAAAACTCGGTACTATTTTCATTTATATATTAGTGGCCACCATTGGTATGAAAATGGATGTTGGTAAGATTTTCGATAACCTGGGATTATTCCTGGTTGGTGGAATCTGGATGTCTATTCATGTTATTTTACTGCTGATTGTCGGGAAACTAATCCGTGCTCCTTATTTTTTCCTTGCGGTTGGTAGTAAAGCAAACATTGGAGGTGCGGCAAGTGCTCCGGTTGTGGCGGCTGCATTTCACCCGTCACTGGCACCTGTTGGTGTTTTACTTGCGGTTTTAGGTTATGCTTTAGGAACTTACGGAGCGTGGATGTGCGGACTGCTGATGCAAGTGGTAGCGGCTTAAACACAACTTTCCTTCGCTAATCAGAAAAGGTTAAAAAATTCGTGAAGGACAACAAATATTACAATGGCAACTAAAATTGCCATTGATACGACCATGGCGTTTCGCACAAAACGGTTTCGTTTTTCCAGCTCTATAACTTTCGATATTTTAGCAATTTTATTGTACACCTTTTTCAGCGCAATATCGGTGTCTTTTATAATGTAATCGTAGGCGCCATACTTTATTGAATTCACAGCCACTTCCATGTCTTCGTGCGAAGTCAGAAAAATAAACTCGGTGCGTTTACTCATTTTCTTTACCGCCTGCAAAACGGCAATTCCTGTGGTATCATTCAAATGATAATCCTCAACAACAATATCAGGACGTTCGCCTTTGTTTACAGCAGCCAGACAATCCTCAGCATTATAAAACGATTTAACTCTTTTCATTCCTTGTTTTCGTAGAAATTCAACCACTAGCTTATGGTACAATTTGTTGTCCTCAACTACGAAAATCAGTAAATTCTTATTCACGATTGCTATCTTTTTGTTGTATTTAGCATTTTAAATGTACGATTAATAATTCATTTTCAACGACTCCGATTGTCCCCAACTATTTACCAAAGTTCAATTCCACTGTTCCAAATTCTTTTGTACATTAGCCACAATCAAAAAATTTAATCATGAAACGAGCATATAAAAAGCTTTTTTATACACAACTTGTCCCGGATAACCGGGAGAAGTATGATTATGCGAGTTCCATGAGTTACCATAAAAAATAAACAATTATAAACGAATGAAAAACTATATTTTTCTTTCCCTCATCTTCTTTTTAATTGGCGCGCAAACCCTTGTTGCGCAAGAAACAAAATATGCCACCGACGAAAATATTCTGTATACCTCCGACGCCTCGGCATATGCGCAGGAGCGTTGCAAACTCGATATTTATTACCCTGAAAATAAAACCGATTTTACCACTGTGGTTTGGTTTCATGGTGGCGGAATTACCGGTGGAAATAAATTTATTCCGGAGAAATTGAAAGAACAGGGAATTGCAGTTGTGGCTGTAAACTACCGTTTGTCGCCAAAAGTTAAGTGCCCGGTTTACATAGAAGATGCTGCTGAGGCAGTGGCCTGGACTCTTAAAAACATTGAAAAATACGGTGGCAGCAAAGACAAAATAGTGGTGAGCGGACATTCGGCCGGCGGGTACCTTACCAGCATGGTTGGCCTGGATAAACATTACCTGGCAAAATACGACATTGATGCCAACGATATTGCCATGCTGATTCCTTTTAGCGGGCACACAGTTACCCACTTTACCGTTCGCGACGAAAGAGGAATTCCCGGAACACAAGCTATTGTTGACGAATATGCACCACTTTATTTTGTTCGCCCCGACGCTCCTCCAATTATATTTATTACCGGCGACCGCGAACTGGAAATGCTGGGCCGCTACGAAGAAAATGCTTACATGTGGCGCATGATGAAAGTGGCCGGACATAAAAACTGCAAATTAATGGAACTCGACGGTTTTAACCACGGTGAAATGGCTTCGCCCGCACTGGAAGTATTATTGAAAGAAATCAGAGTACTCGACAAATAAAACAAACGCCATGAAACGGTACACGATTGGCCTTTTAACCACGCTTCTGCTCAGTTTTTTAATTATTGAAACAGCAATTGCCCAGGAACATGATTTTTCAGGAAACTGGTCGGGGAAAATTAAACTTCCCACCGGCGAACTGGAGATGATTTTTAAGATCACTCAAAACGAGGGAAAGTACGAAGCAAAAATGGATGTACCAAAACAAAGTGCCACCGATCTGCCCGTTGGTGATGTAGTGCAAATTGGCGATAGCATTTCAATTGCAGTGCCTGTTATCATGGGAAACTATTCTGGACATTTCTCAACTCCTGACTCTGTTACCGGAAAATGGAAGCAGAGCGGAATGACATTCGATGTAAATCTTGTAAAAGTTGACAAAGTGGCACCGCTTTTACGTCCGCAAACACCGGAACCTCCATTTCCATATCATTCAGAGGAAGTGGAATACACCAACCCGGAATCAGGCTTAAAACTGGCCGGGACAATTACCATCCCTGAAAATGCCCAGTCGTGTCCGGCAGTGGTGATGATTACAGGTTCGGGAGCGCAGGACCGCAATGAGACAGTATCCGGGCACAAACCTTTTGCAGTAATCGCCGATTATTTAACCCGAAACGGAATTGCCGTTTTACGTGTTGACGATCGTGGTGTTGGCGGATCTGAAGGAAGTGTTTCCGAATCAACAAGCCTTGATTTTGCAGGCGATGTACTGGCCGGCGTTAAATTTCTGAAAGACCGCAAAGAAATTGATCCGAAAAAAATCGGATTGATCGGACACAGCGAAGGTGGATTGATCGCCCCAATTGCCGCCACCGAATCAAAAGACATTGCTTTTATAGTTATGATGGCCGGCCCCGGAACAGTTGGCGAACAAATTCTATACGAGCAAGCGGCTTTAATTGCTAAAGCTGCCGGTCTGCCCGATTTTTCGATTGAGCAGCAAAGACTAACACATGAGAAAATTTTTGATGTGTTAAAAAGCGAACCCGACACGGCTAAAGCAAAAGAAAAACTGCGCGAAACACTTTCGCAAGGAATGTATGCAGGAATGAATGACGATATGAAAAAAGCCATCGATGCGCAGATATCAAGTGTAAACAATACATGGTTTCGTTTTTTCCTGACTTACGATCCGAAACCAACGCTGGCAAAAGTAAAATGTCCGGTGCTCGCGCTTAATGGCTCAAAAGATCTGCAGGTTCCGGTATCGAACCTGGCAACGATTATAAAAGCTGTAAACTCAGGATCAAATAGGAACGTTGACACCGTTCGTTTTGCTAATCACAATCATTTCTTTCAGAACTGCGAAACAGGTTCAAACGCCGAATATGCACAAATTGAAGAAACCATCGATCCGGAAGTTTTAAAAACGATAAAAGGCTGGATCGTGGAGCAAACAACAAAATAAAATGCAACTTAACACCCAACGATTAATTTTACGCCCGGTTGAGGCGAATGACAAACACGCGATTTTAACCTATCGATCGGATGCGGAAACCAATAAATACCAGGGCTGGATTCCGAAAACGATTGATGATGTGGAAACCTTTTTCGGGAAATTATCTACCGAATTTAATGTGCCCGACACATGGTTTCAACTAGCCGTGCTTGATAAAAACAGTAACGAATTGATTGGCGACATCGGTATCCATTTTATCGACGAGCAACAAGTTGAAATCGGCTACACTATTGCCAAACAACATCAGGGCGTAGGCTTTGTCACCGAAGCTGCCTTAGCAGTTATCGACTACCTGTTTGGCGAATTGAAAAAACACCGGATAACCGCCTCAATCGATCCGGAAAATGTTGCATCGGTTGCATTGCTTGAAAAACTTGGTTTTAGGAAAGAAGCACATTTTGTTGAAAGCCTGTTCTTGAACGATAAGTGGGTTGACGATATTATTTATGCGCTGCTGGCACGGGAATGGAAAAACGAGGAATTATAAATTCTTTATGCTGGTTTCCGCTATAAGGATTTAATCTTTCAGTTGTTTCCGGAACATACCACCGGTTGTTTTTCAAATCAACTCCACCATTCATTTCTTCCTGAACGACTTTATCGATGATCCAGATTCCTTTTTTTGCCATATTTTCAAAGGTATCAACACCATCATCCTCAAAACCAATTCGGGTTCGCTGAATATCAAAACGGTTCGAAAACTTCCGGCCAAAAGCCTTTTCAACACCATCTTTGCCAATCATAAAACCGATTAAACCTCCCCAGGTTGCAGTTGGATTATCAGCATCCCAACCGCAGAGTGCTCCTATTTTAATCGTCTCCAACAAATCTCCTTCGCCATAAAACAAACTAACCAGACTTGACGCGAAGTTGATTCCGGCAGCAAAACAAGCATTGCAATACAAGTTTCGCGATGTCATATCATATCCATCGGCTTGGTTTACCTGGTATCGTGTATAAACCGAATCGCGAGCCTGTTCCCACGAAATACCTTCATTGTATTTTGCTTTCATATACTCGTACATGGCTAGGGAATAAGAGGTTTCAGGAAGACGATCTTTCGCCTGTTCCGCCATCCAAAACAATTGCTCTTTCACAGGCAAAGTTTTATCAGCTGCAGAGGCCAACGAAAACATCGTCACATAAAATTCCGAAATCCACTCGCTGTTTTCACGTGCCGTATTCTGTATCGGCAAGTGTGCCATTTTTAGTGCAACATCCGGGCGGGCAGGAGCAAACAAACCAAAAATTTCGGTGGTTAACTGCGCATCAATCATCTCGTATTCGGGATTATTTTCAGGATCGCCGGTTGCCGGAGGTACCAAGCCCTCTTCCATTAAATCAAAAGCCTTTTGGTTCGATACCCACAAATAGTTTTCCTCTTCGTGCCGGATATGCTCCAGCCAGCCCTCGCGAATTTGCTCGCCCGTTAAAACCGATGTTTGATATTTTAATAAAAGTTCCTGGTAAATATATTCGATATCTGTATCGTCGTCAGCACCCCAAACACTATCAACGTCAGCAAATACAAAATCAATTGCCGGCGACAGATCGCTAGGAATGCCTTCTGCCCAGATACTCGGCTGATCAGGTTTGCCCCAGTCGTTTCGGGTGTAGAAATCACCGGTTTTTATTTCGCCAATGTTTCCTATTTTGTCCATCTCAGTAACTAACCCGGTCCAGTTGGCAATGCAGGTTCCCAACCAAAATCCCTGAAGCTGTTCGTAATAGCCTTCCCTACTTATGGTTCTGTCGGTACTTTTTGGATGATAGCTCTCGTACACAAGATTTGGATTTTGCTCAATCTGTGGCGTTTTTGTGCAACTTGTGATAACAGCCAAAATGATTAACAATAGAAAAGAATAAAGGGAAAAGTGGTTTTTCATATTTTAAAAATATTGTCTATCCTGACGTTCTCGTGCAAGTTAATGTTTTGAATATAATTTTTATAAAATCCGGCTCTTTAACTAAAAGGGAACTGCCGATCTTAATTTTCGTCAACTCTATCCATTTTGTTGACGAATCAAAATATTTGAAGGTTGAATTTTGTATTTTGGAGCTTTCAAATCATTATGTCTACAAAAAAACGCATTCTGAATATACTTTTCTGGTCGGTAGTGTCGGCGGCTTTTATCGGGCCGGGAACCATTACCACTGCAGCAAAATCAGGTGCCGCTTTGGGAACCGATCTGCTTTGGGCCTTACTTTTTTCTACGCTCGCCTGTTTGCTTTTACAAGAAGCTACAGCCCGATTGACTATCACATCCGGCCTTAACCTTGGGCAGGCAATTGTGCAACAATTTGAAAAAAGCAAAGCCAAACTACTAATTCTTATTTTGGTTTTGGGGGCAATTGTTGTTGGTGCCGCAGCCTATGAAATGGGAAATTTATTAGGAGCAGTCGCCGGATTCCGGCTAATTTTTGATATACCTGCCTGGATACTGGTTTTGATTATTGGCGGGGTGGCAGCCATTATTCTGAATATACCTTCGTTAAAAATTATTTCCACCATAATGGGATTTGTTGTGGTACTAATGGGCATCGGCTTTCTAATTACGGCCTTTTTAATTAAACCGGAATTAGAGGCGCTGCTAAAAGGAACTTTTATGCCACGTTTTCCCACGGCCAATGCCGCCGGGCTTTTGGTGTTAGGATTAATCGGAACAACAATTGTTCCCTACAATCTTTTTTTGGGCTCCGGTATTTCCAGCCAGAATAAAGAGGTTAAAGAAATGCGTTTTGGATTAGCAGTAGCAATTTTGCTGGGAGGACTTTTCTCAATGGCAGTACTTATAGTAGGAACCGCTGTTACGGCAGAATTTTCGTTTGAAAATCTTTCACTTGCATTACAAAAAAAAGTTGGCCCGGCCGGAAAATACCTGCTTGGTTTTGGCTTGTTTGCTGCCGGATTCACCTCATCGGTAACCGCACCTCTGGCTGCTGCAATTACTTTAAAAAGTCTTTTCGGAAACAAAAATCCGGAGAAATGGCAGGCAAATTCGCTGAATTTTAAACTGGGCTGGCTTGTGATTTTGCTTATCGGAATTGGTTTTGCAGTGGTAAATGTTAAACCGATTCCTGCAATAATTCTGGCGCAGGCATTAAATGGATTTTTACTTCCTTTCATTAGCATTTTCCTTTTTATAGTAATCAACAACAACGCGATAACGGGTACAAAAACAAATCCCACATTACTGAATGCACTGATGCTGATTGTGATTTTTGTAACACTGATCCTCGGTTTGAACAGCGCCACAAAAGCTTTTTACAGCGTATTCCTGCCAACCATTTCACCCGGAGATGAAGTGCTTTGGAGCATTGGTTTTATGGCAATAATTATTTCTGCATGGGTTTGGTTTAAAGGGCTAAAAAAATAACATGACAAATAAATATTTTCAACTTTTTGTAGACACCGGTGGAACATTTACCGATTGTATCGGCATCGACAAATCGGGACAGGAATACCGTCAAAAGGTATTGAGCAGCAGCAGTCTGCGCAGTACGATTCAAAAAGTTATTTCCGCAACCCAATGTGTTATTGCTGACACATGGAACTTACACCGCGACATATTTAATGGCTTTTCATTCCGTCTGCTACAACAAGACTCTAATGAAAATAAAGTTGTTTCGTTTGATGTGCAGAACAGGATACTTGAGCTCGATTCTCCTTGTTTAATTAAAGAAATAGAAGGCAGCAACTTTGAGCTGACTTCAAACGAAGAGGCTCCGGTTTTAGGAGCAAGACTGATCACTCAGACAGGCTTGAACGAGGCTTTTCCTTATCTTCATTTGAAACTCGGATCGACAAAAGGGACCAATGCTTTGCTTGAAAATAAAGGCGCCAAAACACTTTTTATCGTAACGAAAGGTTTTGCCGACCTGCTGGAAATTGGCAACCAGACACGCCCTGATATTTTTGCCATGAACGTGCAAAAACCAAGGCCGCTCACACATCACATAATCGAAGTTGATGAACGCATCGACTCAAGCGGAAAGGTTTTAAAAACGTTCGATTTTGATGACCTCAAAAAGAAGCTTCAAGAAATAGATCTAAACGAAATTGAAACAGTTGCCATCGCACTGATGAACGCCTTTATTAATCCGGGACACGAGCAGCAACTGGCACAAATTCTGATAGAAATGGGATTCAACTTTGTTTCCCAATCCACAGAATTGTCGCCATTGATAAAAATTTTAAACCGTGCCGAAACTGCAGTTGTCAATGCCTACCTCTCTCCCATCATCCACAACTACGTAAATCGTATAGCGGAAAAAACGGGCCGGAACTTATTCCAGATAATGACTAGTGCCGGAGGTTTGGTATCGGCTGATAAATTCCATCCGAAAGACAGTCTTTTGAGTGGTCCGGCCGGAGGTGTGGTTGGTGCACGCGAAATCGGAGGAAAAGAAGGATACACTCAGCTAATCACTTTTGATATGGGCGGTACCAGCACCGATGTTTCGCGCATCGACGGCGAGTTCGACTATCGTTACGAACTGCAGGTTGGCGATGCCCGAATAAACAGTCCGGCCATTGCCATAGAAACGGTAGCTGCCGGTGGCGGTTCCATCTGTGGTTTCGATGGTTACAAACTTTTTGTTGGCCCCGAGAGTGCGGGTGCCTATCCCGGACCGGCATGTTACGGAGCCGGAGGACCATTAACGATTACCGATGTAAACTTGCTTTTGAATCGTCTTGATGCCAGCCAATTCGGCATTCCTGTTTTCAAAGATGAAGCAGAGAAACGTCTGGAAGAACTGCTCGTTTCCATGGAAAAGAAAACCGACGGCAAACCTACTGCCGATACTGTATTAAACGGATTTATCGCTATTGCCAACGAAATTATGGCCGGAGCCATTCGAAAAATCTCCATAACCAAAGGCTACGATCCTAAAGATTTTGCACTGGTTGCATTTGGTGGTGCCGGCGGTCTGCACACCTGCGACATTGCAGAAATTCTTGGCATCCAAAATATTCTTTTGCCAAAAGATGCGGGGCTGTTAAGTGCTTACGGAATTGGTAACGCCAGTGTTGAACGTTTTGCCGAAAAACAAGTGCTACAAGACGTAACTGAGGTTGAAAATTTGCTACCCTACTGGTTCAAAGAAATTGAAATAGAAGCCACCAAAAAACTTCGTAATGAAGGTTTCAATAACGAAAACATAAGCATCCGCCAGCGCATGGTATTTATGCGTTTTGCAGGACAGGATTCGAGTCTTGAAATTCATTTTTCCGACGTTGAACAACTGGTTTCCGACTTCCATCAACAATACCAAAAAGTGTATGGGCACACCGTTAGTAACCGCTCCATCGAAATTGAAGCGATCCGTGTTTTGGCTGCCGTAGAAAAAACAGATAAAGAAAAAATCATTACAGCAAAAACAAGCTACCTGCCCGAACCGTTGAACAGAACAGAGAATGGTACTCCTGTTTTTGTTCGAAACGAGCTGAAAGCTGGAGCTAAAATAAAAGGGCCGGCACTTTTCCTCGACAGCTTTTCTACCACTTTTGTAAAGAGTGGCTGGTCACTCGAACTGCAGAATTCAGGTACTGCCATTTTAAAAAGCCAAGTAGAAAGTCAGCAACATAACATGAAGCAAAACCGCGAAACCAAGCTGGAACTGTTCACCAACCGGTTTATGGCCATTGCCGAAAATATGGGGGCTTTGTTGCAACGCACATCTTTGTCGGTAAACATTAAAGAGCGCCTCGACTTTTCGTGTGCTCTGCTCGATAAAGAAGGACGTTTGGTAGCCAACGCTCCTCACATTCCTGTTCACCTTGGTGGCCTTGGCGTTTGTGTGCGCGAACTGATTAAACATTTCGAATTTAAAGAGGGTGATACCATCGTTACCAACCACCCAAAGTATGGTGGTTCGCACTTGCCCGATGTAACATTGGTTTCGCCGGTTTTTTATGCCGGAGAACGTGTTGGTTTTGTGGTAAACCGTGCACATCATTCCGAGATTGGAGGAATCAGTCCGGGATCGATGCCACCAAATGCCAGAAACCTGGAGGAAGAAGGCGTTTGTATTGCTCCTTCTTCCCTGGTTAAAAATGGCCTACCCGATTGGAACGGAGTGAGAAATATATTGCTCAACAGCAAATTCCCTACCCGATCGGTTGAAGAAAACCTTGC
Source organism: uncultured Draconibacterium sp. (assembly GCF_963677575.1). NCBI lineage: Bacteria > Pseudomonadati > Bacteroidota > Bacteroidia > Marinilabiliales > Prolixibacteraceae > Draconibacterium > uncultured Draconibacterium sp. Next base: position 2,238,867 of record NZ_OY782038.1, read on the forward strand.
TGATCTGAATGCAGCGCTGGCCGCCAATAAAAATGGCTCTGAAGCATTGATCGACCTCATGGATAAACACGGAAAGGAAACCGTGCAGAATTACCTCGATCTGTTACGCGACCATGCCGCACAAAAAATGAAAGCCACACTTCAGAAATTTGCAGACGGCAATTATTCGGCCACTGAATACCTGGACGATGGGTCAAAACTTCAGGTAAATATTCAGCTGAACGATGGCAACTGCAGCATTGATTTTACAGGCAGTGCGGCTGTGCACAAAGGTAATATGAATGCCACCGAAGCGATTGTAAAAAGTGTAAGTATTTATGTCCTCCGGTTGTTGCTGAACGAAACCATCCCGTTGAACGACGGTCTTTTGGAGCCTGTAGATTTTATACTTCCAACAGGATTATTGAACCCGGACTTTGATGACGATCCATCAAAATGCCCTGCCGTGGTTGGTGGAAACGTTGAAATCAGTCAACGCCTAACCGACACGCTGCTAAAAGCTTTTGGAGTGGTGGCTGCCAGTCAGGGAACCATGAACAATACTTTATTTGGCAATAAAAATTTTGGCTACTACGAAACCATTTGTGGCGGTTGCGGCGCCGGAAACGGATTTAACGGCGCCAGCGCTGTTCACCACCACATGACAAATACGCGAATTACCGATCCCGAAATAATGGAACACCGTTACCCGGTTCGACTGGAGGAATTCAGCATTCGGAAAAACTCGGGCGGCAGTGGCAAATGGCACGGGGGTGATGGCGTAAAACGGGTTTTAAAATTTCTGGAGCCGGTAAATCTTTCGGTACTTACGCAACGACGAAAATCAGGGCCTTTTGGATTAAATGGAGGTGACGAAGGAAAACCGGGATGCCAGAAAGTGATTCGTGCCAATGGTGAAGAGATCATTCTCGATTCTATCCAAAATATAAATATGGAACAAGGCGACACTTTTGTAATTGAAACGCCGGGTGGCGGTGGATTTGGTACGGATTAGCTTATTGATGACTTTTTAAAACAGTTACTACTTATCTGTTTTTGCAAGCAGGGTCCTGATTACAAATTCCCGCCAGGGAGGGGGTGGAATTGGTCATTAATCATTAGTTATTGAATGTTGGTTATTAGAATTTGATAATCCTCCTCCTATTGAACTTAACAAAAAATTTTATCTTTAAACAAAAAACAAATGGATACTTGGATTGTAATCCTCTTTATAATAATCATCATAATTGAAGGTTGGAATGCCATTGCCCTAAAAAGGTTAAAGAAATTGGCTGAAAATGGTAGCAATGGTTTGACAGATGATAGGTATTTCGATTTAAAATATAAATTTCAATTATATGCCGCTATTGGGACGTTAGCATTCTTTTTAATCGCATTTTTTGGATGGAATACAAAAGATGGGATACGAGAAAACTATATTCAAGAAATAGAGCCTTTGCGAGACAGCATAGGTAAAGCCAAACAAGATATTGAGTCTATAGCTATAGACATTGAAAATATAGATAAAAATATTCAAAGAAATCCACGATTTCATGTTGTAATGAACAAGGAAGTTACAACTCATTCAATTACTGATAGAGATACAATCTTTTTTGAGGATTGTAAAGTAGATGTCTTAGGTAACAAAATAGAAAGATTTAGGCTTCCACCCGTTATTACATTTTTTGATGTCAACACAAATAATCCAAAAATGTCTTCTTTTTCAGATCCATTTGCATTACCTGCGATAATTTTTGAAACAACAACTGATTATGTTGTATACAGATTAATGGGTGGCGGAGCCTTAGAGCCTGTAGATTCTAAATATTATATTTCTTTTTTAATAATGGATATTAGCGACGCCGCAGAATGATAATTATATGTTATAACTAAAGTTTTATCCAGATCTCTAGCCTCGCTCGCTGGCGCAAATTTGTAATCCGTGCCATTGCTACTTTTATCACAATTACCAATTTGTAGTTTCTCCTCATTCTGATATCTTTACCGCCCGTTAAGGGAAATTTTTAAAACTATGGAGACACCGTTTCTGGCGTTGATTATTCTTTTTGTTATCACTCCTGTTGTTGTTATTTATCTCGAAGGTAAGTTTTCGATTTTAAAGAAAATTGGTGCCGTGCTGATTTGTTACGGTGTTGGTTTAATTATCGGCAACATGGGCGTATTACCACACGGAGCCGAAAAATACCAGAACATGCTCACCGATATTACCATTCCACTGGCCTTGCCACTCATCCTTTTTTCGGTTGATGTACGCTCGTGGTTTAAAATGGCCCGCTCGGCATTTATCGCGCTAGCCACCGGATTACTGTCCGTATTGATAATTGTGATTATCGGCTATTTTATTTTCCGTAACGACATTGAAAACACCTGGCAGGTTGCCGGCATGCTGGTTGGCGTTTACACGGGCGGAACACCCAACATGGCGGCCATGAAAACTGCATTAAACGTGTCGCAGGAACTGTACATTATGACCCACACCTACGACCTGACATTGGGTGCCATTTACCTGGTTTTTATTCTTTCCATCGGGCAGAAAGTATTTCTGTGGTTTTTGCCACCTTTTAAACCGGTAAAAACCGAAGGCACAGCCGTTGCAGAAATGAACATGGAAGAAGAGTTTGAATCGTACGACGGGATATTGAAGAAAAGAACATTACTTCCATTAATAGGTGCTTTTGGAATTTCGGTGGCCATTCTTGGTGTAAGTTACGGCATCAGTCTGCTTTTGCCAAAAGATTACCAAACGGCAGTTGTTGTTCTGCTTATCACCTCGTTTGGAATTGCGTTTTCGTTTGTGCCAAAAATAAAAGCCATAAAAAAGACCTTTCAGCTGGGCATGTACCTCATCCTTATTTTCTGTTTAACTGTTGCTTCCATGGCTGACATCAGCAAACTATCAAACATATCTTTTTCGCTGTTTTATTATGTAGCTTTGGCCGTTTACGGATCGCATGTTATTCATATTGCGCTGGCCCGTATTTTTAAGGTTGATGCCGATACGGTGATCATATCAACAAGCGCGCTTATTTGTTCTCCGCCATTTGTTCCGGTGGTTGCCGGTGCATTAAAAAACCGTCAGGTAATTTTAACTGGTTTGGTTGTTGGAATTGCCGGTTATGCCGTTGGAAATTATTTAGGGGTGATTATCGCTTATTTGCTAAAATAGGAAAACATTACAGTTTGAAGTCGCAGTATTCAGAAGCAAAGATCATTGATCAAGTTTTCAGTCGCAGTTCGCAGTCACAGTATCCAACATCAAGTTAAGCGAAGCCAAATCCCGACTGCCAGCGTCGTGATATCTAGTATCAAGTATCCAGCACCCAGTACTACAACTCAGCAAAATTCTCCCAGATATTTCCCATCATTTCCTGCGAAACTGCAAGTGCATTGCTGCGCCATCTTTCCGAAGGCGGATAAAACATTTCGTAATATCCGTCCAAAGCTTTTAAACTGTCTTTTTCTGATTTGTAGCCGTAATGCGCCCCCTGATTTTCAGTGATTGAAATATGTGCCGATTTAACTGCACCAATCGTTGAGCCGGTATTCAAGGTCCCAAATTCCATCAACATTGGTATCGAAGTTTTATCAGGAAATAAGTCGCCAATAAATTCAACGAACTGCCCGTGTACAGTGTAAAAGTTATCCGAGTCGCCCCAATCAATTTGGTAGCCATCGAAAACAGCTTCGGTTTTTGCTTTTAATTCAGGATCATCGATCGGGTTTGGAAACAAGTGCAACTCTCCTCTTTCGCCAAAACCGGTATGCAGATCGAGATTCAAAAGTGTAGTATAAGGTGCAGCTATGTCGCTCAGAACTTCGGACATTATTATTACTTGCTGTTCAAAGTCATCACCACCAAAATAAATTCCTTCCGGGAAATCGTATTGCCCCTGAGCAAAAGCCTGCAACAATGCAGGCATACCTTTTCGGGCAATTTGATTGATGGCAGTCACCATAAAGAACTTGTTGCTTATGCTGTTCATATTCAATTTCCCTTTGGGCGTAAGCATATCGTAAAGCGCCACAAATCCATCGTTCTTTGTTTCAAAAAGCGAACGGTCAGTACTGTAGTTTCGGTTCAGATCGACGTTATTTTCAGTAAACCTTCGCTGGTTTTTAAAACCCCATGCATTTAATCCGTGCACCAGCAAAACTCCGGTATTCTCAAACATTTCAGGTTTAAAAAATTCGGCCATTAGTTGTTGCTGAACGGCGCTGCCCACAAATCCTTCAATACCGTGGGTGCCGGAGCAGATCATTACCAATTTTTCAGTAGCATCGCTTGCCGGAATATAGCAAAAATCAATGGTTAAATCCTGGTCGGTTTTACTTTCCACGGCTCGAGAAAATACTGTCACACTGTCAAACCGCGTTTTCATGGAATTGGCCTGGGCTCTGAAAGCATCACGACATTCTTCCCATGAATCCTGAAAATAGACCAGTTTTGCGTTATCAATTGCGACATCTGGATAAGATGGAGAAAAGGAATTAAAACTCACATAAGAATACCCCAACAGCAATACAACCAAAACGGCAAGAGTTATTCCTGCAATTTTTAGAAACTTTTTCATGACAAACTTTTAGATTACAAACTTCACGAGTCGGTCTTCAATCATCTGCTGCAACTGGCTGAGCAAAGCCTGTTCATGTCGGTCAATGAAGCCATCTTCGGCTGCAATATTAAGAATCTTGTCGTATTCGTCGCGCGTGATCTTATGATCTTCAATCGCCTTTTCAATCATTGCTTTTAAACGGATTGAGCTTTCGCTTACTCCTTCATTCATCGGATTGTCAGTTTATCTTGTTTTTACTAAAGCAGTTCCTTTCGAACTTCATTTTCTAAATGTAGAAATTCGGTCTATAATTTACAAGTACCGGGTCAATAACTCTTATCTGCTAATTTCCAAGTGATAAAACCAATTTCTTCAAAAATTGAATTCTTAAAAACCATTAAATTCCTACTTTTTCTTCAATAAGCACTTACAAATTGTACCTTTGCACGTTATTTATCACGTAAATGAATTTAAAGACAGATAAAGTTGGCATTATCGGGAGTGGTAGCTGGGCAACAGCTTTGGCTAAAATTCTTTTAGAAAACGTAAACGAAATCAACTGGTATTTTCGTAAACAATCAACCATCGAAACGTTTAAAAGGAATAAACACAATCCGCGTTATTTAGATGAAGTTGAGTTTGATACTTCAAAAATTAATTTCTGCGACGATATAAACTGCATTGTTTCCCATTCTGATATACTTATCATAGCTGTTCCTTCAGCATTCCTTCCTACAGTATTGGCCGATGTAAAAGACCTTTCAGGTAAATATATTTTATCGGGAGTAAAAGGAATTGTTACCGACGAAAACCTTTTGGTTGCTGAATATTTGCAAAAGTATTTTAATGTCGACCATGATATGATTGGTGTTTTGGCCGGTCCGTGCCATGCTGAAGAAGTTGCACGTGAAAAGCTATCGTACCTTACCGTGGCCTGTACCACCGAAGAAAAGGCGATTAAATTTACACAACTTATTGAGTGCGATTATATTTACACCTCGGCGTCGGATGATATTTGGGGAACCGAATATGCCGCCGTACTGAAGAACATTATTGCTATTGCTGCCGGTATTGCACACGGGCAGCGTTTTGGCGACAATTTTCATGCAGTGCTAATTTCACGGGCTATACAGGAAATAAAACGGTTTGTAGATCAGGTGCACCCAATTAACCGCGATATAAAAGCTCCTGCTTACCTTGGCGATCTTATGGTAACCGCATACTCGCAATTCAGCCGCAACCGCACTTTCGGGTCGATGATTGGAAAAGGCTACTCAGTAAAAGCTGCGCAACTGGAATTAAATATGGTTGCCGAAGGTTATTATGCTTCAAAATCCATTCACAAAATTAATGAGAAACACCACGTAGATATGCCTATTTGCGAGGCGGTTTACAAAATACTTTACGAAAAAGTACCTCCACTGAAAGTGTTCTGCGAGTTAACACCAAAACTGTGTTAGCGTATTTAATCAACCATTGTTAGCGAAATAAAAAAAGCCACCCGTAAAAACGAGTGGCATTCTGAAAATTATGGTGAGAATCTTCTTATCTCATTTCTTTCCAGGCGTTAATCAAACCATTGGTTGATGCATCATGCCCTATAACTTTTTCGTCGTTGTTCAATTCCGGTAGAATAGCGTTGGCCAATTGTTTACCCAACTCAACTCCCCACTGATCGAAACTGTAAATATTCCAGATAATTCCCTGTACAAAAATTTTGTGCTCGTACATGGCAATTAACGATCCTAAAACGCGAGGTGTTAATTGTTTCACCAAAATTGAGTTGGTTGGAATATTCCCCATAAATATTTTAAACGGTGTCAATTCTTTAATTTCCGCTTCTGTTTTACCAGCAGCTTTTAATTCTGCAACGACCTGCTCTTCGGTTTTACCCACCATCATAGCTTCGGTTTGCGCGAAGAAGTTGGCCAGTAATTTCGGATGATGATCGCCTACTTTATTGTGGTTAATTGCCGATGCGATAAAGTCGCAAGGAATCAGTTTTGTTCCCTGGTGAATCAGCTGATAAAATGCGTGCTGTCCGTTTGTTCCGGGCTCACCCCAAATAATCGGGCCAGTTTGGTAATCCACTTGCTCGCCGTTGCGATCGACATATTTTCCGTTACTTTCCATGTTTCCTTGCTGGAAATACGCAGAAAAACGGTGCATGTACTGGTCGTACGGAAGAATAGCTTCACTTTCGGCGCCGTAGAAGTTGTTGTACCAAAGGCCGATCAGTGCCAGGATTACCGGGATATTTTTATCGAAATCGGTTTCGCTGAAATGCTTATCCATGGTATGAGCACCTTCAAGCAACTCGATGTAGTTATCGTAACCAATTCCCAGCATTATGCTTAAACCAATTGCCGACCACAACGAGTAACGACCACCAACCCAGTTCCAGAAACGGAACATGTTGTCAGTATCGATACCAAAAGCAGAAACAGCATCGGCGTTAGTAGAAACCGCAACGAAGTGTTTGGCTACGTTCTCCAAATCTTTTGCCGACTCGAGGAACCAGTCTTTTGCAGTATTAGCGTTGGTCATGGTTTCCTGCGTAGTAAATGTTTTAGAAGCCACTATAAACATGGTAGTTTCCGGATCAACTTCTTTTAGAGTTTCGGCAATGTGCGTGCCGTCAACATTCGATACAAAGTGCAGTTTCAGATGGTTTTTGTAAGGTTTTAAAGCCTCAGTAACCATTAACGGACCAAGATCCGAACCGCCAATACCAATGTTTACAATATCGGTAATTGCTTTGCCGGTATAACCTTTCCACTCGCCCGAAATTACTTTTGCGGTAAAACCTTTCATTTGGTCGAGCACAGCATTAACTTCGGGCATTACATCTTCGCCATCAACAACAATTGGAGTGTTACTGCGGTTGCGCAAAGCCACATGAAGTACTGCACGATCTTCGGTAGCATTAATTTTCTGCCCCGAAAACATTGCCGAAATGGCGTCTTTTAAACCACACTCTTTAGCCAATTCGAATAAAGTTGCTTTTACCTCATCATTAACAATGTTTTTCGAGAAGTCGAGCAGGATATCTTCAAATTTCAGTGAGTACTTTTCAAACCGGTCTGCATCGGCGGCAAACAGGTCTTTCATATGAGTGCCTTCAAACTCGAAGGACATCTCTTCCAGTTTTTGCCAGGCTTTAGTTTCAATAGGATTGATTTTAGGTAACATATTTTTGTTTTAAGCAGGATGACCGAAGCCCGAGGTTTGCTCCAAACCTGTTGCTGCAGTCGTCCGATAGTTAATAATCAATAAATAACAATACAAAGATAATCGATTCTGAAAATTGCAGCCGAAAGTTACCAGAAGGTTAATGTTGGGTTAAGAAAAAATGGTGAGCTATAGCAATTATTTCATATTAGGCCGCCACATAGCAACAACCAGTGCCGCTGTTGCCAAAATCAATCCGCTTAAAACAAAACTACAACAAACGAGATTACTCCAGTGCTCCAATTTTGCTAACGATCCTATGCCGAACAAAATACATGAAAGTGCTAAAAATGATATCAACAATGTTTTTCGGGTCTTTGACATCTTGCTGGTTTTAACATTAAACACAACAAAGCTAACAACAGTAAATACTTATCCAAATTTTTCATTTTGAAGAATCCAGAAAGCAATCATTTTGTAATGTTTTTGACGTTTTGAATATCCTGATTTTACGATTTGAGAGGCCGGTTTACACTTTGTATTGATTTTTTATCTTTGCCACAGCTTCTGGAGACGAATTAAATTGTAATTATGGAACCGAAAAGACAACTCAATTATTACGAATGAAAACAGCCACATTTAAGGGATACCTGCTAGCCCTTGTTGCCACAATCGCTTTCTCAAACGTATATATATTTAGTAAGGCTGCGTTAAACGAAGTTCATTTAACACAATTTGGTATTTACTGGTGTGGTTTTGGCATGCTGTTCAGTTTCCTTTTTGCTCTAAAGAACAAAAAACTGGGTCAGTTAAAAGTTCTCAGCAAAAAACAACGTCGTATACTTTTGCTGCTTGGCGTTCTCGAAATCCTGACAACTACTTCATTTTTTATTTCTATAAACGTTATCCCCGATCCTTCCATTACATCTTTTATCGGCAACCTTTTTCCGGTAATGGTTACGTTAGGAGGTATCGTTCTGCTGAAAGAAAAGTTTGGCTGGATTGAAATCGTTGGTGCTTCGCTGGCGCTTATCGGTACTTTTGTTATCAGTTACACCGGCGGAACAAGTTTAAAAACGCTGTTTATTGCCGGAACCGGAATTGTGGTTATTAACGCACTTTTTGCCACCACTGCAACACTTATTGTAAAAGTACATGTAAAAAATATTAGCCCCGAGCTGTTTAACCTAAACCGTTACACCTGGCTGTTCACATTTTCGTTAATTGCATTTTTTATCTACAGTCCTGAAGCCGCAATTCCGTCGCGAGCCTTTGCGAATATCTCAATTGGGGCATTCCTTGAGTTTATTGCCATTTTAACGGTATACTATTCCTATCAGTTTATCGATGCATCGCGCTCGGCAGTGGTACAAACGCTAAAAGGAATTTTTGTTTTAATTGGTGCCTACCTTGTTTTTCATACCTTCCCGGTGTTGCACCAATTTATTGGAGGAATGGTTACAGTAATCGGCGTATTGATTATGACTTTAGCGCAAGCCGGCATTTTCAAAAGATGGCGTTAATCATCACAAACTGCCTTTTCAGTTAAAAAACTACCTTTTTAGTTTATTTGAAGTTTATTTAACAAAATTTCATACTTATTTTTTGTTTCTTTCGTTGAATTTAAGCCAAGGCACAATTTTTGATAAACAAAAACAAACAATTTTTCAATCAGAAAACGAAAACTAAAATCATGAAACAAAGTCCTCAAAATGTTACTTAAAACAGCATGCCCTCATGCATAATACACCCGTTACCATTGAAAACTTAAAGCATACCAAAATGAAGAAAAGAAACTGGCTGTTTGCCGCCATGGCAGTAATTATACTGTTTGTGGTTCTCATTATTTTATCGGGTTCGAAGAACGAAACCACACAAATTACCACTACCGTAAAGAAAGGCCCTTTTGAAGTGCTGGTGTACTCAAGCGGGCAACTTGAATCGGAAAACTCCGACCATGTTTACATTCCCGAGAAACTAAAAGATCGTCAAACCCGAATTTCCAACTTAACAATTACCGATATTGTTGAAGAGGGAACTTATGTCGATTCGGGAGATTATGTTGCTACACTTGATCATCAGGCCGTTCAGGAACAATTAAAAGATGCCCAGGATGAGCTGGAAACAACTTTATCGGAATACAACGACAGTAAGATCGACTCCAACCTTACGCTAAGTAACGAACGCGACCAGATTATTAACGCTACACTGGATGTGGAAGAACGAAAAATTGCGGTTGACGAATCGATTTACGAATCGCCATCGGAACAAAAAAAGGTAAGAATGGATTACGATAAGGCCGTGCGAAAACTGGAGCAATCGAAACAAGCCTACGAATTAAAAACGCAACAGGAAATTAATAAGGTAAACCGTAAATTTATTACCTACAAACAAGTAAAAGAACGTGTTGATGCCTTGGAAGAATTAATGGATCAGTTGATTATTTATTCGCCAAAAGCAGGTATTATTTCCTACCACAAGTACGAGTGGGGAGGCACCGTTGAAACCGGATCGCGCGTATCGCAGTGGAGCCCGATTATTGCCACCTTCCCGAACATGGATAACCTGGTTACCAAAACCTTTATTAACGAAATAGACATTGCACTGATAAAACCTGGTCAAAAAGTTAGAATTGGAATTGATGCTTTCCCCGATAAAACATTAACCGGCGAAGTGGCCACCGTGGCCAACATGGGGCAGCTAATGCCAAAAAGTGATGCAAAGGTTTTTGAGGTAAAAATTAAAGTCGACGGCTCTGATCCCGATCTGAAACCGGCAATGACGACCAGTAACACCATTCAGGCCAGTTTTATTGAAGATGCCACTTATGTACCTATCGAAGCCGTATTCTCAAACGATAGTTTGTCATATGTATATCTCAATGATTCGAAAACAGCACAAATTATTGAACCCGGCGAGGCCAACGAAAACTATGTGGTAGTAAACCAGGGGCTTGAAGAGGGGCAGAAAGTGCAATTACTTGAGCCGGCAGATGCTGCCAATTACGAACTTAGCGGTTTTGAAATTTATGCCGAGATGAAACGTAAAGCAGCTGAAAAAGCCGCAGAAGAAGCAGCAAAAAAGAAAGAACAGAAAGAAGAAAAAGCGCCTGAATTACCCGAGGGAATGGCATTGCCTCCGGGTGTTACAATTACTTCGGCCAATTAACCACTCAAACAAACAAGATGTTTATTAAAAGATATTTACACGATATTCTGATAGCGGTTGAAGCGATTATTGCCAACCGCCTGAAATCGATACTTACCGCACTCGGTATCATCTTTGGTGTTGCTGCGGTTATCAGCATGATGGCAATTGGAAATGGCGCCGAACAGGAGATTCTGGAGCAGATAAAACTTGTTGGAGTAAACAACATTGTTATAACGCCAAGCACTTATTCGTTGTCCGACGGAGCAGGTGGCGATGGAAGTGGCAATGGCCAGCCCACAGCTAAAAAATTCTCGAAAGGATTGACACTCCACGATGTTGAAGCTATAAAAAAAATTGTTCCTACTGTTGAACGAATTTCACCGGTAATCTCCTTTAACTACTCGGCTCTGCTAAACGGGATCAGCAAACCGGTTGTACTCGAAGGAATTGACAATCACTACTTCGATTTGTTTAACATGCAACTAGCCGAGGGAAAACGTTTTAATACAGATCAAATTGAAAAAGGATTGCCAGTTTGTGTTGTTGGGAACAATATTAAAGAGCAGTTTTTTCGTCAGCAGAATCCTATTGGAAAGTACATAAAATGCGGCCAGATTTGGCTAAAAATTATTGGTGTTGTTGAACGACGCGATTTTACAGCTTCGGCATCCGACGAATTGGGAATCAGCAGTTCCGACAATAAAATTTTCATCCCCGTGCAAACCATGTTACTACGATTTAAAAACCGTTCTCTCATTAGGGCCGACGAAGTTTTAAATGCCAATAAAAACAGTAACGGCAACGGAATGGTTGTTATTTATGGTGGCCCCGAACAAACCGATGAACCGGTTGATACCGACGATAATCTTAACCAGCTCGACAAGATCATCGTTCAGATAAAAGAAACGGAACAACTTAACAGCTCGGCAACATTAATTAAACGCATGTTGCTCCGACGCCATTCCGACCTTTACGATTTTGAAGTCACCATCCCCGAACTTCTGCTAAAACAGCAACAAAAAACCAAAAAAATATTCAACATCGTTTTAGGTGTAATTGCCGGTATTTCGCTGGTAGTTGGCGGAATTGGCATTATGAATATTATGCTGGCATCGGTATTGGAACGTATTCGTGAAATTGGTGTTCGCCAGGCATTGGGTGCCAAACAAAAAGACATTATCGCGCAGTTTCTTTCCGAGTCAACATTAATTAGTTTAACCGGAGGAATTATCGGAATTATTCTGGGTGTTGTGCTCTCGCAAATTATTACAGCCATGTTCGACATCAAAACAATAGTTTCCGCCTTTAGCATTTTTATTGCCTTTAGCGTGTCGGTTGGTGTCGGAATTATTTTTGGCTATCTGCCTGCCAAACGAGCCGCAGCAAACGATCCGGTAGTAAGTCTTCGTTCATAAAAATTAACCTGAAAACAAGCAAAATGAAAAAAATATATCTATCATTTATTTTGAGTCTGGGCCTTATCGGATTTGTAACAGCCCAGGACGAACTGGTATTAACCCTGCCCGAAGTAATCGACATTGCTTCAGAACAATCAATCGATGCTTTCCGAAATAAAAACATGTATTTGGCCAGCTACTGGGAACACCGTTTTTATAAAGCCGAGCGCTTACCAAGTATTTCGTTAAGTTCGAATCCGGCCGATTTTAACCGTTACAGTAACAGTGTGTACAATTTTGAAACCAACGAAGACGAATTCCGTCAGCGTGAATATTTTAACTCCGAAGTTAGCGTTTCTGCCGTGCAAAATGTTTCGCTAACCGGCGGACAAGTGTTTTTACGCTCGGAGCTTGGAATGATCAAAAACCTTGGTGGCGACAAAAATACTTCGTTTAACGCTACGCCTATTAGTATAGGTTTTTCGCAGGAATTGAACGGGTACAACCGCTTGAAATGGCAATCGAAGATTGAACCGTTAAAGTTTGAGAAAGCCAAGAAAGAATTCATTCAGGATATGGAAGATCTGCGTGTTACATCTACTTCGCGCTTTTTTGGGTTGATCAATGCACAGATTCAGAAAAACATTGCTGAAATGAATTATGCCAACGCCGATACGCTTTATAAAATTGGTAAAGGGCGTTTTCAGGTGGGAACAGTAACGCAGGATGAATTGCTGGAACTGGAGCTCCGTTTGTTGAACAGCGAGCAGGCACTGAGTGTCGCACAGCTTGGAGAAAAAAGAGCACAAGCCATGTTGAACTCATTCCTCGGCCTTCCTAAAGAAACGATGATTAAATGTGTTGTTCCCAGTGAAATTCCGGAATTGAAAATTGATCCGGACGAGGCAATCGATGAGGCGATTAAAAACAATCCTGAGATTTTGAATCACCAACAACAGCGGCTTCAGCAGGACGAAAATGTTGCCATTGCCAAATCAGAAAGAGGGCTGAACACCACACTTTATGCCATGTATGGTTTAAACAAAAGTGCCGACAATTTTGATGATGTGTACACCGAACCCGACAAAAGCCAGGTTTTTAGCCTCGGCTTAAACATTCCGATTGTTGACTGGGGACGCGGAAAAGGACGCTATTCAATGGCTAAATCAAACCGGGAAGTTGCCCTGGCAACAATCAGGCAGGAACGCATTGATTTTGAACAGGATATTTACCAAAGCGTGCTGGAGTTCAATCTTCAGGCCGGACAAGTGAACACAGCCGCAAAAGCCGACACCGTTGCCCAAATGGGATACAACGTTACCTTTCAGCGTTTCCTCATCGGGAAAATTGATGTAACACGACTTAATATTGCCAGTAACGACCAGGAAACGGCGCGTATGTCGTACCTGTCGCGTTTGCGCGATTACTGGTCTGCCTATTACAGACTGCGTAGTTTAACGCTTTTCGATTTTGAGAAAAAGAAACCTCTTGAAGCCGATTACGACAAACTTTTAGAAGAATAGTTTATGGCCATAAAAAGAAAACATATTATAATAACTGCAGCAGTAATTTGCGTTATTGCCATTGCAGCTTTTGCCGGATCGCTGACAACAACAAAATCGGAGAAATTTTATGTGGTTGAAAAAGGTCCTTTTGAGGCAACATTAACCTGCAAAGGAGAAATTAACGGTTTGGTGGCCACTCCTATTCCAATGCCTAAAATACTTGGCGACAGAGAACTGCGGATCTGGCAACTAAAAATTCTTGATCTTGCTCAAGATGGGAAATACGTGAAAAAAGGCGATTTTATCATGCAACTCGATGCCAGCCAGATTATTTCCAGTATGCGCCAGGAACAGCAAAACCTGGAAACAGAAGAAGCTGACCTGAAAAATGCAAAGATCGACAGCACGGTTCGACTCACCGAACTTCGGGAAGATATAAAAAATGCCAAACTCGATTTAGAATACAATAAAATTGATTTGGAACAATCGATTTACGAATCGGCAGCTTACCAGCGCAAGGCTCAAATGACGTACAAAAAAGCAGAGAATACAATTGCCAAAAAGCAGCGTGATTACCAGCTTGAACAGAATAAGTTGAAAATGGGTGTAGCCCGCTCGGAAGATAAGGTAAATCGCAGCCAGGAGAAAATTTCAAAATTCCAACAGGCTATGCAAGCAGCACGTATTACTGCTCCTGAAGACGGGATTGTAATTTTTGGCGAGAATTGGGATGGCACCAAATACAGTAAAGATGGCGATATTTCTACCTGGTCGAACGGCCCTCCGATTGCTACTTTGCCTGATATGTCGGACGTGATATCGGAAACCTACGTGAAAGAGATCGATATTTCGAAGATAAATGTAGGAGACAAAGTCAGGGTTTCGTTTGACGCGCTGGAAGGAGTGGTCATCAATGGCGAAATAAATTCAATTGCACGCGTTGGTGAAGACCATAAAGATTTTGATATGAAAGTTTTTAAGGTACTTATTCACCTCGATGAATCGAACGACGGATTAAAGCCGGCAATGTCGAGCAACAACGAAATAATTCTGGCCGATAAGGACGAAGCCTTGTTTGTTCCGCTAAAAGCTGTTATTAGCGAAAATGGTGAGGATTTTGTTTACCTGTCGAAACATAACAACAAGGAGAAAACTCCGGTAACCACAGGTTTTGAGAATGACGAATTCGTGCTGATAGAAAGCGGACTTCAGGAAGGCGACAAGGTAATTTTAAACCCGGTATTGGAAGAAATTTAGAATAATATTAGCAATCAATATGGAAAACGGGCTGAATTTTCAGTCCGTTTTTTTGTTTAAATTCGCGGCATGCAGAAATCGGTACATCCTAACATCTATTTGTTTAATCCCACTTGCGAATACGCGGTGGCAAATGGCAATGCTTCGTGGAATCCGAATAAGATTCTGCAAAAAATGGAATCCGATCTGGCCACACTCCCACTCTATTTTGCAACTAAAAATGACGTTGTAATTGTCCCTCAACCCCCCAACGGTGAATTTTATGAGCATCTGCAAAAAATTGGAGTTACACCGCCTGTTTTTGTAACAGAAAAAGAGCTGCAAAATAATCCACCTGAAGAAGTTGGAAAACTTCAGCCGTGGGGATGGAGCCCAGCCGTACACAAGCGTTTGGAAAGTCTGAAACCGCTTTGTGCCGATGAATTCAAAACATCTCCGGTATTTATGTGGAAACCGGAGTACCGCGAGCTTTATTCCAAGAAATTTGCATTGCAGATATTACAACAACTGACAGCAAATCATCCGTCGCCCCATTTTCTCAGTGAAAATGAAATAACCGAAGTTTGTGAAACGCAAGAGCAAATAGAAACGCTTCTGGCAAAATGGGACAGACTAATGGTAAAAGCTCCGTGGAGCAGCTCTGGACGCGGATTACAACCGATTACCAAGCAGCCAATACATGATAAAGTTTGGGAGAAATTGCTCGGAATTGTAAAGGAACAGGGATATGCTATTGTTGAAGCTTTTCAGAATAAAGAGCTCGATCTGGCTTTTCAATTTGAGTTAAAAGCCGGCGAAATTCACTATTGGGGAACCAGCAATTTTTCGGCCGACAAAAAAGGGCAATACCTGGGAAACAGCCTCAACGGATTACCTGATGAACTGGATCAGGATGTGAAGAACTTTTCAAAAGAAATGTCAGCACTGATCATTCCTGCGCTGAAAGAAGAGCTTGGAAAAAGTAAATTAGCTGACAACTACGAAGGCTATTTTGGTGTCGACACATTGATTTTCAGAGACAAAACCGGGGCACTAAAAATAAATCCATGCCTTGAAATTAATGTGCGCCACAACATGGGCTTGCTTTCTCTTTATCTCGAAAGATTTGTTGCGCCAACAAAAAAAGGTCGCTTCCGCATCTATTACAATCCGAAAAAACGTTTTGTCGATTTCTGCCAACAAATGAGCCACGACCACCCTCTTGTTCTTGAAAATCAAAAAATTGTATCCGGCTTTTTCCCGTTAACAGCCTTTTCCGGCACTACCGAATTTGGGGCCTACCTCCTCGTTTAATTCTCCAGCCTTGATTTTAACTTCATTTTTTTTACCTTTAAATGAACGAATTAACCGGGCTGCTATGGAAAATAAAGACGAAAAATACACCAAAAAGGGAAAGCTTTCGAAAAAATTCTACGAAAAGGAACTCAACAGATTGCAGATTGAATTGGTGCGCCTGCAGGAGTGGATAAAGTTTAAGGGACTTAAAGTTGTAGTGATTTTTGAAGGGCGTGACGCAGCCGGAAAAGGAGGCACAATTAAACGCATCATTCAAACGTTGAATCCACGGATTTGCCGGGTTGTTGCGCTGGGTACTCCAACCGAACGCGAAAAAACTCAATGGTATTTTCAGCGCTATGCACCACATCTTCCCGCAGCCGGCGAAATGGTTTTGTTCGACCGCAGTTGGTACAACCGGGCCGGTGTGGAAAAAGTAATGGGCTTTTGTACCAACGAAGAATACTGGGAGTTTCTTCGCGCGTGTCCAAATTTCGAACGTATGTTGATCCGCTCGGGAATCATTCTGATTAAATACTGGTTTTCCGTAAGTCAGGATGAGCAGGAAAAACGTTTCAGAGCGCGATTAAACGAACCAACAAAACGCTGGAAACTGAGCCCGATGGATATTAAATCGATGGAGAAATTTGAAGAATATTCAAAAGCCAAAGATGAAATGTTTGCCTACACCGACACCAAAATAAGTCCGTGGTTAATGGTTGATGCCGACGATAAAAAACGCGCCCGGCTGAATTGTATTCATCATTTATTATCATCAATCGCTTACAAAGAACTGGAACAACCGGAAATTGTGCTTCCTGAACGGCAGGAAAGAAAAGGTTATATCCGCCCACCACTTGATGAAATGACTTATGTGCCGGAAGTTTATTAAAATAAAATCATTGTTCCCGGAAATCACCAACGGGGCAAAAAATACAAAATTTTAGGAAAACTCTCCCTCATTCCCTCTCTACGAGTAGCTACCCTTTATACACATCTTTTAAGAACTTCATTGCTACAAGGTAGCCTTCATATTTGTTGTAAAAGACATCAAGTCCGTTCTTAACCGATATGTACCCTGGTGGGCCATGGGATTTATAACCGCTCCAGCCACTAAGCCGTGCTATTGCCCAGGCACACCATGCCAAGCTTTGGCAGGGATATGGGTTTTGTTGTTTCTTCGTTTTCCCTTCTATCTCATTTTTTAATAATAACCCTATAAACTTTATTTGTTGTTGGCTAAAGACCAGTTCAGCTTTTATTGCTTCTTTATTGTTGAGCGATAACTTAAGTACCATTATCGTTAATGCCACCTGGAGTGCCATGACAACCTGTTTTTTCAATGCTGCACCAGTTTCAAGTTGCGAGGCTTCAAGTTCAAAGCCCTTGCTTTTCATTATCCTGAAAAGTTCTTCAATAAACCACCTGTTGCCGTACCATTCAAGGCATTTCATTGCCTGGCTTGCCCCGGTTATTGGGTGTGTAGTCAATAACCTCCAAACTATCGGGGGTTCTCCCCCGGGAATTGTTCCCGGTTGTTCCCGGGCTTCAATAGCCCATAATTCAACATATTCAGGAAGGTTCTTGTCGCGTAACCTTTCAGGCCTTTTTATTTTAACCTTTACATATTTTAATGCCATCTTTGCTGTACGGGCTTTTCGCTTTTTATTCCCTTTTATCTCTAAACCATAAACAGCTTTTTGTTCTTGCCCTGATAGCTTTTTATAAAGTTTCCCGTCCCCTTCTGCCAATTTCCTGTCTATTCTTGAACGCACCAGTAAATGGGTTCGTTCATCCGACACAAGGGCAAACTCGCTAAAAATATCGGATTCCCTGTCCCCAATGATGGTCAACAGTGGTGCTTTGTCTAAAACAGATTGTGTTTTTCGGGCACTTTCAACCCAACGGTACGATTCCTTTTCTGCGATATCCTGTTTCCAGTAACTTCGCTCAAATTTATCCTGTTTGTCCCAGTTACGGTTCCACAATTCTATGCTTGACAGGCCAATAGGCATTTTGTCTCCTTCGTTTACCACCAACATGGGATGGCAAAAGAAGCCCGCGTTGTCGTTCTTTGTTACCGGGCCGATATCTTTGTCTTTTTTCCCAATCCGTTGCAGATGGTTGGTAAAATTAAACTCTGTTGTGTCCTGTATGCAAAGAAGGTGTGCACCGCCTTGCTTGGCCTTGCAACTGGAAATTACACTTTCCGTTAGTTCGATATGGCTGAAACTATTATTCCCAAACATACGATATGCCCCAATTTTTTCTGTATTTGTTCTACTAAATTTGTTTACTACTGCTTTGCCGAAGTTAAGCATATCTCCCATAATTTTTTCTGCACGTTTTTCTATTCGGACATCAGGTAAAAAACCGCTAAAAAAACCCTTAAACTCCTTGACTATCACAGCTTTAAGATACGAAAAATCAACCAGAATGCCAATATTATGCTGTTGTTAATCAGACTGTTAGTTGTGTTTTTATCAACAATTTTATGTTAGCCCAACAATAAATCAAAGAACGAATATTTGTGTATAAAGGGTAGCTACGAGTAGAGAGGGACGATTGTGTCGAAGGCACAATCAGGGTGAGTCTTTAAATTTGGAACCTATAATTACTATTGATTTTCAGCTTGATTTAAGAAAAAAGGGAAGCTACCCGCTTCCCTTTCCATTTTCTTCTCCACTATTCTAGTTATCCCTTGTTCTGGTCATGTCGAACAGATGCCTCGCCTGCTCTCCAAGGAATCCTGAGAATAATTTCTCCTCCCCATTTTCAATCACTAAACCTCTTTGTGCTAATTCATAGTAGGCATAGGTCCAGGACATTTTTTCTATTCCATCATCGCCCTTAACCTCTACATCTTCTTTTACAGCCAACGTTGCCGATTGCTGCAATTTACTTCCCTTTTCTCCTTCAAGTGCCTCTTTCATTGGTATTCCAGCATCTGCCATTCCTTTACAGGTAGCTTCCAGATCGGGCCACTCACTTACGTTCTGATAATTTACAAAAGCCGTAAAATGATTTACTGCGTTACCATGCAGCAGCACCCAGGCTGCATATTGCGATACATCGTTAACTTTCAAAACATCGTCTCTATGCGGAACGCTCCATGGCCTTCTAAAATATTGAGCTAAGTCTTTTACCAGCATTTCGCCTGCCACCCTTGGCAATTCGCCTTTTTCTTTTAAAGTCGCCAACAACCCGATACTCTCATCCGATAATAAATAAGGCGTATCTTTTACTGTATTTTTTATTATTTGCTGTGCCCATCCAGGTAGTTCTTCCACCTCTAACTGGCTCACAAATAATTTAGGAAACATGGGATCGGGATGCTCAAAATGAACGGCTTTCAGTTTTTTCTTTTTGAAATTATATTTCTCAACCGGAACATACTCCAGACAAGAAATGATATGTTTTATTGCTCTTATCCCCTCAGGCTGCTCTCCGGTGTGTGTGTTAAATGTTCGAAAGGCGATATGATCGTTTACAACGCTACCTCCTTTATCAATAATCAACCGCTGATATTCCCGAGCATACGAAACACGATCGAGATACATAACCCACAGCTGCGTGAGTAATGCTTTGGTAATTTCTCTTGCTGTAACTTTCATTCGTTTATAATTGCTTATTTTTTATGACAACTCATGTAACTCTCAGAAAATTTTATCATTCATCTCTATAATTTAGAATGTTGAAATTTTCTGCTCGTTTCATCCTGTAGCTTTTCTCTTTTAAACATAAAAAGCAAAGCTTTTGTTACTAAAAAACAGATGTTTAAGAATATAGGATAATTGATGAAAAAACTATAGCACAGACTTGTGTTGTCTCGTTTTTTTCATGAATTCGAGCACGTCGTCTTTAGTAAAAGAACTGGTTGCGCCCATTTTTGTTGTGTTTAATGCCCCAACTGCATTCCCGAATTTTAGGGCTTCGTCAACCGGTTTTCCATTCAGGTAATAATGTAAAAATCCGGCGGCAAATGCCATTCCCGATCCAACATTGTCAATGGCCTTCAAATTATAACCCGGCTCAAAAAATAAACCGTCGGTGGCATGAAGTGCTAAAACTCCAACGCTTCCACGTGTGATAATTACAATATCGAGTTTGAATTCTTTTGATAAGGTTTGTGCGAAATCTTCAACTTTGGTGTATTCGATCTCCAGTTTTTCGGCCAGAAATTCGATTTCTTTCTCTTTAATGCGTACAACATTGGCGGCGTTCAATAAACGTTTTACCACTTTTACGCTGAAAAAGTGTTCGAATAATTTTAGATCGAAAAAATGAAGTGAATCGGGCGATTCTTTAATCAGCTCCCGCAATGTGTTTTTAGAGATCCCAAAACGTTGTGGCAACAATCCAAACACCAAACAATCGGCTTTTCGAACCAATTTTAATGCTTCGGCTGAAAACTCGATATGATCAAAAGCAACATCATGAGCTACTTTATAAACCGCCTCGTCATTTTCGTTAAAACTAACCTCAACTGTTCCGGTTTTAAACACGGGGTCGAGCTGAACGTTTTTATCAGAAATACCAAGTTTTATAAGCGTTTCAATGGCTTCAGTTCCCAATTCATCGTCGCCAACGCGCGAAAGTAAATAGCCTTTTTCGCCCAGTGAGTTACACCGGAAAACGAAATTAGAAGGTGTTCCTCCCAACACTTTACCATTAGGTAAAATGTCCCAAACAACCTCGCCAAATGCAACTATTTTTTTAGCCATAATTTTACTTTCGGATGCAAATGTAAAAATTAATAAAAAGCTAACAAAAGTCTGTATGTGTCTCTTTTACAAAATAAAAGCAGAAATATATTAAACGATTGATAATGAACTGTTTTTACACACAAAAAAAAATGAGACCAAAAAACAAATTTTACACTAAAGCGTTTGTTTCAATATTATGAACTATTTAGCACATCTCCATCTTTCGGGCGAATCGGAAAAAATGCTGGTTGGCAATTTTATCGGCGATTATATAAAAGGCAATAAATACCTGCAGTATGAGGAAGAAGTTGCCAAAGGCATTTTGCTTCATCGACAAATTGATTCGTTTACCGATGCGCATCCGATACAACGGGAAGCCCGGTTGATGTTCCGCCCCGAATTTGGATTGTACTCGGGAATTGTGGTTGATTTTGTTTACGATCATTTTCTGGCGAAAAACTGGAATCAGTATTCTCCCCTTCGTTTGCCGGTTTTTGCCAAACGGGTTCATGCCATTTTACTTAGCCACTTTAGTACGTTGCCCTTAAGAGTTCAGGGATTTTTGCCATTTCTTATTCAACACAAACGTTTAGTTTCGTATGCTTCGGTTGATGGGATTATACAGTCGTTAAAAATTATGGGGAAACATTCCAGCCTGCCCTCGAAATCGGAGGAAGTTGAAAGGATTCTATTGGAAAACTACACGGAATTGGAGATAAATTTTGCGGCCTTTTTCACCGAGCTTGTCGACTTTGTTTCTAAGCAGCATGGTATTCAAATAAAAAAGCCCGATCTGACGACCGGGCTCTGATTGTTGAAATATCTTTTATGCAAGTAATTCAAGAAATGCTTGTTCGTAAAAGAAGTTCGATTCGCCAAAAGCAGGTTTTAAATCATCCAGCCAAATCGCATCCGGATCGTATTTTGCAAAAAACGGGCGACCTACCCAATTCGGATCACGGCCCTGTAAAAAGTTCAAAACAAATACTTTTTCTCCGGCAACTTCGCTAACGCCAACAATTTGTACTTTGCCCGGATTACACGACATACTTGGCCCTTTAACCGTGCGGCAAACGCCACTCACCTGTTTGTAGGCATTTCCGAAAATCTTCCAGGCGCGGTCGAGCGTTACTGCGAAATAATCCTGTGCTCCGGTGTCGCGGGCAATAAACATGTAATATGGAATAATGCCCAGTTTCACCTGTTCTCTCCAGTTTTCGGCCCAAATGTCGCTATGGTCGTTTATATGATGCAGTAACGGCGATTGCGAACGAATCTGTACTCCGGCGCCAATCAGTCGTTTTACGGCCTTCTGAACAGCCTCGGTTTTTAATTCTCCCGGATGATTGAAGTGCGCCATCAGTGCCACGTTTATTCCACGCTTTTTAACTTTCTCGAACAAACGCAATAAATCATCAGCATCCTCATCAGTGGTATAACGATAAGGCCAGTAAGCCAGCGATTTTGTTCCGATACGGATATTTCGCAGGTTTGGAATATCAGCGTCGAGCAACGCATTAAAATACGTCTCGAAAAATTTGGTTTTCATCACTGCCGGATCGCCCCCGGTAAACAAAACATCGCTAACATACGGATTGGCTTTCAGGTATTCGACCAAAGTGTCTGCCTCTTTCATGGCAAACTTAAAGTCGTTTAGCGCAAACTGCGGCCAACGAAAACAAAAGGTACAATAAGCGTGGCAGGTTTGTCCCTGGGTAGGAAAAAACAACATGGTTTCGCGGTATTTATGTTGAATGCCGCTAAGTTTTTTTCCGTTAAAAACCGGCACATTACTCTCCTGTCCGGCAGGGTTTGGATTAAGCTTTAACCTGATTTTATTAACTTCTTCCTGAATGGATTTTCGTGGTGCATTACTTGTAATTAACGAAGCCATTTTATTAAAACTGGCTTTGTCAAGCATTTCTCGTTGCGGAAAATTTAGAATAAAAAACGGATCGCGTTCAAAATTATTCCAGTCGATCAACTCATCAACTACATAATTATCAGTTTTAAATGGCAAAACCGTTCCAACAACCTCAATTTCCAGTTTCTGTTCTTCCGAAAGAAACTCCATCTGCGGAATTTGCCTAAAGTTATGAAGAGAATAAGGTTTATAATTCATTCGTTTGTATTTTTTCTATTTTCAATGGTAACTCATGTAACTCGCGAATCATATTCTTTTGTATCAAAAAAACTTTTTATCATGCTCGTTTCATCTCATTAAAATTTTTAATGGGATCGCATGCAAGTCGATCTGCAAAAGTGAACGCACAAGCCTAAGTATTCGCTACTCGAATAAATCTGCGGTTCTTCCTCCCATAGGATATTAAAGAACTATGTTAATTTTTACTGTCTGTTTTTCCCTTTATTTGATGAATTTCTGCGTAGAAATTCTTCCGATTTTTTAAAAGCCTCACAAAGGTATAAAAATGGGGGTAGTAAAAAAATGTTATAAAGAATCTTAAGAAGTGCGTAAAAACTAGTCGGAAAGCTTCTCTAAACGACTGGCATCCAGCCGAATGAATATAAACAACAAGATTGTAAACGACCACAACGAGGATCCGCCATAACTAAAGAACGGAAGTGGTATACCAATAACCGGCATCATTCCAATGGTCATTCCAATGTTTACCATAAAGTGGAAAAAGAGGATAACTGCCACCGAATAACCGTAAATCCGCGAGAATGTTGATCGTTGCCGCTCTGCAAGCCAGATAAGGCGCATAAAGAAGAACAAAAAAAGCAAAATAATGGTCAGTGTTCCTGCAAATCCCCACTCTTCGCCAACAGTGCAGAATATAAAATCAGTACTTTGTTCTGGTACAAAATCGAACTTGGTTTGTGTGCCTTCCAGGTAGCCTTTTCCCCACATTCCTCCTGAACCAATGGCAATTTTACTTTGATTTACGTGGTAGCCCGCACCTTGCGGATTCGACTCGATACCAAGCAGTTCGTTTATCCGAACCTGATGGTGTGGTTCCAAAAAGTTCTCGAAACCATAATCAACCGAAATGGTGAACAGAATAGAACCAATGAATATAATCGCAACTTTTGTATAATTCGAGAATTTATTCCGAACACTTTGGTACAACACAATTAATGAGCCTACTACTGCTCCGGCCAATATAAATTGTGCCAGTTCGTATGAGGTGTTGATCACATAGTTTAAAAGAATAAAAAAGCCAATGGACAAGGCATAAATAATGACAACATTTACAAACTGTTTGAGCTTTGGATTAAAGATCAGAAACATTAATAAAGCCACTCCAACCATTATTAAAGCCAAAGTGATGTTGGTTAAAACCAACGCTAAAACAAAGAGAATTGCCACCAAGGTTCCAAAGAAAAGTACCACACCCGATAATCCTTCACGATACAGCACCAGAACAAACGAGAAGTAAACCAATGCAGAACCGGTATCGTTTTGCATCAAAATTAAAACCACCGGTGCAAATATTATTGCCGCAATGGTCAATAATGATTTTGTCGTTTGTAGTTTAAAACCATGCGTACTCATGTAACGTGCAAGTGCCAGTGCTGTAGCAAACTTGGCAAATTCCGACGGTTGAAAAGTTATTGGTCCCAGTTGAAACCAGGATCGGGCGCCATGAATCTCCTTCCCGATAAACGGTACCAGCAGAAGTAACAAGACTAATACGCCATAGATGATATAGGAGAAAAAAATATAAAAATTCACTTCTAACAACATGATTACAAGTGCCAAGACCGATGCGGCTCCGATCCACATCAGCTGTTTTCCATATTGTTGAGTGATATCGAAAATACTCTGATGCTCGTCGCTGTACAAAGCTGCGTAAATATTAAACCAGCCCAAAAACAGCATTAAAATATACAGGGCAACGGTTAACCAGTCAATATTTGCTAATATGTTATTTCTTCTTGGCATTAATTTGCTAATTCAGGGTTGTGCGGATCTGTTAAAACAGCCTCCATCATTTGTTTTTCGTAAATAAGGCGGTTATCGGCTATGGTATCATTCAGGTATTTTTCAATCAGTAAACTGGCAATTGGAGCTGCATAATCCCCCCCCCATTTACTGTGTTCCACATAAACACAAAGCGCAATTTTCGGGTCGCCTTCAGGCGCAAAAGCCATGTACGCGCCATGATCAATTCCCTGGTTATTTTCAATGGTTCCGGTTTTTCCGCAATAACTGATTCCGGGAACAGAGCGTTTCAAACGCGCAATGGTAACTTGCCGCATTCCCTCATATACAGGCTCGAAATATTGGGCTTTAACTCCGATTTCGTGTTTTACCGAAAAACTGCTACGCACCGTATCATTCTCAACTTCCTTAATAATATGAGGTTGATAATAGTAGCCTCTATTGGCCAGAATTGCCGCCAGGTTGGCCATTTGCAACGGTGTTGTTCCCAATTCGCCCTGACCAATTGCCAGCGAACGAATGGTTAATGCACGCCACCAATCGCCGTTAAACTTCCGGTTATAATACTCCACGGTTGGTCGCAATCCCGGGTTCTCATTGTAAAACTCGGAACTTATTTTTTGCCCCAGTCCAAAACGTTTTACATACTCACTCCATACATGAAATCCTTCAGCAGTTGTTGGGTATTTATTGATCGTATTTCGGAAAGTATTCCACAAAAACGGGTTGCACGACTCGCGAACAGCATCGATAACACCGGCCGGCGAGATATGATTATGTGTACATTTGATCGGACTCGATGCCTTTCCATTACAAACAATCCGTGTGGCATTGTTGATAGCACCTTCCTGCAGACCAATTAAAATATTGAATGGTTTGAATGTTGATCCCGGCGGATAACGCGCTTGCAAAGCGCGGTTAAACAATGGCATTAAAGTATCGTTTTGCAGATGGCTAAAGTTTTTTCCACGAACCCGGCCCACCAACAAACCCGGATCGTAAGTCGGGGCACTCAGCATAGCAAGTATCTCTCCGGTTTTTGGTTCGATGGCAACAACAGCGCCTTTTTTATTCTGAAAAAGTTCTTCAGCGTAAAGCTGCAATTCAATATCAATTGTCGATACCAGGTTTTTACCAATTTCTGCCGGTTTGTCTTCCCCGCCGTTCAGGTACGAACCTTGAATTCGGTTGTGCACATCAACCATGTATTTTTTTACGCCTTTAACGCCACGTAGCTGCTTTTCGTAAGTTCTTTCTACCCCGCTTTGCCCGATGTAATCGCCTGATTTATAGTAGGTGTCGCGTTTTATGTCGTTGGTATTAACCTCCCCAACATACCCTAAAACGTGAGCTGCAACAGGGTGTGTATATTCGCGCAGTGTCCTGGTTTGCGAGTGGAATCCTTTAAACTTATACAGTTGTTCCTGTAACAAGGCAAAATTCTCAGGCGATATCTGTTTGATCAATACCGATGGTTTGTATCGCGAATATTTTTTTGCTTTCGCAATTTCTTCTTCCAGATCAGGACGAGTAATATCGAGTAAATTGCAAAGCAGAAGTGTATCGAACTGTTCCACTTCGCGTGGTGTGATCATCAGGTCGTAGGCCGTTTTATTGTACACCAGCAACTCTCCATTCCGGTCGTAAACCAATCCGCGCGCCGGGTACTGAACAACTTCGCGCAAGACGTTATTTGTAGCGTATTGTTTGTAGTCGGAATCCAACACCTGCAGCCGAAACAAATCGATGGCATAGATCAATCCTACCACAGCAAAAACAGCTGCAACAATATAACTTCGTTTCGACAAATTGTTCATGTAATACCTTGCCTGTTATTTATTCTGACTATCAGCAACTAAAAGCTGCAATTTTTTACTAGAAAAATCAAATTTAAGTACCCTTCTTTCGACTTCTGTTAATCGCGAAATACAATAAACTGGCTTAAAACTATAACAAAAATTGAAAACAACGAACTTAAAATGATACGATATAAGGTTCCTAAAATATCAGCGAAAGTAAACACCTCGATAAAGAAAAGTGCAAGGTGATGCAGGAACACCATTATTGCCGTGTAATACAGAAACCAGCCCAAACCGTTTTGTGCCAATCCGGGGTAATCTGCCATGTCCTCTTCGCGGTTGGTAATTGCCCTGATAATAGGCGGACGCAGAAAAGCAATAAACACCGAAGCAAAAGCATGAACACCCAATGTATTGGAAAAAATATCGATACTGAGGCCGATGAAAAATCCGCCCAAAAGAAGTATATACCGTGGTGCATTTACAGGAAGTAGCATAATAAACAAGATGTAGATGTATGGATTTACAAATCCACTGATCTGCACCTGGTTTAAAAACAGTACTTGCGTAAGCACAAGCACTACAAACATTATTGCATATTTAATGATTTCCCGCCCCATTTATTACTCTATTCTCCAGATCTTTTAACTCCTCTTTTTTCACATTTTCGATGACGTGCACATAACGTATCGATTTAAAATCGACAGCCAGTTTCACCTTTATATTGTAGTAATTTTCGCCTTGCGGTTGATCAAACGATAAAATGGTACCGATCAGCAATCCTTCGGGGAAAATGGATGAATAACCACTTGTTACCACCGTATCGCCTGTTGCCAGATTTACGTGAATTGGTATTTCCTGTAAGTCGGCCTGGCGGTAGTTTTGACCATCCCAGCGCAACGAACCATAATAACCGGAGTTCTTCAACTTAGCAGAAATGCTCCATCGTGGATTAAGCAACGACAATCCCGATGCATACGAATTGGAAACGCCGGTAACCACACCAACAACTCCTTCAGGTGCAAGAATTCCCTGATCGGCTTTTATTCCATCGTCGAGTCCTTTATCGAGCGTAATGTAATTTTGCTGTTTATTGGCCGAATTGTTAATAATACGCGCTGTCCTGAATACGAAATTTGAATCCGGCAGTTCGTGCGTAGTTATTATCGAATCAGCAACCGATATTTCCTCCAATGTACCGCCATCGAGCAGCGACCGGAGATAGGCATTTTCGTTGGCCAATTCTTCGTTTACGTGCGCCAATTCGAAATATTGAAATACCGAGCTTGTGGTATTGTAAAAGCTAGCCGAAATAAAATTGGCCGAATTCAAAAAGCGCGACCGCTGAAAACTATTGTAGTTAAATACCATCACCAACGAAACCGCTTCTAACAAAAGAAACAGTAGAAACGCATAATTTCTTACCAGGAATCGAAGGAGACTGCGCATTTATATTTTTAACTTTCTATTATCGGATAAGGAATGAGAAGCCTTCTACATTTTTCAGAGCAATACCAGTACCTCTAACAACCGCACGTAACGGATCTTCTGCAATGTGGAATGGAATACCAATTTTGTCAGTCAGTCGTTTATCAAGACCTTTTAACAAGGCGCCACCACCTGCCAGCCAAATTCCTTTCACCACAATATCGGCATACAATTCAGGAGGTGTTTGCTCCAAAGCACTTAACACCGCAGTTTCAATTTTAGAAATCGATTTTTCCAGGCAATGTGCAATTTCCTGGTACGAAACCGGCACCTCAATTGGCAACGCTGTCATTTGGTTTGGCCCCTGAACTACATAATCCGGTGGTGGTTCTTTTAGTTGCGACAAGGCCGAACCAACATGAATTTTAATTTCCTCTGCTGTACGTTCACCAATTTTAATATTGTGCTGATGACGCATATATTCCATAATGTCGGCAGTAAGATCGTCGCCGGCAATACGGATTGATTTGTTGGTAACGATACCACCGAGAGAGATAACCGCAATCTCGGTAGTACCACCACCAATATCCACTACCATATTTCCTTCAGGAGCTTCAACATCTAAACCGATACCAATTGCTGCGGCCAGTGGTTCGTAAACCATGTAAACCTCGCGTCCGCCGGCATGTTCCGACGAGTCGCGTACCGCACGAATTTCAACTTCGGTACTTCCTGAAGGAATACAAATTACCATTTTTAAAGCCGGAGAAAACATCCTCGACTTCGGGTTAATCATTTTAATCATCCCCCTGATCATTTGCTCCGCAGCATTAAAGTCGGCAATCACACCGTCGCGTAACGGCCTGATCGTCTTTAAATTTGCGTGCGTCTTCCCTTGCATTTGCCTGGCTTTTTCTCCAATGGCAACCATCTTTTCGGTTTTCATATCGATGGCTACAATCGAAGGCTCGTCCACTACAATTTTATCATTATGGATGATAATAGTATTGGCCGTTCCTAGGTCAATTGCTATCTCCTGC
This sequence comes from uncultured Draconibacterium sp., assembly GCF_963677575.1. Classification (NCBI taxonomy): domain Bacteria; kingdom Pseudomonadati; phylum Bacteroidota; class Bacteroidia; order Marinilabiliales; family Prolixibacteraceae; genus Draconibacterium; species uncultured Draconibacterium sp. The sequence goes on from NZ_OY782038.1 coordinate 2,268,055, forward strand.
GTTAAAAATGAAAATAAACCCATAAATTAATTTGCTATGTATCTAGTGCTATAAAGATAATTTTATTTATTAATGTCTGAAATGTCTGCGGCCTGTAAATGCCATGGCAATGCCAAATTCGTTACAAGCTTCGATCACTTCCTCGTCGCGAATACTACCACCCGGCTCGATGATGTATTTTACACCGTATTCGTTGGCTGCCTCAATGCTGTCGCGGAACGGGAAGAAAGCATCCGAAATCAATACCGATTTTTCGATATCCAACCCACCTTTCAAATCGAAACGTGGCATGGTAAGGTAACGCAAACTATCCAAACGGTTTGGCTGTCCCATTCCTGCTCCAGTTAACCAGAAAGCGCCTTTTTCAGTTTCGGTAACTACCGCAATAGCGTTACTTTTTAGGTGTTTACAAGCGATTGATCCGAATTTGGCCAGGTTCATTTTTGAAGCTTCAAATTCTTTTTTGGTTACTGTTTTAAATTCAGTATCTAAACCTTCATCTTCATCCTGAACCAACATTCCGCCACTTATCGAACGGTATAATTTTTCTCCTGCCTCCATCGGACGAACCGGTGTTACCAAAACACGAAGATTTTTCTTTTTAGCTAAAACCTCCAATGCTTCGTCGGTATATTCAGGAGCGATAATAATTTCGATGAATTTTTTACTGAACCACTCGGCTGCTTCTTTGGTTACAGTATCGGTAAAACAAATAATACCACCAAATGCGCTGATTGGGTCACCGGCCCATGCCAGTTCCAACGATTCCATAATGTTGTCGGTTACCGCCAAACCACAAGGGTTTAAGTGTTTAATAACCGAAACAGCTACTTTATTTTCGATGTGAGTTACCGAGTGATATGCATCGCTGGCTGATTTCCAGGCTGCATCGGCATCCAGCATATTGTTGTACGATAAAGCTTTTCCCTGAAGTACTTGTGCGTTTGCAAGACCTGCACCTTCGGCAACGTTATCGAATTTAAAGAATGTTGCTGCCTGGTGTGGATTTTCTCCGTAACGTAAAACATCGCCATCGTTAAGGCTAATGCGTTGTGTTCCGGCATCGCCACCTTCATTGAAATAGCTGAAAATTGCAGCATCGTAATGCGACGAAACGCCAAACGCTTTTCCGGCAAACCATTTACGGTCTGCCAAACTGAACTCGCCATCGTTGGCTTCCAGTTTTTCAAGCAGTGGCTGATATTCGTTCTGCGAAGGAACAATCACTACATCTTTGAAGTTTTTGGCAGCGGCACGAATCAATGAAATCCCCCCTATATCAATTTTTTCAATAATATCTTGTTCTTCAGCTCCCGAAGCCACAGTATCTTCAAACGGATACAAATCAACAATTACAAGGTCGATCTCCGGGATTTCGTATTCAGTTAACTGGCTTACATCGCCCTGGTTGTCGCGACGTGATAAAATTCCACCAAACACTTTCGGGTGCAAAGTTTTTACGCGTCCACCCAAAATCGACGGGTAACCGGTTAAACTTTCAACTGAGGTAACCTCAACGCCCAACGACTCGATAAAACTTTTTGTACCACCGGTACTTAATATCTTAACACCCAAGTCGTTTAGTTTTGCAACAATCTTATCTAAATTTTCTTTGTGAAAGACTGAAACCAGAGCAGTCTTAATTTTTTTATTATCAGCCATTTATTGGATTTTTCAAATTCGCTTGCAAAGATAAAAAAAACAGACAATTTAATATTATAAACAAAGGGCGAATTAAAATATTATTCACAGCTTAAAGTATTTCTAAATTCATTGTAATAATTTTCACGATCGGGCACTAATACCACAGATTGGTTTTAATCGAAACTCACTTCCGGTTTTTCGGTAAAATATGTAGTGATTAAAACCATTTTTTGAGAGATATGAGGCCAACCGATAAGCGAAATAGAAAACAAGTACTATTTTTACTTTAAATTAAAACCTGATAATGTTACTGCTTCGATTGATATACGAGTCTTTTTCGTTTGCGGCAAATTCGCTTGCAGCCAACAAGCTGCGTACCATACTTTCGTTGCTGGGTGTTACCATTGGCATTTTTGCCATTATTTCGGTTTTTACGGTTATCGATTCGCTGGAAGGTTTTATTCGCGACAGCCTGAATTCGCTGGGCAGTAACATGGTTTATGTGCAAAAAATGCCGTGGACACCACCCGAAGGCGAAACAGAATATCCTTTCTGGAAATACCAGAATCGCCCCGTACCTACTTTAGAGGAAACTGATGAAGTAAAACGACGTGCACAAACGGTTGACGATGCCGCTTTTTTGTTCGGTTTTGGCCGTAAAGTTCAATACGGAAGTACCTCCCTCGACAATGCAGTAATATTAGCAACATCGGGAGGACTGCTGAATGTTTGGAACCTGGAAATTGCCAAAGGACGCTATTTTACCGATTCGGAAATGCGAACCGGTGCGCCGGTTACAGTAATCGGGCACGAAATTGCTAACCAGCTTTTCGACGGATTAGATCCGGTTGGCCGCACCATAAAAATCCAGGGGCAAAAATTCAACATTATTGGTGTTTATACGCCAATGGGGCAAGATGCTTTTGGCACCAGTATGGACCGCTATATCCACATCAGTGTAGTAAAATCGTACTACATGATTGATGTCCGCAACCGCGACCGGGGGCAAACCATTTGTATTAAAGCAAAAGACAATATCGACAACGACAAATTTATGGCCGAGCTGGAAGGTATAATGCGAACAATACGCCGGCTAAAACCAATGGAAGAAAATGATTTTGCATTGAATGAGGTTAGTATTGTGGCGAATCAGTTCGATCAGTTTTTTGTGGTTTTTAATTTGGCAGGAGCCATTATTGGCGGATTTTCGATATTGGTTGGTGGATTTGGAATTGCCAACATCATGTTTGTTTCGGTGAAAGAACGTACCAAGATTATTGGCATCCAGAAATCGCTCGGTGCTAAACGTTATTTCATTCTGTTGCAATTTATATTCGAGGCGATTGTACTTTCGGTAATTGGCGGAGTTGTTGGATTAATTTTGATTTATGCAGGAACAATTATAGTGAACCAGTCGACTGATTTTACCATTGTTTTAACGACCGCAAATATTATTAATGGCCTGATGATTTCTTCCGTTATCGGATTTATCGCCGGATTTATGCCGGCACGTGCTGCGGCCAAACTCGATCCGGTAATTGCAATAAATTCGGTTTAAACCAGATTGAAAAACATCCCCGAGATAGTAAGGTAGATCATCATTCCCAAAATATCGTTCATGGTAGTAATAAACGGCCCGGTTGCCAAAGCTGGGTCGATTTTAAAACGATTCAGAATTAATGGAATTACGGTGCCAAACAACGAGGCAAAAATAATTACAATAAATAATGAGATGGAAACAGAATAAGTGAGGTTCATATTTCCGGAAACAAAGAAATTGTAGAAAAAAATTAGCATAGCAAAAATACTTGCCGTTAACACTGCTATCGATACTTCTTTTACTAATTTTCGGGCGGGAGTTTCAATATCTTTCACACCACTTGCAATACTTTGCACCACAATCGACGATGACTGAACTCCAACATTACCGGCCATCGCCGCAATCAACGGAATAAAAAATGCCAGCTGGGTAACTTTTGTCAGCGACTCCTCGTGCGAGCCTAAGACTACAGCACTCAAAATACCTCCCAATAAACCAATCAGCAACCACGGAAAACGCGCACGTAAAATTTGCCACACTTTGTCACCGGGCTCTACATCGCCGGTAATACCCGAAACCATCTGGTAATCTTTTTCGGCTTCGTCACGCACAAAATCAATCACATCATCGAAAGTAATACGCCCTTGCAGGCGGCCAATTTCATCCACAACAGGCATCGCAACCAAGTCGTATTTATCCATCAACTCAGCCACCTCTTCCTGCCGGGCGTTGGTATACACTTTTTGTATTTCAGGGTCGTAGATTTTCGATACTTTGGTGTTGGTATGGTTTAATATCAGCTTTTTTAATGATAATACTCCCTTTAGTTTATCATCATCATCGGTTACATAAATATAGAAGATCTCGTCCACCTCTTCAGCCTGGCGGCTTATTTCTTTCAGGCAGGTTGCTACATTCCAATTTTCGTTTACCGAAACCAGCTCTTTTGCCATTATACCACCGGCCGAATCCTCTTCGTAATCCAGCAGATCGATAATATCTCCGGCCTGCTCAATGTCTTCAATCTCATTAAGCACTTCCTTCTGAATATCTTCATCCAGATCGGCAACAACGTCGGCAGCATCATCCGAGTCCATGTATTCGATGAACCGGGTGGCGATCATTTCAGGCGGAATAACTTTTAAAAAGCGGCGACGGTCGTCTTCATCAATCTCAATCAGAACATCCGAAGCTTTTTCGCCATCAAGCAATAAATAAATGAATTTTGCTTCCTCAGTGTTCAGATCATCCATAACCTCAGCAATATCCGCCGGGTGAAGATCTTCCATTAAAGCAGTAACTTCCTTCTTCTTCCCTTCCTCAATCAGCTCTCTTAACTGCTCAATGTATTCTCTGGTTGCTTCAAAACTCATGATTTACTGTTTTTCGATTTCTTCGATTTTATAAGTTAGATCAATAAACGCACCGACCGAAAGTTGTTCCGGACGTTTCATAGCATACTCTTCGGGTAAAGCGGAACAAATTTCCTTTAAAGAGTTACGTAGCATTTTGCGGCGAAGGTTAAAAGCTGCCTTTACCACTTTTACAAACAGCGCTTCGCTGCACGGCAGTTCTTTTACCTCATTCCGTTTCAGCCGCACCACTGCCGATTTTACTTTTGGCGGCGGGTTAAACACGCCTTCCGAAACAGTAAACAGGTATTCGATATCGAAAAAGGCCTGCAGTAACACACTCAGTATTCCGTACGTTTTCGAACCGTGAGGTGCAGCAATACGCTCGGCAACCTCCTTTTGTACCATTCCTACTGTTTCGGGAATGCGGTTGCGGTATTCCAACACACGAAAAAATATTTGCGATGAAATATTGTAAGGGAAATTACCGATAAGACTGAAATTACCCGAAAAACGTTCTGCAACGTCAGCTTTCAGAAAGTCTTCTCCCCAAATGTATTTTAGTGTCGGAAAATTTTGTTGGAGGTATTCTACTGATTCAGTATCGATCTCAACAACATGAACATTCAGCTCAGCGCGTTGTAAAAGGTATTGAGTAAGGACTCCCATTCCAGGGCCGATCTCCAGTACATCCGGTACATCGGCACCCAGGCTGTCAACAATTTTTCGCGCAATATTTTGGTCGGTTAAAAAATGCTGACCAAGATTTTTTTTGGGTCGTACATAACTCATTACACTCAACCTCGTCCATTGTCAATTTTACTTAATATCTCTTTTTCGTTCGATTAATAAAACAAATTTATATTTTTGCCATCAAAGAATTGCTCGATACCTAACGGTATTTTTCGCGTCGTGAAAGTAGTAAAATTTAAGGGAAATAACAGGTGGCGCGGGAAAGAAAGCTTTTAAAAACCTTAATTTTGAAAAAAACAATCGTTAAGATCCTTCAGTTTATTGGCTTCTTCGCCCTTGGGGCATTCATTTTTTGGCTTATTTATAAAGATCAGGACATTGAACGAATAAAAACCGTTCTGAAAAATGATGTGAACTACTGGTGGGTTGCACTCTCGCTGTTTCTTGGCTTGTTGAGTCACATAAGCCGCACACTTCGCTGGGGTTTAATGATCGAACCCATTGGACATAAACCACGCTTTATTAATACATTTTTGGCAGTAATGGTAGGCTATTTAATGAACATGGCTTTTCCACGAATGGGCGAAGTATCGCGCTGCGGTGTTTTGTCGCGCTATGAAAAAATATCGTTTACTAAACTGGTGGGAACCGTTGTTGCCGAACGACTGATCGACCTGATTTCACTGCTGATTTTGCTAGCGATTGTTATTCTTTCGCAATTTGGAGAGATGCTCCACTTTATGAAAGCCAATCCGGAAATATCGGAAAAACTGCATGCTGCCATAACATCTCCTTACCTCATTATAGGAGTTGTAGTATTTGCTGTTTTGATCTTCGTTTTCAGAAACGCATTTAAGCATACCGCATTTTTCAAAAAAATTCTGGAGATCATCCGCAATTTTAAAGAAGGTTTTATTTCCATTCGTAATATCAAGAAAAAAGGTTGGTTCTTTTTCCACTCGGCGTTTATCTGGGGCATGTATTACCTGATGCTTTACGTGGTGTTCTTTGCTTTCGATTTTACCAGCGATCTGAACCCAATTGCCGGACTGACCACATTTGTACTGGCAAGTTTTGGTATGGTGGCTCCGGTGCAGGGCGGAATAGGCGCATGGCATTTTATGGCCAAAGAAGCCCTCTCGTTGTATGGAGTGGCCAACGAAAACGGAATTATCTTCGCTTTTGTAGCTCATACGTCAATGACAGCAATGATCATTCTCATTGGTATAATATCTATACTCATTCTTCCGTTTATTAATCGCCGAAGCGATGTTACCGAAGAAGAACTGGTCCCGGAAACTGTGAGTGCAAACTAGCCATCGGATTTAAACGGCCTGCACCCAACACTTATCGGTATTATTTGTATTTTGGCACCTTTAAACGTCGACTATTTTGAACACCGAACTCTTTATATCGCGCAGGCTTTTTTTCGACAAGGCGAACAAAAAGCAATTGTCGCAACGTATTATTCGTATTGCGCTGGCAGGCATTGCGCTGGGTTTAACGGTAATGATTGTCGCCGTGGCAGTGGTTACCGGTTTTAAAAAAGAGATCCGCAACAAAGTAATCGGCTTTGGTTCGCACATCCAGATCATTAATTACGACTCGAACAACTCGTACGAAACCAGCCCGATCTCTGAAGATCAGCCTTTCCTTGACGATGTAAAAGCGCTGCCTGGTGTAAAACGGTTACAGCCTTATGCCACCAAACCGGGCATGATAAAAACCGACGAGTACATTCAAGGAATTGTATTTAAAGGAGTAGACGCAGACTACGACTGGCAATTTTTCAGGAAACACCTTATTGAAGGCCAGTTGCCGGCTATTAACGATAGTGCCCGTGTAAACGAAGTATTACTTTCGGCGCAGGTGGCCAAATTGCTGCGTCTGAAACTGAACGACCGCATTGTGTTATATTTTATTACCGGAGATGAGAAATTCCCGAGAATGCAACAAATGGAGATTAGTGGTATTTACCGCACCGGCTTCGAGGAGTTCGACCAGCTGTTTATTGTGGGCGACCTGAAACAAATTCAGCGGCTTAACGACTGGCGTCCTGACCAGATTACCGGCTTCGAGGTAATTACCACCGACTTTTTCAATATCGACAACATTGAACAGGAAATACGTAATATAATTATCAGCTACCGCAAGGAAAACTCGGAGATATTACGCACACAAAGTATAACACGCGTTTATCCGCAAATTTTCGATTGGCTGTCGATACTCGACATGAACGTGTGGATCATCCTGGCACTGATGGTTATTGTAGCTGCATTTAACATGGTATCGGGCTTGCTGGTACTGATACTTGAACGCGCGAGTATGATTGGGGTGCTAAAAGCCATGGGAAGTCCCAACTGGAGCATCCGCAAAGTGTTTGTGTATCTCTCGGTATTTTTAACCGGACGCGGACTACTTTGGGGAAATATTATTGGCGTAGCTATCGTACTGCTGCAAATGGTCTTTCATGTTATCCGGTTGAATCCCGAGTCGTATTATGTTGATTATGTGCCGATGAATTTTTCGCTTACCCACCTGCTGCTGCTCAACCTCGGAACTATTGTTATTACTTCGCTGATACTGATAATTCCAAGCTGGTTTATCTCAAAAATTTCGCCTGATAAAGTGATCCGGTTTGATTAATCCTCATTATTATCACAAATAGCAAAATAGTTTAATGCGACGTAAGTTTCGTACCCATTTTTGACACTCAAAAATGGACTCAACTAAGTCGGGATTAACCCGGAGAAACATGACTATTGCTAGAATCAAATGAATTATCCGGGTTAAGCTATTTGTTCTTCATCCTTTTTACTTCTGATTTAAAAAAATCTTCAAGACGGTTTTTCCCGTATTGGTTAGCAATATTATCATAGGCCATGGCTGTTAAAAAGAACTCAACCGGCCCATAAGTTTTTGACGATGTAAATGTCCGTAACAGCCAAATGGTAAACCGTCGTGTCCAATCGGGCAGGTGACTAATTTTTACCGGTTTCTCCCAGGCTTTTAATGCCAATTCGGCCAATTCGTTTTGTGCCAGAATATCAATTCCGCCTACTGTTTCCTCTTTTGTCCCGGCAATCATTTTATCGACACAAACTTTTGCCAGATCTTCGCCATGAACCGGGTTTAGTTTTAACTTCCCATCGCCAAACAAATACACCCGGCCTCCTTTTGCCATTTGCAAAAAGTCTTTCATATCAGAGAAAAAACCATTTGGGCGCAATACACAATAATTTATTCCCGAATTTTTCAGTTCATCTACAAACTTTTCTTTGGCTTCAAATATTTTTAAATGCCTGAGCTTATCGCCGTTTATTGCCGAAATATATTGAAATGCGTCAACCTTATCACGCAAAGCTTCTTTTAGCAAATTTGAATTTCCCTGGTAATCAACATCCATGTAGGTCAGCCCGTCTTTCTGGCGCGTGATACCAACCGAAGAAAAAACCCAATCAATATTTTCAGTTACTCCTTTAATGGTTTCGGGTTGTGTTACCTGCCCCACAAAAACATCATCAACCGATTCGAACAACGCTTTCTGCGTTTCTTTTCGCACCAATACTCTTACCCAAAAACCTCTGTTTTTTAGTTCCTTTACCAGGTATTGTCCTAAATATCCTGTTGCTCCTGCTACTAAAACTTTCTTTGTGTTCATCTTTTTTTCACAAAATTAAAGACTAATATATGGTTTTCTCTTGACGATCGTCAAGAATTCCTTTTCTTATAAACCCGTGCTTTTATCCGGCTTAAAGTTTCTGGCGATACGCCTAAAAATGAAGCAATAAACTGCTGAGGTACCCGAAGGAACAAATCTCCCTGTGTACTTAACAGATCGGTATAACGTTCTTCGGCTGATTTGGTAACAAACGAGGCAATTACTTTCTGGCAGGTAATCAATTCATTCTCGGTGGCAATCCGGGCTATAACTTCAAACTTAGGAACTTTGCGCAATAGTTCGTCCGTTTTTTTCTTTGTAAAAACATATATCTCGGTTTGTTCTACAGCCTGAAAATTTTCGGTGGCCGGAATATTATAAGTATAACTTTCGCCGGCGCAAATAAACTGTCCTTCGGTATAAAAAAAGGCCGTTTTATCGTTTCCGTCGACATTATAAAAAAGCCGGACACACCCCCGGGTTACAAAATAAATTTCATCGGCAATATTGCCTTCAGTAAAAATAATGTCGTTCTTTTTATATACCCTCTTTTCTATGGCGTTTTCAAGTAACGATATATCATTTTCATCCAGCGGAATATAAGCCTCTATGTTTTTTAATAATCTTTGCATTGTCCTATTCTCAGCATTTTATATGCAAAAGTATCGCTTTTATTCGCTTTTATATCCATTGCAACCGTACTATTATGTCATTTTATCGACTTACCACTTGATACAATTGCACAGTAACAGGGGAATCTATTCGATGAAATTATGCAGGAGTAAAAACCCTACATTTTCAAGAAATGCACTAATCAAAATCAATCTTTCTTTGTTATAAAAGGCCAAAGGAGAAAACAAACATGACAAACAGAAAACAATTAGCCTTTTCGGTGCTCGATTTAGCACCGGTTGCCGAAGACTCGACTCCCGCTGATGCCTTGCGCAACAGCCTTGAACTGGCACAGTACACCGAACAACTGGGTTACAGCCGTTACTGGGTAGCAGAACATCACAACATCATTAGTGTGGCCAGCGCCGCCACATCAATTATAATTGGCTACATTGCCCAGGGAACAAAAACGATCCGCGTAGGATCAGGCGGAATTATGCTGCCCAACCATTCGCCTTTAATCGTTTCTGAACAGTTTGGCACCCTGGCTGCGCTCTATCCCAATCGTATCGATTTGGGTTTAGGCCGTGCTCCCGGAACCGACCCGGTAACTGCTGCCGAACTGCGTTACGACCGGATGCGCGCTGCACAGGATTTCCCAAACGAAGTGCGCAAAATTCAACAATATTTCTCAGCAGAGAACAGTAATGCCGAGGTTCGTTCCGTTTTATCGGAAGGGGCTAACGTGCCCATTTGGATTTTGGGATCGAGCACCGACAGTGCTTACCTGGCTGCCGAACTGGGATTACCTTACGCTTTTGCCAGCCACTTTGCACCGCAACAGCTTATTGCCGCTCTAAAAATATACCGCGAGAATTTTAAACCATCCGCACAACTCGACAAGCCTTATGTGATTGTTGGCAGCCAGGTGGTTGCTGCCGAAACCGACGACGAAGCCGGGTACCTGGCCAGCACTATGCGACGCAGTTTTATGGGAATTATTACCGGCAGGCGCGAGTTGATGCAACCACCAACCCACCACCTGGGTTACGAAAAATGGGGAATTATTAAAGACCGCATCGACCAGATGTTAGCCTGCTCGCTCGTTGGCGGAAAAGAAAAAATTGAGCGTGACCTCCAGCAGCTTATCACTAATACCAATGCCGATGAAATCATTGTTTCATCTCACATTTACGACCAGCAAAAGCGGGTAGATTCGTATAGGATTTTTTCGGAGGTGGTGAAAAATTTTGAATATTAATTTTACGCTGCTCCTCGTTTGCAACGAGGGGTTTCCGTTCTTGTCGTTTTTAACGACGCTTACAATCTGCATTACAAATGCTAAAACACCTTACCCCTCGTTACAAACGAGGGGGAGTTGAGCAGTTTTTTATTCTTTGTTTTTTAAAATTCCATTTTCTAATTCAAGAATTTCTGAGTCCTTTGTCAGTATATCTTTTCCTTTTTGCCATTCACGGTCATATTCAATGTCTTTTACAACATTACCTTTTTTATTTATTATTCCCCATTTTCCTCCAACCCAGGTGTGGTATTCACAATTAGGGTCAGATGGATCTATACTTTCACTGTGTCCACCAATGTTTACTAATGCTAAACCTTTTTCAAAAGGATATACAAAGTCATAAATTGTCGGAATTATTACATTGCCTAAAGTGTCTGCAAATCCCATTTTGTTCTGTTCGATTATTCGGAACATTCCATCAACAATATAATCTGGTCCGTTATCAAAAATGTAAACGTTAAATAATTTTTCTTCTTTTCTGTTTATTCCAATTATTCCTTTATCTCCAGTCACGAAAGCAATATTTTTAAACGTGTCCGTGTAGCAGTGGTAGTATTTTCCGTATGGAATTTTCACTTCTCCTTGTTTGTCAATATATCTACATTTTATCCCCGTTGAATCACACTCTCTAATCCAATAATCTGATTCTTTCTTATGCGAACAAGAATAAATCATAATCCCAGCTATTATTAAAAAAATGTTTTTCATCGTTTACTTTTGTGTGTTGCTAAATTCAAAATTGCTATCGGTTTGGCTATGTGGAGTGCGGGACTTTGAGATGCTTCGCTGTCAGGCTGCCACTGAGCCAATTCGTTTATTCATATTTTAGTTTTTTTATAGCCAAATCTCAAAGACGAATTGGCGTTGTTGCTACGAAGAACTGTGGTTAAAATACCCACTGAACCCCGCATTACATATAGCTTTTGTTAGCGGCTGGGGTTTTAATACCGTGCCTTTCTTTAAAATCTTCCCATAATGACTCCATTACATTTTCCAAAAAATCACTAACATATTTATAAGTTTCCAAAGTCCGTGCAGGCAAGCCTTTTGATATTAGTTGACGAATTCTAGTTCTTCGTTCGAAAGTCGGAGGATGAGTATCACATCCGTAAGAACGTTTTTCTACTCCGTTAATTAATAGATTATTTGCTCTCTCTTCGATATCAAGAAACGTGAAGAAAAGTTCAGGGCCTAAAAAAGAAAAAGGAAATAAACTGTTACTCTTTAGAGTGTTTAACATTAATGTCAAACCAAAGTAATCAGCCTCATACTCCATTTCCCAATCTGGAGAAATCCGTTCAATCGGTTTATTCTCATATAGTTGTTTTATGATATTGTTCTCATTTAAGTGACCACAATAAATATGTCCATATTCGTGTCCTACAACAAATAATTCCAATGATGTAAGCAGTTCATAATGAAGTTTACTAAACGTCTCGTTAAGGTAAAAGTGTTTCGTTTTATTTGGTTGCCCATGAAGTATCGCATTTAACACAAAGTCTTCAAAATGAATCTGTAACGATTCATTTGATTTAATATGGTTTTTAATTCTATTCTCTTTAAGGTTAAATGATACTCCTTGTTTTGATATTTTAAAATCAGGCAAACAAAGAGCAATAATTTTAGCCAATATATTTGATAGAGTGAATAACTCTCCTTCGAAGACAATTAGATAGTCATTAGTAATTGGAACTTTATGAGCAAATGCATTATACTGTTTAGAAAGTGCTGTCCCAATAATTGGTTTTATTTCAGTATTTAGCGATAACCTTTTAGCAGTTGCTTCAATCTTGTCAAAGAGTGTCTTTAAAATAGGATAGGAATAAATACTTTCATATTTTGTTTGTGGTACAAATGATTGTTTCGATTTTTCATAACTAATTCTTATTTTATTTTTATCCTGCTCAGTCAATGAGGGTTGAGATTTAAAATATGCCTCAATGTCGAATCCATTGTTCGATTCCAACTTTTTAAAATCACTTTCGAAAGAGTCGCCAAAGCGCATTTGTAAACACTCTTTCTGAATGTCTTCTAAATATTTAAGGTTTATGTCGGTCTTATTATTATTCATTTATACAAAAGTTATCCTACTGGATTGCATTTATTTAACCTTACCAACTAATATATAACAACACTTATTATGTTATTCTTGTTTTTTCGTGGTATTGGGCATGTATTCAACCGCTTTAGTTTTTCCTTTAAATATAATTACATTTTATATAAAACCATAGTATTGTCCACGGGCAAAACATCACGAAGCATTTTTTAGAGGCATTGCCACGGGCAGAACACCCAAAAAACATTTTCTGAAGCCGCTGCCGCGGGCAGAGCGCTCAAAAAGTATTTTTTCATGTCATTGTTGCAGGCAAAAGCATGAAAAAGTATTTATTGAGGCCATTGCCGGAGGCAAAAGCTTGCCGTAACACTTTTTGGAGTCGTTGTCGCGGGCATAAGCGTTACTAACTGTTTTTTCGGCACGCTACCATTGGCAACAAGTAACCTGATAACAAATACATTATGCTTAACAACATGCCCGGCAAGCTTGATTTGTTTTGATCATTTGTCGTAAATTGAATTGTCAACAAAATGTTGACGCACCCGAAGACATATTTTTCCCTGTTTTTTAACGGTGCTAACTTAAAACCAAACAATCAATTATGATTTCAAATTTAATGTTCAGAAGTAAAGTAACCGAAATCGACGGAACTACCACGCAAATTATTCAGGGTTACGATGCCACCTCCCTAAACACCGATCCTAACATGGAACTTATTTTCGGCGAGTTAAAACCATTGTCGGAGCTGTTTACCTCGGCCATTCGCCGCATGAAAGCCAAAAGCGAGGCACAAACACTCGACGAAGTGCGCGAAGAAAAAATGGACGGGTGGTATTACCTGCTACTGGCTTTTTCGCATCATCCCACTGCAAGAATACGTAATGCCGCCCTTGCCCTGCTCGACATTTTCAACAACTACGGCATAGAAATTAAACAGGAAAGCTACACTGCCGAAAGTTCGTTGCTTAATTCGATGTTGTCGGATTATTCGGGAAGCGAGGCGCAAAACAATATCGGCATTCTTCCGCAAGGCGAAATTTTCCTGTCTTCCCTACGCGAAGCACAACTCAATTTTGAAAATAATCGTCTGAGTTTTGAAGAGGCACAAGCCGAAGAAGGTACGCTTGAAAATGCTTCGGCCCTGAAAAAACAAGTGGTTGACCTGATTAATAATAAGTTGGTGAACTACCTTAACGTTATGGCGCAGATAAACGATGCCACATACGGCCCGTATGCCCGCACCGTTGCCGAAATTATTACTACCAACAACGAAGTGGTTCGTAAACGCCGGAGTAACGGGGAAGAAACGGAAGATGAATAGACTCACCAAGATTAGAACTAGTTTTACTCCTTCCCTTTCTGCAAGCGCAAAAAGGGAAGGAGCTTTGAAACTCCGACATATAGAATTAAAAATCAGCAAGATTTAAATGACTCGGTTTGATTTGTTCATATATAAAGTTAGGGGATGTTGCCATGTGCGCGTCCCCTTTTTTTTGCAAGTGCCTATTCTTTGTTATACCTTGAATTATTACTCTTCATGTAATAATTTTTCTATTTTTTCGATGGTTTCAGGATTCATAGGTCTAGAGCTGTCATATTCAACAATGTGACCATGTTTACTCACCAACATATAATGCGGTATACCTTCTATATCAAATGCGTTTCGAATACTCCCACTCTGTTTTCTATCACAGAAATAATGTTGACCTTCCAACTGCATTTGAGACAGCGCTAATTTCCATTGTTTTTCATCGGAATCAATGCACATATATACGAACGCAACATCTTCACCAGCCAACTTTTTCTGTAGCTTCTTCGAATTTGGCATTTCTGCTTTGCACGGTCCACACCAAGTTGCCCAAAAGTCGATATAAATAACTTTTCCCTGGTTTGCCCCCCAAATCGAATCGATCAATGATTCACCTGCGGTACCTGTTAATTTCGCCAAAGTTGCATTGGAATTTATTTCAGGATTTTCTATTTGTTTTTGCAGGTCTGCGTAATAATTCTCTAACGGTATTTTTAACGACGAATCATGCACATTCTTATCCATAAGATTTATGTTGTCGGTAAAAAAATCCACATCGTTTCTGTTGAGTTGCTGGTAAAACAAATTGCCAATCACCATTTGTCTGAAAAAGCAATCATTGTGCTCATTCAATAATTTATTCGCTAGAGTGAGATAAGATTCGTTGAAAGATTGAGTAGTATCCAGAATTGTTCTTTGAGCGTAATTTGAAGTATAATAGCTTAATAGTTCGTATATGCTGGCATTAACAATTGAGTCGGAAAAATCGGTATCTATATTCTCTAAAAAGCTGTAATAATCATCAGGCAGATCAAGTTCAGTATAACTTTTAATATTTCGTATATACGCGTAGTGCATTTGGAAATATAACAGCGCTTGTTGGTACCTAATCGTCATATAATCTGTAGTCCAAGCTTTAACTTCAGTAGTGGGATTAAATTCTTTTACAAATTCTTGTTGCTTTTTATCAGCTACTAATTTCACGCTGTCGCAAAAAGATCTGTATGTACGAAACTCCATCCTTCTTGTTTCCTCGTTTGTAAAATTAATTATAGAGTAATAACTGTTTAAAAATTTATTTAAATCAATATTGGACCTAGCACGATCTCCGGAAAACTTAATATTACCGATATCAGCAAAGTCAATTCCCAAATGAATTGAATCGCCCGGGTGTGCAATTATTTTTCCAACGATAGGATCAATCGTTATATCCTGCGGTTTATATAAATCAAACTCAATGCTAAAAGTTCCATCGCTCTTAATCGAATCTGAATATATTGTTTTTTTGCCTCTGAAATCAATAATGTTTACCGTAAACTCTTTCGTATTTAGATAAACCTGCATATTACTGACTTTGCCTGTTACAACTGTCAATGTTTGTCCTTGTTCGATTTCATTTTTCTCATGACACCCACTTAAAATAACTAAGAATAAAAAAAAGAAGATAATTCGTTTAATTTCGATCATACTGTGGTGGTTTTTAATTGCGTGCATAACATATTTGATAGAAACAGTGAAACTAACATTATATTTTGTTCAGGCTAATAGCATACTGCGATTATTTTGTTAAATAATCTAAATATGCCCGAACCAATATTTTTTGCACTGCAACCTTAACGAGCGGCTCAACACAACAACAAACATTGTTTCTGCGTTTGTCTTAGTCAAATCTGCAGGTATTTTATATTTTTGCGTCTTATGATCACCAATCCTGATAAAATAGCAGCCGCCTTAAAAGGAGACCTTCCGGGTTCGCCGTCGCATGATAAAATGCTACCGCCCGGACGAGTGTTAAAACCTGCCCCCGAAGATAAGAGCAAGGTGAAACAGAGCAGTGTGCTGTTATTACTTTTTCCTGATAACAATGAATTAAAGGTTTGCCTGATAAAGCGTCCTGCCTATATGAAACATCATGCCGGACAAATTGCCTTGCCGGGCGGGCGAATTGAGGCCAACGAAAGTGCCTGCGAGACTGCACTACGCGAAACTCACGAAGAAATTGGGATTACCGAAGATAAGATCAGGCTGTTGGGAACGCTCTCGTCGTTTTATGTAGAAGTGAGTCGTTTTCAGATTACGCCATTTGTGGGCTGGATGGATACTAAACCTGAATTCACCCTTTGTCCCGATGAAGTTGAAAAGGCGATCCTCTTTCCCATTGATGCATTTAAACCTCCTCACTCTACCATCGAATTAAAAACCGTAACCGGATTAATGAAAGTACCCTGTGTAAAATACGACGGCGAAATTATTTGGGGTGCTACTGCAATGATCCTTTCAGAGTTTTATGACTTGATCAATAAAAATTGAAGCTTCAATTTTTATACTTTATTCTCCCCTATTTTAGCTACCCTTTATACACAAATATTCGTTCTTTGATTTATTGTTGGGCTAACATAAAATTGTTGATAAAAACACAACTAACAGTCTGATTAACAACAGCATAATATTGGCATTCTGGTTGATTTTTCGTATCTTAAAGCTGTGATAGTCAAGGAGTTTAAGGGTTTTTTTAGCGGTTTTTTACCTGATGTCCGAATAGAAAAACGTGCAGAAAAAATTATGGGAGATATGCTTAACTTCGGCAAAGCAGTAGTAAACAAATTTAGTAGAACAAATACAGAAAAAATTGGGGCATATCGTATGTTTGGGAATAATAGTTTCAGCCATATCGAACTAACGGAAAGTGTAATTTCCAGTTGCAAGGCCAAGCAAGGCGGTGCACACCTTCTTTGCATACAGGACACAACAGAGTTTAATTTTACCAACCATCTGCAACGGATTGGGAAAAAAGACAAAGATATCGGCCCGGTAACAAAGAACGACAACGCGGGCTTCTTTTGCCATCCCATGTTGGTGGTAAACGAAGGAGACAAAATGCCTATTGGCCTGTCAAGCATAGAATTGTGGAACCGTAACTGGGACAAACAGGATAAATTTGAGCGAAGTTACTGGAAACAGGATATCGCAGAAAAGGAATCGTACCGTTGGGTTGAAAGTGCCCGAAAAACACAATCTGTTTTAGACAAAGCACCACTGTTGACCATCATTGGGGACAGGGAATCCGATATTTTTAGCGAGTTTGCCCTTGTGTCGGATGAACGAACCCATTTACTGGTGCGTTCAAGAATAGACAGGAAATTGGCAGAAGGGGACGGGAAACTTTATAAAAAGCTATCAGGGCAAGAACAAAAAGCTGTTTATGGTTTAGAGATAAAAGGGAATAAAAAGCGAAAAGCCCGTACAGCAAAGATGGCATTAAAATATGTAAAGGTTAAAATAAAAAGGCCTGAAAGGTTACGCGACAAGAACCTTCCTGAATATGTTGAATTATGGGCTATTGAAGCCCGGGAACAACCGGGAACAATTCCCGGGGGAGAACCCCCGATAGTTTGGAGGTTATTGACTACACACCCAATAACCGGGGCAAGCCAGGCAATGAAATGCCTTGAATGGTACGGCAACAGGTGGTTTATTGAAGAACTTTTCAGGATAATGAAAAGCAAGGGCTTTGAACTTGAAGCCTCGCAACTTGAAACTGGTGCAGCATTGAAAAAACAGGTTGTCATGGCACTCCAGGTGGCATTAACGATAATGGTACTTAAGTTATCGCTCAACAATAAAGAAGCAATAAAAGCTGAACTGGTCTTTAGCCAACAACAAATAAAGTTTATAGGGTTATTATTAAAAAATGAGATAGAAGGGAAAACGAAGAAACAACAAAACCCATATCCCTGCCAAAGCTTGGCATGGTGTGCCTGGGCAATAGCACGGCTTAGTGGCTGGAGCGGTTATAAATCCCATGGCCCACCAGGGTACATATCGGTTAAGAACGGACTTGATGTCTTTTACAACAAATATGAAGGCTACCTTGTAGCAATGAAGTTCTTAAAAGATGTGTATAAAGGGTAGCTATTTTAGAGGAGATGTCAGCCTAAGGCATGTGGGAGAATGACAGAGGGGTTTATAAACCGTGAAGTACTTTCCTTTACTTAATCGTACCATGCCCAAGAAACACCCAGGCGGAAAGTAGCCCGCGGCATTGGGTAATGTGGCGTTGTCATGTAGGTTCCATCGAGGAAGTTTGTACCAATGTTTACCCATTTAAAGAATACGCGTGTACGTTTTAAACGCAGGTTGGCATAAATATCGATGTACGGATAATCACCATATTCCTGTTCATTCTGCAAATAAAACAAACCAGTCGACGGAGCATAAGCATCGGCGTAGAACTTGGTATTGTAACGCACATCGGCACCAATTTGCGTAAACATTACTTTCGAAATGGTAAACTGGTAATAGGTATTCACAAAAGCCGACCATTCGGGTAAATGCAGATAACGCTCTTCGGAAGCTTTTTGCCACAGCACACGTGTGCGGAAATGAAAACGCCGGTAGTTAAAATCCTTATCGGCATATACCGACATTACCAGTATTTCGTTTGACGTTTGATCCGGAATAGCTTCCTCGTTATTATACAGGAAATTATTTATGGCAGCATAGTTAGCTGCCAATTCCAATTTGCGTTGAGGCACTCTGAATTTCGCGCCCAGCGTTAAACGTTGTTCAGCATCAAAATCGTTGTCCCACTGAAAATGATTTGATCGGAATGTTTCCTGAAAATAATCAGGTACTCTATTCTCGAACGAACCTGTAAATATCATCGCTGCCGTTGAGTCGCCCCAGAATCTAAATGGTTTGGTAATCATTCCGTTCAACTCCAGTTCTCCTGCATTCCGTCCGGCCAGGTTAACTTTTCCATCGAAATTCCACAGCCAGAAACTACCCATTTCCCTGAAAATACCGCCACCTACATAGAGGTTCGAGTATTTAATATCAAAGCGTCGGTGCGTTGAATCATTCACCTGCACTCCGGGAGTATCTCCGCGGTATAGTTCGTAGCCAAGAAAAGCTCTTTTCCCGAAGGTATATTTTCGGTTCGGATTTTCGTACTGCTTCAGCTGAAATACATTACTTATTCTCCGGTACTTTATTTCATCGGTAGTGTAACCATCACCGTAATAAGTGTTCTCAAAGAAAACATTAGAAGTGTCTTC